>CAKTIH010000117.1 GCA_934565615.1 uncultured Oscillospiraceae bacterium | reverse complement strand
CGCTGTATGTGGATTTCAAGACCGGCGAGATGACGCCGATAAAGGCCGACTTCAGCTCTATGGGGCTGACACTGTGCCTGACCGACACGGGCGGCAGCCATGCGGGGCTTGACACCTCATATGCGCGCATCCCGGGAGACATGGTATATATCGCGAACCTTTTCGACAAGGGCGTGCTCGCGGACGTCGACCCGGCGGAGTTTAGCAGCAAGGGCTGGGACCCATCGGATCGTCCGGTGCGCCGCGCGATGCACTTCTTCGATGAGAATGACCGCGTCCCCAAGATGCGCGATGCGCTCATCGCGGGAGACGGCGCGGAGTATATGCGCCTGATGAACGAATCGGGGCGCAGCTCGGAGGAGCTGCTCAACAATATTATTACCAGTGCCACAGGAGATACCAAGCTTGCGCAGGGGCTTGAGCTTTCAAAGAAGCTGCTTAGCGGAAAAGGCGCATGGCGTGTCCATGGCGGCGGCTTTGCCGGCTGCGTGCAGGCGCTCATGCCGGATGAATACTTTGCAGAATACAAGACCGCGATGGAGAATGTGTTCGGCGAGGGAAGCTGCCACAGGGTGTATCTTGTGTAAAAAAATAAAGCTTAATAACAGGCTCCGGGAATCAGCTTTGATTCCCGGAGCCTGTTTTAGCTGCTGCTGTCGGTATTATGCGGCACTTCCGGAGCATCCGGGCTGCCGACGGCTTTTTATGCGCATCCTCAATGTACCCCACAAGAGTGCGGGGGGATATTTCAAGAGCAAAAGCGATCCTCCATAAAGTTTCAAACTGAACATTCTTTCTTCCGGCTTCGATCATGGACAAATGACTGCGAGAAATGCCGCATAGGCCGCTTAAAACTTCCTGCGATTTCCCTTTATCTTTTCGCAGACGCTTTACGACAGCGCCAATGACAGCATTATCGAGCTCTACCACTCCGTATCACATCCCATAGAATCCTATGCAAATGATTTTATATACAAACTATGGAAATCTTGTCTACGATAGTAGACAAGAGGCACAAAATCAGATGCTATACTTTTCAAAAAAGCATTGGAAGTGTGATATATAAAAAGGATCGCTACGGCGCTTCTGCCGATTGCCGCGGCGGCTTGCGGGGCGCTGCTTCTTCTGGCAGTTTCATTTATCCCCTCCGCACTGACGGAGAAGAACGTTCTTCGCTCTGCCGAGGAGCTGAACCAACCCTCCGCGCCGCTGCTCGGGAGCGACCGGATGGCCTACATCGTGGACTACAACACCGACGCGCTCATAATAATGGAATCCTATACGCTCAAGTCTGAAGATCCGCAGAGCGTATTTTCAAACCCGATGCGCTACGGCGGCGAGGATACACAGCGCAGATCACTCATGGAACTGTGCGGGGGTGAGCCTGCGAATGTGAACTACGTGCGCTACTGGATGGGCTTTAGGATATTGATAAAGCCGCTGCTGGTCCTGTTCTCGTATGAAGGAATATGCTGGGTGATATCGCTGGCGTTCTTCGCCCTCGCGTTCGCCGCGGCGGCGCTGACGGCAGGGAGGATCGGAGTGCGCGCCGCGCTCTGTCTCGGCGGCGCGGTCTGTCTTATAAACCCCGCGATAGCGGCGCACTCGCCGCAGCTTGCCTGCTGCTTCCTGCTGGGCTTTGCTTTTTGTCTGTATATCCTCGGCAGAGACGGGCGAGGCTGCAATTGGTCAGCTGCGTTCTGCGCCTTCGGCGCGCTCACGCAGTATTTTGATTTCTATACCGCGCCGCTCGTGACGCTTGGCTTCCCGCTGCTTTTGCTGCTGGAAACAGGGAGACAGCAGGGGCGCAGCCTGCGGCAGACTCTGCGCTGCTGCGTGGCATGGCTGTACGGCTACGCTGCGATGTGGCTGTGCAAGCTGGCGCTGACAGGCATATTCACCGATATAAACGGCATTGAGGACGGGCTGGCTTCGCTTGGTGGACGGCTCGGCGTGAGGGTCGTCGAGGGGTTGGAGGAGTATTACAGTGCCGCGAGGGCACTGAAAAGTGTATGGGGCACGGCATTTCCCGGCAGCCTGACGGCACCGGCGGCGTTGCTTTTTGCCGCGGCGATCATTATATCCGGACTCGTGTACCTGCTGCGCGCCAGCAGAGCGGAGCGCGAGCTTGCGGCATCCGAGCTGATCGTCACGCTGATGCCTCTGGTCTGGTATGCCGCGGCGGCACAGCCAAGCTGCATACACGCGTGGTTCCAGTACAGGAGCCTTGCGGTGCTGTTTTTCGGAGCGTTTCTGTTCATCAGCCGGGCGGCGGTGATCCTGAAACGGGAAAAGGCGAAATAAACAGAACAACGAAAAAATGCACCCTGACGTGAATCGTCAGGGTGCAATAATTTTATCTTAGTCTATAAGGCTCAGGCAGCGGCGCGCTCTTTCTTTGCGCCGAAGTACTGCCATGCAAAAACTGCTGCGAAGAGCACGATGCCGATAACGTCGGTGATCGCGGTCGGGTCCATCATCAGCAGGCCGCCTGCACAGATGAGCACTCTGCACGGCCACTCGAGCTTCTTGAACAGGAAGCCGTTCATTGCCGCGGCGACGCCGAAGATGCCGACGAGAGAGGTTATGACGATCTGGATTATGCCGAGCGCCGTAACGTCAATGAACAGCATTGCCGGGTTCAGGCAGAAGATGTATGGCACGATGAATGCGCCGATAGCAAGCTTTGTTGCGTTGATCCCGGTTTTCATCGGGTTGGATTTTGCTATCGCGGAGCCGGCGTAGGCTGCCAGCGCGACAGGCGGGGTGATGTCGGCGACGATGCCGAAGTAGAACACGAAGAAGTGCGCGCAGATCTTGGGTACGCCCATAGTGATAAGGATGGGGGCGCAGGTGGAGGCCATGATGCAGTAGTTAGCGGTGGTCGGCACGCCCATGCCGAGGATGATGCAGCAGATCATCGTGAGGAACATCGCAATGAACTGGGGGTTCACGAAGGAGACCTGATTGCTGATGGACACGACGGCGCTGATGAGCTTGGAGGCAAGGCCGGTGGCGGTGATGCAGCCGGCGATGATGCCCGCCATGCAGCAGGCGACGGCGACGGTGATGGTGCCCTTGCCGCCGGCTTCGAGAGCCTCGAAGATCTTGGCGGGGGTGATGCGGTTCTCCTTATCGAAAAGGCTAACGACGATGGCGACGAGGATCGCGATCGTTGCGGAGAACTGCATGGTGCGGGTGTTGGTAGTGACGAGCCAGACGAGCACGACGAGCGGGAGGAGCAGATATATCTTCCTGATGAGCTTGCTCATGACAGGCAGCTCTTCCTTGGGGATGCCGCTCAGGTGGAGCTTCTTTGCCTCAAGGTGAACGGCGATGAATATACCGGTGAAATACAGCACGGCCGGGAGGATGGCGCGCAGCGCGACCTCGCCGTAGGTGACGTTCATGTACTCGGCCATAAGGAACGCGGCAGCGCCCATGATAGGCGGCATTATCTGGCCGCCGGTGGAAGCCGCGGCTTCGACAGCGCCGGCAAACTCAGGCTTGTAGCCGGTCTTTTTCATCATCGGGATCGTGACGGAGCCGGTGGTGACGGTGTTGCCGACGGAGGAGCCGGAGACCATGCCGCACAGAGCGGAGGAGATGACCGCGACCTTTGCCGGGCCGCCGGAGAAGCGGCCGACGAGGGAGTTCGCGAGGTCGATAAAGAAGGCCGCGATGCCGGTGCGCTCAAGGAACGCGCCGAAGATAATGAACACAACGATGTACTTTGCGCAGACCTGGATAGGAGTGCCCATGACGCCGCTGGTGGTATAGAACAGGGTATAGAGCACGCGCTTGAGCGGAGTGCCGATTGCAAAGGTATAAATTATCAGCGCGGCGGCGACGCAGAGGATCGGTACGCCGACGCAGCGGCGGCACAGCTCCATCAGGCAGAGAATGCCGATGATGCCTATAGCGATCTGGAACGGGGTTATCCTCGACGCGCTGGTCAGGATCATGACGAGAGAGTCATAGGCGAAGCAGTAATAGAAAAAGCTCGCGGCACCGACTATCATAAGCACATAGTCAAACCACGGAATGTAGTTATGGCGGACATGGTGCTTCGACGCGGGGTAGGTCATATAGCCCATGATGATGACGCAGCCGATGAACGCGGTGAGGCGCTTCTCAATGGCCGCGACGCTGAAGAGCGTGGACCAGATGCAGTACAGCGAGAAAATGACCATGATGACGCGGACGATTATTCCCGGAGTACCCTCCCATGTGCGCGTGTTGGATTCGCGGTCGTACTTACGCATGACGGCTTCAACATCCGCAGCCGTGCCTACGTCGACCTCAATATCTACGCTGGTATCGACGACTTCGTCTGCCGTTCGGATGTGAAAATGATTCTTGCTTGGCATTATGTATGCCCCTTTCCGTTCAATATTTAATAACTTCCCAATATATCATGACTTAAGAACGGCCAAAGCGCAAGTTAAGAAAGCCGCTTCGGCGTAAAGAATCCGCAAATTTGCACGCTCATGAAGGGAGGTGAATAAACCTTATACGCCGGAGCCCCATTGCTGAGGCTCCAGCGCATTTATCTATGCAGTGCTGAGGGTAAAGCTTACTTGGTTGCGACCTCGAAGCCCTTCTCTGCGAAGTACTTCGCAGCACCGGGGTGGTAAGGCACGCTGGTCATGGAGGAAGCGAACTCAAGGCTCAGCTCTGCGCCCTTGCCGTGCTGCTCGGAGATAGCGTCGATGTTATCGAAGATGGTGGAGACGAAGGTGTAGACATCGTCATCGGAAACGTCGTCACGGACGAGGACAACTGCCGCGACTGCGACGGTCTGGACATCCTCAGGGGTGCCGTAGGTGTCGGCGGTGATGGTGTAAGCGGAGTAGTAGGGGCTGCTGGCGATGAGCTGATCCATGTGCTCGTCATCGATGCTGACGAGGTAGACCTGACCGCTGGTGGAGAGGTCGACGATGGCGGTGGTGGGAGCACCGGCGACGATGAAGGCCGCGTCGATCTTCTTATCCTTCAGGCTCTCGGCGCTGTCGCCGAAGCTCTGGTACTTGGGGTCGATATCGTCAAGGGTCATGCCGTATGCACCGAGAACGTCAATGGCGTTGAAGTAAACGCCGGAGCCCTGAGCACCGACAGAGACGCTCTTGCCCTTGAGGTCGGCAACGGTCTTGATATCGGGGTCCATAGTGACGATCTGTACCTGCTCCATGTAGAGCGCGGCGGCGACGGAGAAGCTGTCGATAGCGCCGGTCTCGGCGAAGAGGTTAGTGCCGTCATAAGCGTAGCTCATAACGTCGGACTGGCAGAAGCCGAGCTGGACATCGCCGGCATCGAGGTCTTCAACGTTTGCCTTGGAGCCGTTGCCGGTGATGGCGGTAACGCTCAGGTCGCTGTTGGAAGAGACATACTGTGCGAGCACGCTGCCGAAAGCATAATAGGTGCCGGACTCACCGCCGGTGGTGAAGGTGAGGGCCTCCTTGCCGGAACTGCCGCAGGCGCACAGCGCAAATACCATAACAAGTGCAAGCAAAAGTGCAATAACTTTTTTCATACTGGTACCTCCTAAAAATCAACAAAAAGGGAGCTGCGATTTTGGACAGGTTTTTGAATTACTCCCTTTTTGCATTTATAATACAACCGAAAGTTTAATTTTGCAAGAGTAAATTTACACTTTCCTGTATTGACCCATAAACAAGCCCGAAAGTCCGGCAGCTTTGTGCATATAATATAATGTGAAAATCAAAACAGGACTGTCCGCTAAAAAGCTTTGACAGCGATAAGACAAGGTGCTATACTCAACAATGTATGCGGGCAAAACGGCGGACGCATTTTTCGCCTGCTGAGGCCCCATACAATGAAAAAGCGGAGCGTTTATTTATAATGGATTTTTCATTGCTGAAAAGTTTCACCGCCGTGGCCGACGAGAAAAGCTTTTCTACAGCCGCGAAACATCTGTTCATTTCGCAGCAGTCGCTGTCAAAGCAGATAGCGAAGCTGGAAGAGGAACTGGGGACGACGCTGTTTGTGCGCAGCCGTCCGCTCAGCCTCACGCCGGACGGGAAGCAGTTTTTGCAGACCGCAAAGGAGATCCTCCAGCTCAAGCAGCAGTATGAGGAGAGCTCCAGCCACAGCTTCAGCGGCTCGCATTTCATCCATGTCGGCATTGAGCACACCATCGCCCGCGCAATCCTGCCGTATGTCCTGCCGGAATACCTCAAGGAGCACCCGGATACCTATGTCAAGGTCAGCGAGGAGTCGCCGGAGGTGCTGCACAAGTCGATCATATACGACGGGGTCGACCTCGTCATCGGCTCGATAAACGGCGCGCCCGATAACTATGACACGGTGACCCTCTGCAAGAAGGAGCAGGTGCTGGTCGTGCCGAAGCAGATAATGCGTGAGCTTGCCGGGGATCAGTACGACGAGATAAAAGCGCGCTTTTCCGAGTGCGCGGACCTCACGTGGTTTGAGAAGGCACCGTTTATAAAGATACCGCGCCAGTCCTCGGGCGGCAGGGCACTCAACAGTTACCTCAAGTATTATGATATAAACCCATGCTTTGTGTGCGAGCTGACGAATGTCGAGAACGCTTTCCAGCTCGCAAACTCCGGCCTTGGCGTGCTTGTCTACGCGCGCATCTTCTGGGACATGCTCGCACCCGAGCTTCAGGCGGATTACCTCAAGAATATCGACATTTTCCCGCTGCCCTATCTGCCGGATATCGACGATGTCTGCGCCTACTATAATAAAGAGACAGGGCTGCACGGCAAGAACAAGGAGCTGCTGGACATTTTCCGCGCGAAGGACATTCCCTTTCTCATCGCCTTCGACAAAGCCGACCTTGCGCAGGCGG
>CAKTIH010000116.1 GCA_934565615.1 uncultured Oscillospiraceae bacterium | reverse complement strand
ATATAGTAGTCAACCAGCCGCGTCTCGGCTTTCGCTGAGACGCGGCTGGTTGGTTATTCCTCTGCCGCTTCCGGTGCGGCAGGTTTTTTCTTTGCCACAAGGCCGATAAGTTGACCTGACAGGATGACTGTCAGAAGCGAGTAGGCGATCCTTCTGAGCGGGATATAGCTCAGCGACAGTGTCAGCACGATTAGGTCCTCCACAAGGTACACCCACTGGATGCCGATGCCCGTAAGCTTTTCGATAGACATTGCAAGAGCGTCATCCCCACCGGAGGCTCCGCCCATGCGTACGCCGAGCCCGACACCGACGCCGATGAACAGCGCGCCCACGAGCGCCGCGAGCAGCGGCATATCCGCGATGCCCGGCCAGAGCGGCGGGAACTTTTCAAACACCCAATAGAACGCCGAGAAGCTGCCCCCGGCTATCACCGACATGATAACAAAGCCCTTGCCCAGAACTGCCGCGCCGAGGATATAGCAGGCGGCGTTGAGCACCAGCGACGACAGCGCCGGGGAAATGCCTAACCAGTGGTGCAGCAGCAGGGTCAGGCCGAGGATGCCGCCCTCGGTGACACCGGAGATGGAGTGGATATTATACAGCCCGAAAGCCTGTATCGCGCTGCCGAGAGCGGCGATCACACAAGCCTTCGCACTAACGCGGGATTTCAATTTAACAAAACCTTTCCTATGAATTTAGGTTTCCGCTTTCATGGACAGATACGCGTTTATGAAGCCGTCAAGATCGCCGTTCATGACGTTGTCGATATTTCCGTTTTCATAGTTCGTGCGGTGATCCTTAACGAGCTGATAGGGCATAAACACGTAGGAGCGGATCTGGCTGCCCCATTCGATCTTCAACTGCACGCCCTTGATATCGCTGATCTTTTCAAGATGCTCGCGTTCCTTTATTTCGGCGAGCCTCGCACGCAGCATATTGCGGCAGTTTTCGAGGTTCTGGAAATGGCTGCGCTCCACCTGACTGGACACGACTATGCCCGTCGGGATATGGGTAAGACGCACCGCAGAAGAAGTCTTGTTGACCTTCTGGCCGCCCGCACCGGAGGAGCGGAACACGTCCATCTTGATATCCTCGTCGCGCAGCTCGATCTCATTATCATCGTCGCTTATCTCGGGCATGACCTCGACCGCGGCAAAGGAGGTGTGGCGGCGGCCGGCAGCGTCAAACGGAGAGACGCGTACAAGCCTGTGTATGCCGTGCTCGCTCTTGAGGAAGCCGTAGGCGTTCTCGCCCTCGATCATAATCGTCGCGCTCTTGATGCCTGCCTCGTCTCCGTCGAGATAGTCCATGACCCTGACCTTGTACCCGTGGCGGTCTGCCCACATGTTGTACATACGGTAGAGCATCGAGGCCCAGTCCTGCGCCTCGGTGCCGCCGGCGCCGGCATGGAAGGTGAGAATGGCGTTGTTCGCGTCATACTCGCCGGTGAGCAGAGTGCCGAGCCGGGTCTCCTCGACCTTCTCGGTGAACTGCTTATACTCGCTCTCCAGCTCCTCGAGCATCGAATCATCGTTCTCTTCGATGGCCATCTCGCATATAGTGTACATATCGTCCCACGCGGCGCAGAGCTTCTGGAAATTTTCAACCTTGTTCTTGAGCGTTTTGAGCCGCTTCTGTACCTTCTGGGATTTCTCAACATCGTTCCAGAAGCCCTCGCGCTCGGAAGCCGCCTCAAGCTCCTCGATCTCCTTCTGCGCGCTCTCGAGCTTCAGCGCGCCGCGCAGGTCCTCAAGACCGGGCTTTGCGTTATTGAGCTTTACCTTATATTCTTCAAATTCAAGCATCGTTTCAACCACTTTCAAATAATTTTCTTCATAGAGTACTATTATACACAAAAACAGGGGGCTTGTAAATTGCTTTTTTTATACGCAATTTGAGCGCTGATACCGCGGCTTTGCTCTTCCAATTTCGCGCTATAGGTGTTATAATCAGCGTGAATGATTATGCACCCGGAAATGGGTGCGGGCTAAAATGAATATAAGACGATTACGGAGGAAAAAGAGAAATGATCTCACACGGCAAGGAAATCAAGGTTTTCGCGGGCAATTCCAATCCTGAACTGGCCGAGCATATCTGCTCTGAACTGTACCGGACGCTCGGCAAGGCAGACGTTGCACAGTTTGCTGACGGCGAATGCTCCGTTTCCGTGTTTGAGCCGGTGCGCGGCAAGGACGTTTTCATCGTTCAGTCCACCTGCAACCACGTCAACGACAACCTCATGGAGCTGCTCATCATGATCGACGCGATGCGCAGAGCCTCCGCCGGCCGTATCACCGCGGTCATTCCCTACTTCGGCTATGCCCGTCAGGACAGAAAGGCCAAGAGCCGCGATCCCATCTCCGCAAAGCTCGTCGCCAACCTTATCACCACCGCCGGCGCGGACAGAGTGCTGACGATGGACCTTCACGCTGCGCAGATCCAGGGCTTCTTCGATATCCCTGTGGACAATCTTCTCGGCTCCCACCTGTTTGTCAAGCACTTTGTCAACATGTTCGGCAAGGGCAATGAGGACGTTATGGTCGTCTCCCCCGACGTCGGCAGCACCGCGCGTGTGCGCGCTTTCTCGATGAAGCTCGGCGTCAACATGGCCATCGTCGACAAGCGCCGCGAAAAGGCGAACCAGTCCGAAGTCATGAACATCATCGGCAACGTCGAAGGCAAGACCTGCATCCTGCTTGACGACATCGTCGATACCGCCGGTTCCCTCTGCGGCGCGGCCAAGGCCATCAGCGAGATAGGCGGCGCAAAGAAGGTCTACGCCTGCGCGACCCACGGCGTACTCTCCGGTCCCGCTATCGAGCGCATCGAGAATAGCTGCATTGAAGAGCTGCTCCTGCTCGACACCATTCCTTACCCCTCCGATAAGCCTGCGTGCAGCAAGATCAAGTACATATCCACCGCGCCGGTCTTTGCCGAGGCTATCAGAAGAATTTACGAGGAAGTCTCTATCTCCAATCTATTCGATTGACGTCAGAAGAAACGAATACCGTTCCGTTTCCGCAGCGCCGGGCAAACCGGCGCTGTGAAGGTACGGTGCATCAGTGTACTAAGTATGTAAACCGATTGCCCGAGCAGCAATCATGTTATTGATAAACGTTCTCCAGCATTGGGGTGAAAACAAATGCTTTTCAAAAAGCCCGGCGGGGTAAGCTGGCTCATCGTGTTTCTCGGCAACCCCGGGCTTAAATACGAGGGCACCCGCCACAACGCGGGCTTCATGGCGGCGGACGCTATGGCCAAGGAAAAGAACATCAGCATCAACCGCTCGCGCTTCAAGGCGCTCACAGCAACGGTCGATATAGGCGGCGAGAGCGTCATGCTCATGAAGCCGCAGACCTTTATGAACCTCTCCGGTGAGGCCGTCATTCAGGCGGTAAGGTTCTATAAAATACCGCCGGAGCACGTGATCGTCGTATCGGACGAGATAAGCCTGCCGATCGGCAAGCTGCGCATCCGCGTCAAGGGCAGCGCCGGCGGGCACAACGGACTCAAAAACATCATCGCCCAGCTCGGCACCGACGCATTCCCCCGCATCCGCATAGGCGTCGGCGCACCCCCGCACCCTGACTATGACATGGCCGATTGGGTGCTCTCCGCGTTCAAGGATCAGGACGCCGTCGATATGCGCGACGCCGCGCTCCGCGCCGCCCACGCCGCCGAGTGCTACATCACCGACGGAGCCGACCGCGCCATGAACCGCTACAATTGAATTTTATTGGAAATTTTCCAGATAAATATATTGCACTCAGGAGGTTGACAATGAAAAAAAGCTGCATCGCAATGCTCCTGGCGGGAGGACAGGGCTCCCGTCTGTATGCCTTGACTCAAAATGTAGCCAAGCCCAGCGTCCCCTTCGGCGGAAAGTACAGGATAATCGACTTCCCGCTCTCCAACTGCGCAAACTCCGGTATCGACACCGTCGGCGTTCTGACGCAGTACCGTCCGCTCCAGCTCAACAGCTATATCGGCAGCGGCCAGCCGTGGGACCTCGACGTGTCCGACGGCGGCGTTTACATCCTGCCGCCGTACCAGAGCGCCGGTGAGCGCGGCTCGTGGTTCTCCGGCACCGCGAACGCGATCTATCAGAACATCGGCTTCATCGAGAGCTATGATCCCGACAACGTGCTGATCCTCTCAGGCGACCATATATACAAGATGGATTATTCCGACATGCTGCGCGAGCATATCGAGAAGGACGCCGCCTGCACGATCTCCGTGCTTCAGGTCTCGATGGAGGAGGCCACCCGCTTCGGCATCATGAACGTCGGTCCGGACGGGTACATAAACGAGTTTGAGGAGAAGCCCAAGCAACCGAAGAGCGACCTTGCATCTATGGGCATATACATCTTCAACTGGAAGAAGCTGCGCGAATACCTCATCGCCGATGAAAACGACCCGAACTCCGACAAAGACTTCGGCAAAAACATAATCCCGAACATGCTCGCCGCGGGCGAAAAGCTCTGGCCGTACCGCTTCAGCGGCTACTGGCGCGATGTCGGCACCATCACAAGTCTTTGGGACGCGAACATGGATATGCTCTCCCCCACGCTCATTAACCTCTACGATCCCGACTGGCCGATCAGCGCGCGCAGCCCTATCTGCCCGCCGCATTACACCGGCGAGCATGCCGAGATCATCCACTCGATAGTCACCGAGGGCTGCGAGATCGACGGGCACGTCGAGAACTCCGTGCTCTCGCCCTCCGTCAAGGTCCAGACCGGGGCAAACGTGTGCTACAGCGTGCTCATGCCCGGCGCGGTCGTCGAGTCCGGTGCTACCGTTGAATACGCCATTATCGGCGAGAACACCGTTATTCACTCCGGCGCTCATGTCGGCTCCGCGCCCGACGGCTCGGACGACTGGGGCGTCGCCACCTGCGGCCCGAAAATCGAGATCGGCTCCGGCGCGCGCGTGCCTGCCGGCGCGATGATCTACACCGGTGAGGAGGTTTGAGCAATGAAGGATTTCCACGGAATTATCTTTGCGTACAACACTTTTCCTGAGCTGCGCGAGCTTGTCAAATCCCGCACGGCGGCATCGCTGCCCGTCTGCGGCCGCTACCGCCTTATAGACTTCCCGCTTTCTTCCATGCGCAACGCAGGCATCCTCGATGTCGGCGTCATCGTCCAGCGTGACTATCAGTCCCTGCTCGACCATATCGGCAGCGGCAAGCCCTGGGACATGAGCCGCCGCGACAACGGCCTGCGCATGCTCCCGCCCTTCGGCCTGCCTGAGTACCACAAGGGCAACTACACCGGCACGATGGAGGCGTTAAACGCCGTCTCCACCTACATAAAGGACATCAAGAGCAAGTACGTTGTGCTCATGCTCGGCAATCTCTACGCGAATATCGACCTCTCTGTTCCCATGAAGCAGCACATTCGCTCCGGTGCTGAGATCACCGCGATCTGCGCCGACAGCAGCGTTGACGGCAGCCGCCTGCGTTATGTCACCGGTGAGGATGGCCTTGTGAAGCACATGCTCGTCGAGCCGCGCGATGAGAGTAAAGGCGTCGCCTCGCTCGAAGCATACATCATTAACCGCGATGTGCTGCTGCGCCTGATGGACTATTCTCATGAGCATAACCTCTACCGCTTCCACAAGGACGCGATAGACTACTATCTCGCAAACGGGGGTAAAATGGGGATATACGTCCATCACGGCTACTCCGCCATTATCCACAGTGTCGACAGCTACTATCACGCCAACATGGATATGCTCGATGCGGCAAACCGCGGCGACATTTTCCCCGCCGACCGTCCCGTGCGCACGAAGATACGCGAGGAAGTCAGCACCTATTACGGTGAGCACTCCTCCTCTCTCAACTGCCTTGTCGCCGATAACTGCATCATCGAAGGCGATATCGAAAACTGCATCGTCTTTTCCGGTGCGCGCATCAGCGCAGGCGCGAAGCTCAAGGACTGCATCATTATGCGCCGCTGCATAGTCGGCGAAAACTCTGAGCTGAGCCACGTCATCGCCGATAAGGCTGTCGTGTTCTCTGCCGGGACGGTGCTGACCGGGAGCGACAAGCTTCCCATAGTCGTACCCAAGGGCATAGAAATCTAAGCGCAGCCACTAACCAATTTGCCATAAAACAATGCGACCTATGGCCGCATTGTTTTTCCCGCTTGTCAAAACAGTCCTGTAAGGACTCTTTTGACAAGCGCTTTCCGCCGAGCATTTTGAAAGCATTCAAAATGCTTTTACCGAAAGCCTTGAAGCATCAAGGCTTTCGACGGCGGTTTATCCGATTTGAGGCGGGCCTTGCCCCCTCAAGCTCCCCCGCTGCTCTGTTTCTTTACTTTGCAGCATAGTTTTCTTGACTGGCAGACAAAACAATGCGACCTCCGGCCGCATTGTTTTTCCCCGATATCCGGTAACGTTACCGGAGTTTATATGATCGGGCATACTCTACTCCACGGAGGTAATAAATGAATAATCAGATATCCAGAGACGAAGTCCGAAGCGCGATAGAGGATAAGCTCAGCGCGCAGTTCAGCGTAAGCGGCGAGGCCGCCACCAACGAGCAGATATTTCAGGCCACGGCCATAGTCATCCGCGAGCTCATGAGCCGCCTGCTCACCATTGAGGACCCGCGCCACGCGGAAAAAGAGATACACTATATGTCGATGGAGTTCCTCATGGGGCGCAGCCTTATGAAGAACGCCTACAACCTCGGCATCTCCGACGCTGTCACCGGCGCGCTTGAGGACATGGGACGCAGCGCGTCCGATATCTTCGAGGAGGAGCCGGACGCAGGTCTCGGCAACGGCGGCCTTGGCCGCCTCGCCGCCTGCTTCATGGACTCCATGGCTACCG
>CAKTIH010000115.1 GCA_934565615.1 uncultured Oscillospiraceae bacterium | reverse complement strand
AAAGCCCGCAGGCAATACTTTGTGTATTGGCAAGGGCTTTGAAGCAGCATGGGCGTTTTTCTGCCCGTCAAAACCGTGTGTGTCCTTGTCAACTGATGGTATACTCATCGGAAGAGGAGGTGCAGAAGGATGAATCTATCGCACCTGAGGTACTTTGTCCGCCTTGCGGAGACACGGCACTACACCAAGGCCGCAGAGCAGATGTACATATCGCAGCCGAGTCTGAGCCATGCCATAGCGCAGCTTGAGCAGGAGCTGGGCGTGCCGCTGTTTGAAAAGAGCGGGCGCAATGTTGAGCTCACGCAGTTCGGAGAGGTGTTTCTCAAGCAGGTGCACCAGTCGCTGGAGATCCTCGACGGGAGCGTTGACTATCTGCACCGTATCGCGGCGGGAAACGGCGTGGTGCGCCTCGGCCTGCTGCGCACGCTGGGGGTGGAATATGTCCCGGCGCTCGCGGCAAGCTTTAAGCGGCAGAATGCGGACAGGAATGTGGACTTCACCTTTTTCACGGGTGTGACTTCGGACATTATGCACAAGCTGCAAAGGCACGAGTTGGACATTGTGTTCAGTTCCAAGGCCCCGGAGGAGTATAAATTCGAGTCCATCCCCATTAAGAAGCAGGATCTTGTGCTCATTGTGCCGCCGGAGCACCGGCTTGCTGCGCGGCACACAGCGGAGCTTTCCGAGGTGCTGGACGATCCGTTCATCCAGTACGCGCACGGCTCGGGGCTGCGCCATGTTGTGAACGATATGTTCGCGCAGATAGGCGCTACCCCCAAGGTCGCATACGAGATACAAGAGGATCAGGTCATCGCGGGGCTCGTCGCGCAGGGCTTCGGCGTGTCGGTGGTCCCGTATATGGAAATGCTGCTGCGGCTTAACGTGAAGATATTGCAGATATCGCGCCCGGTGCCGAACCGGATGTTCTACCTTGTGACCGACCCGGCGGTGACGCTCTCTCCGGCAGCGGCGGACTTCAAGCGCTTTGTCCTGGCGCAGAGTGAGGACAAATGATAGATAGCGATAGCTAAAAGCGATACTTCAATAGATTTTCCGCATGAATATATAAACAAAAAATCGCTCAGAAAGTTGTGCAAAACTTACTGAGCGATTTGTTTTAATTCTTATTTTCCGTATATATGCTGCTTTGCCGCGGCGAGGATGTTGCGCATCAGCATCGCGCGCGTCATCGGACCGACGCCGCCGGGCACGGGGGTGATATACGCCGCGCGATTGACTGCCTCGTCAAACACGACGTCCCCGGTGAACTTGCCGGTCTCCGCATCGCGGTTCATCGCCACGTCTATGACCGCCGCGCCGGGCTTTATCATGTCCCCGGTGATGAGTCCCCTGTGCCCCGCCGCGACGACGAGGATATCCGCCTGCCGCGTGAACTCCGCAAGCTTCGGCGTGCGGCTGTGGCAGGAGATCACCGTGCCGTTCGCGCGCAGGAGCATCATGGCCATAGGCTTTCCGACGATGTTGCTGCGCCCGACCACCGTGCAGACCTTACCCTCGACCGGTATCTCATATGCGCGCAGCATCTCCATTATCCCCGCCGGGGTACAGGGCAGCAGCACGGGCTTACCCGCGGAGAGCCGCCCGACGTTCACCGGGTGGAACGCGTCAACGTCCTTCTCAGGGGAGATCGCCTCGATGATCGCGTCCTCGTCGATATGCTCCGGGAGCGGAAGCTGCACGAGGATGCCGTCTATCTCCGCATCGCGGTTGAGCGCGGAGATAAGCTCAAGCAGTGTTTCCTGCGTGACGGTATCATCAAACTTATATTCGCGGCTCATGAAGCCGCACTGCTCACAGTCGCGCTCCTTACCGGAGACATAGATGCGTGAGGCGGGATCGTCCCCGACGAGCACGACCGCAAGCCCGGCTTTGCGCGGGAGCGCTGCAGCTTCGCGCGCCGTCTCCTCGCGCACTCTCTGCGCAAGTGCCTTGCCGTCTATCAGCATTGCCGCGCCTCCAGGATCATGGGATGCCCTGCGCATTGGAGCTTACCGCCATTGACCTCGACGGCGGCGCCGGAGATAAGCTCGGGATAGGAGCCGTCCGGGAGATCGACGCTCACCTCGGCGCTCAAAGAGCGGAGGCTGAACACGCCGATGAAGCGCTTATCGCCGCTGCCGCGCTCGAGCACGGCGATGTCGTTTTTATCGTCCCCGGCGGCAAGGAAGTAATCTTCGCAGCCGAAGTGATCGCGCTTTATTTCGTACAGCCGGCGCATGAGCTTACTAAGGTCGCGGCCTGTACCGCGGCTGACGGTGTCCTTTTCAAACAGGCTCGGCAGGTGGATGTTCTCAAACTCCTGCCCGGCGTAGATAAGCGTCGTGCCCTTGAGGAAATAGAGGAAAGCAGTGTAATTGATAAGGTCGCACTCGCGCGGGACGAAGGAGCGGATACGCGGCTGGTCGTGGTTCTCAAGGCAGCGCAGCTTGTTGTAGTTCGCGGGGTAGATGGCCTCCTGAAAGTTCAGCATATCGAGATAGTGCGTGAGGGCGATCTCGCCGCGCAGGTACTTGTCGAAGCACTCGCGCGTGTCATAGTCGTACTCGATATCGAAAGCGGAGTACTCATCATAATCGAGCGCGGAGTATATGCCCAATCTGCGGGCGCGGCAGCCGTAGCTCTGGTGTACCGTCTCGGCGAGCCACACGCAGTCGGGGTTCACGCGGCTGACCTCCTCGCGCGCCTTCCGCCAGAACTCAACCGGCACGAAGGATGCGACATCGCAGCGGAAGCCGTCGACAAGGCTTGCCCACATTTTGAGCGAGGCTATCTGATAATCCCACAGCGCGCGGTTATTATAGTCAAGGTCGATGACGTCAGACCAGTCGCCGATCTTATTGCCGGGCTTGCCGTCAGGGCCGTGGTAGAAGAACTCCGGGTGCTCGGAATACAAAACGGAGTCGGGCGAGGTGTGGTTATAGACGACGTCTATCATGCACTTCATGCCGCGCGCGTGGATCGCGGAGACAAGCTCCATGAAGTCCGCCATGCTGCCGTATTCGGGGTTCACATCGCGGTAATCGCGGTTGGCGTAGGGGCAGCCGAGGCTGCCCTTCCTGCCCTTGAGGCCGATGGGGTGGATCGGCATGAACCATATAATGTCCGTGCCGAGGGACTTGATACGGTCAAGGTCGGGTATCACGGCGCGGAACGTGCCCTCCGGGGTGTGGTTTCTGACGTATACGGAATAGATCACCTGATTCTGGAGCTTGCGGTCGGTATTGACGGCCATGATCCTGCCTCCTTCTATGGCGTTGCTTAGCGGATATATGTACTTACCCGCCGGTCAATGGTATTACAAAACGAGAAATATTTCAATACGGTAGGAAAAAATCGTGATGACAAAACGTCAGTCGAGCTCGCGCAGGAAGGGGTGGACAGGCAAGTCATAGTACCTTGCGGCCTTGGCGGCGTCCTTCTCGACACCGTCGCCGAGATAGTACATGTCGCCAGCGGCGCGTATTGCTGTTCCGGCACCGTAACCCGCGGCCTCCTCATAGTACTCCAGCGCCTTGACCTTATCCTGCCTGACGCCGAAGCCGTTATAGTACATCTGCCCGAGGCGGGTCAGGCTGTTTGCGGTGGCAATGTCGTTGCCCTCGTACATGGCGCGCTCGTACCATTCCTTTGCAAGGCCGTAGTTCTTTTCGACGCCTATGCCTTTATAGTACATTTCAGCGATCATAAAGCGGGAGTAGACGTATGTGACCGCGGCCTTCTGGAACCATTCAAGCGCCTTTGCATAATCCTGCTCTACGCCTTCGCCTTCATAATACAGATAAGCAATGCTATAGGCGGCGTTGCTGCTGCCCATTTCATAGGCTTTAGTATACCATTCAAGGGCTTTTTCATAATCATGGTAGGGAGACTCATACAAGCCGGCTACCTTGCCTGCGGCGTAGGCGTCGCCCGCATCTGCCGCGAGCTTGTACCAATAAAGGATAGTGTCGGAATTACGGACTACGCCCTCGTTCAGATTGTACATGCTGGCTATTTCGCACATGGCCTCGGTGCTGCCAAGCTCCACCGCCTTTTTGAACCATTCCATGGCCGCGCCATAGTCACACTCGGTGCCGACATATTTGCCGTGCTCCACCCTGCCGAGGGCGACCATCGCGTCGACGCTGCCATTTTCGGCGAGCGGGCGAAGAAGCTCCTTTGCCTTGGCGAAATCCTCGGCGACGGCATTGCCGTCAAAGTAGGCGAGGGCGAGAGAAATGACTGCGGCGTCGTCGCCATCCTCGGCGGCCTTTTGGTCGGCGAGGAATTGCTTTGTGATCTCAAGCCGGCTGCCGTCGGTATTGCCGCGCAGCTCGACGGCCTTTTCATAGAGCTCGACAGCCTTGTCAAAGCTCTGCTCGACGCCGAGGCCGTTTGCGTACATCCAGCCGAGGTAGTTCATGGCGTAGGTATCATCACCGGAGGCGGCCTGCTCATAATACTCGGCTGCCTTGACGTAATCGACAGTGCCGCAGATGCCGAGATAGTACATCGTACCGGCAAGCTCCGCGCCCTCCGCGCTCTCGGCGGCCGCCGCCTGCTCGTACCATTTGAGCGCTTCGTCATAGTCCCGCGTGACGCCGTTTCCGTATTCGTACATGCGGCCAAGCCGTACAGGCGCGTCTTTGCTGCCAAGCTCCGTCGCCTTTTTGTACCACTCGATACCGCTCAAAACGTCCCTTTTAACGCCGTCGCCAAAGCGGTAAGCGGAGCCGAGCGCTATCATCGCGTCCGGATCCCCGGCGTCCGCGCCCTTTTGGTACCACTCAAGCGCAGAGGCGTAATCGCGCCGGTCACCGTAGACGGTGCCGATGAAGCGCATAGCCGCGGCGTCGCCCGCGTCAAGCGCCGACTGATAAAGCGCCATGGCCTTGTCCGTGTCCTGGGCAATGTAGGTGCCGTACTGGAGGAAGCGGCCAAGCTTGAGCATTGCCGAGGTATCGCCCTTGGCGGCAAGAGCGGAGTATCCGGCCATCTCCTCGGTGGCCTGAAGCGCGGGGGCGGCCTCGGTGTTCCCGCCGTCGAGAGACTTCTGATACAGGGCTTTTGCCTTATCAAAGTCCTGCGCGGTACCGAGCCCGCTTGCGTACTGGAACGCGCAGTTATACATGCCGTAGATATTGCCGGTGTCGGCGGAGCGGCTGTACCACAGGAAGGACTTGTCATAGTCCGTGTCCGTTCCGCGGCCGTAATAGTAGAGGTCGCCAAGGCCGTTCATCGCGTCGCCGTCCCCGGCTTCGGCGGCCTTTGTGTAAAGCTCGAGGGCTTTGCCGTAATCCTGCGCGACGCCGTAGCCGTTTGCGTAGAGCTCGGCGAGCTCAAGCTGCGCGCCGACAGAGTCGGCAGTGCCGAGCTCCGCGGTCTTTTCAAGGTTCTCCGCGGCTTCAGCGTAGCTGCCAAGGCTCTTGAGACTCATGCCGAGACCGAAGTAAGCGTCGCTTATGCCGCGCTCGACAGAGGTCCTGAAGCAGTCGACGGCGCGGCGCATATTGCCGTTTTCAAAGTATCTCCAGCCAAGGCTCAGAAGTGCGCCGCCGTCCCCGGACTGCGCGGCTTCGGTATAGAGCTGCTGCGCCTTATCCCTATCCTGCGCAACGCCCTGACCGTTATCATACAGGGCGGCGAGGGCGACCTTGGCTTCAACGGCGTCATTGCCGCCAAGCGCCGCGGCGCGGCTCAGGTACGAAAAGGAATTTTCATAATCCTCAACGTCGCCGTAAGCAAGGCCGAGGGCAAAGCAGGCATCGTCAATGCCGAGCGCCTCCGCTTGCAGGAACAGCTCTATAGCGCCGTCATAGTCGCCCTCGCTGTAGCGCTGCCAGCCGAGACTGAGGATGGAGCCGCCGTTTCCGGACTGCGCAGCCTCAGCATAGAGCTGCTGCGCCTTCTCCGCGTCGCGCTCGACGCCAAAGCCGTTTTCGTACATGGAGGCAAGATCCATTACGGCGTCTCCGACGCCCGCGTCGACGGCCATGGTGAGGTATTCGAGCGCCGCGTCATAGTTCTTGAGATCGAGAGAGCACAGGCCGTAGCCGTAATAGCCGTCGGCATTATCGATATCGGCGGCCTGCTTGAACCAAGCCGCAGCCTTTTTGAGGTTATTGCTGCCGCCGAGGATACGGTAGTGCCAGCCGAGGGCGACCATGCCCCAAGCGCTGCCCTTTTCGGCGGCGGTCTCATAGAGCGAGACGGCCTTTGCCGTGTCCTGCTCAACGCCGAGACCGTTGTCATATAGGTTTGCAAGGCCGCAAAGCGCGTCGGGCGTGCGGTCGTTATCCATCTCAATGCCGGTGTTATAATACTCGACGGCCTTTTCATAGTCGCCCAGCGCCTCGCAGCACACCGCAAGGCCGGTATAGACATCCTCGCAGCCCATGGCCTGAGCCTGCTCAAAATATGAGAGCGCGGCTTCCGGGTCGGAGTCTGTGCCCTCGCCGTCATAGGTGCACCAGCCGAGGTTCAGCATCGCCCACATGTTGCCAGCGTCGGCAGCTTTTCTGTATAGCTCGGCTGCCCTTGCGGAGTCCTGCTCGGTGCCGCTGCCGTAGCGGTAGCAGTCGCCAAGCAGAGTGAGGATATCGGCATTGTCGGAATTCTCGTATTTTTTCAGCAGGTGGTAGGCCGCGTCATAGTTGCCCTCGTCATAGTAGAGGGTGCAGGCCTTACCGTAGTCCTCCTCCGGCGATGCGCCGCAGCCGCCGAGAGAGAAGGTCAGCGCGCAGACCAGCACAAGCGCCGTGAGCTTGCAGACGTGAGAGTTTCGTTTCATCGTCGTGTCCCCTGTCAGATTTTTGAATGATATATCCGTCAGTAAATGATGTGATTATTTTATTACAAACAGGAAGATTTTTCAATACGGTGCATATAAAGCTGACGTTAGATAACGATACTTTTGAAAACACTGGAAAATCAAGGTTTTTCGAGCGACGGACAAGCAGGGTA
>CAKTIH010000114.1 GCA_934565615.1 uncultured Oscillospiraceae bacterium | reverse complement strand
TATCCCCCCGCCGGTTCTCTTTTTCCCCATTATACCAAAAAACTCGCACATTGGCGAGACTTCTTTGACAAGCTGAACAATAATGGCACGCTTCACAGCGTGCCATTATTGTTATTCTTCCTCGACATCGACGAGCACCCACGTCGTGTTATCCGGGGTGTAGTTATCGACCACGGGGACGAGCCTGTCATAGACGTTGCCGATCTCTACACTGCCGGCCATGTCCTCGATATTATACGTGTAGATGAACTTATCAGTTTTAAGATACACCCTGTCGTACACCTTCATGAACAGGCGCGCGTTCTGCCCGGTGCTCTCATCGGTCTTTGCAAGGGCAACACGCGAATCAACGTATATCGACAGCAGCTTTTCCCTGTCGCTGAGCTTATCTGCAACATTCAGCGCGAAGCCGCAGACTGCCGTCTCCGGGCTGCGCGGCGTAGATATATCGCTCGTATAGGTGAGCGTCACGGTCTGGTCCTCCGGGAAGGTCGGGAAAGCGACGTCCGCCAGCACGACCTCGTCAAAGCCGAGATCGTACAGCTCCTGCACCATCTCCGCGACCCATGTCCTGACCTGCGGATTATACGGGTCGAGCCAGCTGCCGGTATCGTCCCGATAGTTCGTGCCGATCTCCGTATGCAGGCTGAAGAGAGACGAGGACGACGAGAGGCGCTCATCGACGCAGCAGCTTATCTGCGCGACAAGGTATATATCACGGTCCTTAAGAGCGCTGATATAGTCCGGCATCGCGGTCGTTCTGTCATTCTGAGGGCTGAGACCGTAGGCCTCGGCAAGGCTGCTGTGCGACTCCCACAGATATTCGCCCGTGCGCGGCTTCATTTCAAGCACAAGGGCGTTGCCGCGCACCAGACGCGCGGCGTACTCGTTGAGCTTCTCCTGCGTGATGTTCTCCGCCGGGACGAAGATCGCGCGCAGCTCCGGAACATCCTCGCCCACCGCAGCCTGAACCGAAGAATAATCCGGCGCGTCGAAAACGATGTTCGCGTCGACCTTCTCGAAGTTCACGACCTCGTTGCCCTGGCTGTCCACAGTGACCTGCTTGCTCCCGTCGTCAAGGATAGGCAGCTCGACCGAGACGCCGTCCTTCGTGATGACGGCGTACTTCTGCATACCGTAGAAGGTGACGAGCGTCACCGACACGAGCGCCAGCAGCACTATAAAGGGGATAATCGCAAGGTTTTTCTTCTTGCGTCTGCCTTTGTAAAATTCCTGTACTCTTGCCAAATTTTAATCCTCGATCATGGAAATGCGGCGGATGTGCCGCTCGTCATTAGAAAAGGGCGTGTCAAGGAAGGTGTCGGCTATCTTGAGCGCCAGACCCTCGCCGACGACTCTCGCACCCATGCAGAGAACGTTCGCGTCGTTATGCTGACGCGTCGCCTCGGCGGAGAAGCAGTCCCCGCACAGGGCCGCTCTGATGCCGCGGACCTTGTTCGCGGTTATGGACACGCCGATGCCGGTGCCGCAGATGATGATGCCCCTGTCGCATTCGCCTGACGCCACAGCGTTTGCTACCGCCTTTGCGTATACGGGATAATCGCAGGACGCGCTGCTGTAGGTGCCGAAGTCCTTATATTCAAGCCCTCTTTCACTGAGGTGCTCCATGAGTTTTTTCTTAAGCTCGAAGCCGCCGTGATCGCTGCCTATCGCTATCATATCCATACCTCCTGAGGTGATATTGTCTATTCAACTGTTATTGTAACACTTGAGTGCAAAAGGTTCAAGTAAATCATATTTATATATTCTCCCGTGGTATTGCCGATTTGTAAACATTGCGCCCGGACTATTGACATCGTCTGCCTAAATTCTTAAAATATGTTCATATTCAGCGCGCCGGGATCGTCGCCCGGCAAGGGGTGCAAAATGAAGGACAAGCTTCGCAATCTGTTTTCCGGACGTCAGGGCATGGACGAGCTTTCAAAGTTCCAGTTCTGGTTCGGTCTGGCTGGGTTTCTGATAGGCTGTTTCCTGCCCGGTTTTCTGGGCAGCTTATTTATCTGGCTCGGTATCTTCTCTCTGATCTCGGCCTTTGTCCGCGCTTTCTCGCGGCAGCTCGATCGGCGCGAAATGGAAAACCGCGCATACCTTGCCTATCTTGACCGTTGGAAAAACAAGTACGCCGCGTGGAAGGACCGCTTCTCCCAGCGCAAGAGCTATCGCTTCTTCAAATGCCCCGGCTGCGGCACGTATATCCGCGTTCCTAAGGGCAAGGGCAAGATACACATAAAGTGCCGCTGCGGCTACACTCTCTACCGCAAGACCTGATATGACATAACATAAATCCCGGACGCTTGAGCGTCCGGGATTTTGTTGAAATCCGGCGAAATTCATGGTAAAGTTAGAATTACGATACCATAAATACAAAACCGGAGGTATGAAGCATGGCAAACAAGATCGGTCCGCTTATAAAGGAAGCGCGCACAGATGCGGGGCTTACTCAGGAGCAGCTCGCAAAGAAGATAAAGGGTCTGACCGCGGCAGATATCAGCAAGGCCGAGCGCGGCGAGCTGGAACTGACGCAGGCAGTCCTCAAGGACATCGCAAAGGTGACGGGCGTCACGCAGAGCTCGCTCATAAACGCGGCGAAGGAGTCCACCTACAAGTCAGGTGCGAAGTCCTCGACAGCGAAGAAGGCTTCGAGCACAAAGACGACCTCGGGCAGCAAATCCGTAAAGGTCACAGCGTCGGAGCTGAAGCTGCTCGAACTGTACCGTGCTGCCGATTCCGACACGAAAAAGGCCGCGGTGAGCCTGCTCAAGGGCGAGACGCCGGGCATGGCGGACATCATCGGAAAGCTCCTTGGCTCATCCTCCGGTAAGAACGACCTTCTCGGCACGCTGCTTGATGGGGCGAAGGACGCGCTCGGGAAGAAATAAATTTTTACAGCCGCGGCGTTCAGAGCTCGACTATCACAGTTTTGAGTCCCTGGCGCTCGGCATAGACGATGGTGCTCATGGTGCCGCCGGGGCGGCCATCAAAGCAGGCAAGGAGCAGCGATGAACGGTCGACCATGTACCGGTTGCGCTGCATCATGCAGTCGTCCGTATAGCCGTATTGCAGGACGGTCACAGTATCGCAGCGGTCGAGAAGCTCGTTATATCTCAGCCGCTGCGCCTTCGTCCATTTATCTGGCTGGCTGCCGCAGGGCACCGCCGCTTCAAGCGTGACATCGCTGTGCCGCTCGCGCAGGGCGATGATCGCTTCGGCAAAAAACGTGTCGCAGCCGATGGCCATGCCGCAGATGAAGTGCCTGTAGCCCAGGTCATATATCGCCTCGATACGCGCGGCAAGCTCCAGCTTCAGCGCTGCACAGCGCGGGTCGCTCTCGCGCGAGCCCCAAGGGAGCTTTGCGGGACGGTGCCCCGTAAAGCAGCAGGTTTTCTCCCTATCGTACACGTCTCCGCGCCCTCCCTCTCTGATTTTCTATAATGCGATTGTACGACATATTTCCCCGCGGCGCAAGAAAATTATGAAAAGGCTCTTGCAAAGCGGAAACGAGGGTGCTATACTAAGGCCGTCTTCAGGGCAGGGTGAAATTCCCGATCGGCGGTAAAGTCCGCGAGCCGCAAGGCTGACCCGGTGCAACTCCGGGACCGACAGTTACAGTCTGGATGAAAGAAGATGTCAGGCCGTCATTGTGAGCGCTCACGATGCGGTTTAACATATATTTTTTCTGTGCCTGAAGATTTCGGTCTTCAGGTATATTTTTTTATTCCGGAGGTACATTATGGAAAACCTAACCTTTGTGCTTAGCTGCGTTCTGATAATCGCGGCGATATTCATCGTCGCACTGCTGTTTGAAAAGTACGTCTGCCATGACAGAAAGAGCTTTTCGAGCACGCACTATATAAGCTACACGGCAATGTTCGCATGCATGGCGGGCGTGCTGATGCTCATTGAGATACCGCTGTTCTTTGCCCCGGGCTTCTATAAGCTCGACCTGAGTGAGATGCCGGTGCTGATATGCACGTTCTACCTCGGCCCTGTGGCAGGCGCTGCGACGGAGCTGCTGAAGGTCATAGTCAAGCTCCTGCTCAAGGGCACGACCACCGCTTACGTCGGCGACTTTGCAAACTTCGTCGTCGGCTGCACGTTCATCCTCCCGGCGAGCATGATCTACCACGCAAAGCCCGGCAAGAAAACCGCGCTCATCGGCATGGCCGTCGGCACGCTCATCATGACAGTATTCGGCAGCGCCTTCAACGCGATCTACCTGCTGCCGAAATTCTCGGAGCTGTTCGGCCTGCCGCTCGACACGATAGTCGGCATGGGCACAGCGGTGAACGGCGCGATAAACAGCGTCAGCACACTGGTGCTGTTCGCGGTCGTCCCGTTCAACCTGCTCAAAGGCATCGTCGTCTCGGCGCTGACCTTCCTGCTGTATAAGCGCATCTCCCCGATCCTGCACAGGAACGATGCAAAGCGCGTCAGCCGCCGCGGCGGTTCAGCACCCGCCGCAGACGCAGGATGCTCAAAATAAAATTCACGGCTTCGGTGAAATAGATTATCCCGATATAGGCGCGCAGCGCATACACCGGCAGCAGCGTCCAGACCAGCACGAGCCCCAGCACCGCGTCAAGGATGTTGATGCCCATGCTCCACATCTGCTGCCCCAAGCCCTTTAGGCAGCCGTCAACGGTCATGTCGGTATACATGACGGGGATAAGCGGCGCGAGGACGCGGATATAGGCTCCGGCCTCTGCGCTGTCATAGATCGCAAGGCCGAGGCTGTCGGCAAAGATGAACATGAACGCCGCGACGGCTCCGGAAAAGCCGAGACTCAGGCGCAGCAGCGAGCGCGACGCGCGGTGTATCCCCTCCCCGTCTCCCTGCACCTGCGCCTCGGTAAGCTCCGGGACTATAAGCTCCGCGGCCGCAGCCATGATGCAGGACGGGAAAAAGATGATCGGCAGCACCATGCCCTGTATGACGCCGTAGCCCGAGAGCGCGCCGTCGGCAGAGTACCCGGCGGACTTGAGGCCGCGCGGGACGAGCAGGTGCTGGAGCGTGGAGAGCGCGCTCCTCGCATAGGCCGACACCGCGAGCGGCACGGCGATGCGCAGCATGCGCGCGGTAAGTCCGCCCGACGGGGCAGGCTCCCCATAATGCCGGTGCCGGTCGGCAAGATAGACGATCCCCATAAGAATAAGGCTTATCACGTCCGCCGCCACTCTGCCGAGAGTGACGGCGGCGCAGCTTTTCTCAATGTCCCCGGCGGGGACGGCGTTCAGGCACAGCGCGACGAGCGCGATGCCTATAAGCTGCTCGGCAAAGTGGACGAGCGTCGGCTTCCAGACGCGGCCGCAGGCGGTGAAGTACCCGGACACTGACGAGCACAGCGAGATGCAGGGCATGCTTATAGCCGAAAGCCTGAGCGACATCACCGTGCGCGCATCGCATATCCAGAGAAAGCCTATCGGCTCTGCCAGGAGCCACATTATCGCGCCCGCCGCCGCGCCGAAAAACGACGCGTAGCCAAGGCAGCGGCGCATCGCGGAGCGGATGCCGCCGGGGTTTTCGAGCCCCAGCTCCTCGGAAACAAGGCGCGTCGAGGCAAAGCGGATGCCGGAAATGGCAAAGGTCGCAAGGAGATTTGTGACCGAGAGGACGAGCTGATAAAGTCCTATGCCGGCCGAGCCGATGCGCCCGACGAGCCAGACCTGAAAGGCCATGCCGATGCAGCTCATCAGCAGGGATGAGACCGTCAGCAGGGCGGTGTTATATATGAGTCTGCGGCGTCTTATCATGGTCTGCCTCCTGTTTTACCATCAATTGACGGTATGAAGCAGTATATGCGCGCACTTCGCCGCACTTGTCCTTACGGCATAAAAGGCTTGAAAACTGCGCCGGGGCGTGGTATATTTTATACAGTGAAATTCTGAAAACGGAGGCGTTTTTTATGATAATTACACTGGGAAGAGAACACGGCAGCAACGGGCACGATATCGCCAGAGCACTGGCCGACGCGCTTGGCTATAACTGCTACGATAAAGAGATAGTCGACCACGCGGCGGAAAACTCGAGTTTCAGCAAGGAGATACTCGACACCTATGACGAAAAGCGCGTGTCCTCGTACATTGTACCGACGCCGCATTACATAGGCATGAACGAGGGTTTCCGCCTGAACCTCCAGATAGCGACGGCGCAGTTCGACACTATACGCAGCCTTGCCGACAAAGGCAACGCCATCTTCGTCGGGCGCTGCGCGGACTATGTGCTCAGAAACCGCGATGATGTCCTGCGCGTTTTCATCATGGCCGACATGCCCTTCAGGATCAAGACGATCATGAAGCGCAAGAACCTCACCGAGGATCAGGCAAAGAAGCTCATCCGCGAGGTCGACAAGGACCGTTCCAGCTACTACAAGTATTACACCGACCAGATCTGGGGTGAGAGCGGCAACTACGACCTGTGCATCGACAGCAGCCGCATCGGCGTTAACGGCGCGGTCGAGGTCATCAAGAGCTTTATGAAAGCACTTGAGAAGTAATTATATAGGCACAAAAATACTCCCTGTCCAACCGGACAGGGAGTATTTTTACTTATATTATCAGTCGTGGCAGTGCTCGCAGTCGTGGATCTGGAACTTCTCGGGATCGTAAGCGATGCCGTTCTTGTCATAATAATCCTTGACGGCGGCGCGGACCGCTTCCTCGGCAAGGACAGAGCAGTGGATCTTCTGCGGGGGCAGACCGTCGAGCGCCTCGACGACCGCCTGATTGGAAAGCTCAAGCGCTTCCTCAACGGGCTTGCCCTTTATAAGCTCGGTCGCCATAGAGCTTGTAGCAATGGCGCTGCCGCAGCCGAAGGTGTTGAACTTGCAGTCGGTTATCACGCCGTCCTCCACCTTGATATACATACGCATAATGTCGCCGCACTTGGCGTTGCCGACCTCGCCGATGCCGTCTGCGTCGTCCATCTTGCCGACGTTGCGCGGATTCTGAAAATGGTCCATGACCTTATCGCTGTAAAGTGCCATATTTATATATCCTCCAGTATCAGTGTAATGAATGTCAAATCAATGA
>CAKTIH010000113.1 GCA_934565615.1 uncultured Oscillospiraceae bacterium | reverse complement strand
TACTCTTATTTTTTCAACATGCTAAAAGTTGGAGCACCCGGAGCTACCCAGGTACCCCAACTTTTAGTTTACAGCCACATTTTCCGCTCCCGATGCGTTTATATAAGCAGAAAGATAAATACACAAGAAATACACACAAAGGAGCGTGCTTACTATGAAACGGGTATCTATCCTCGCGCTTGTTATCGCGCTGCTGCTGTGCGGCTGCGGCAGCACACCGGCGCAGCCCATGGACAGCGCATCACCGCCGATGCCGACCGAAGCTGCCGCCGCGGCGTCCCCGGAAGCCGCGGATGACGAACCGGAGGTCTACGACAGCGCGCGGGACTTCCTGCGCTCACTATACGATGAATACGGCAATTTCTATTTCAGCAACAACGCTGCGCCCGACTGTCTCGATTGGCTCGCGCAGCAGCCGCAGGATCAGCCGGTGAAGTTCGTGGTCTACGGATGGCCGTTTTGTGTTTTTGACAAGCGGCTCGACAAGTGGAACATCCCGCTCCAGAACCATGACCGGGCACTGATGGCGCTGTCGGAGGTGTTGGGCGCTGACGCACTCACCGAATACGAAAGCACCGACATGCTCAGAAAGACGCTTGACGATGAAGAGCTTTTAGAAAAGCTGCCCGAGGAATACCCCGAGTGGGTGCAAAAGACCGAGGGCTGGGAGGAAGCCATCGACACATATGAGTCGGAATATATTCCTTTGTACGAGGAGCTGGACCTTGAATATGCCCTGCGGGACGCCGAGGCCTTTGCTGCGCAGGGCGTTCAGGCCGAGGTCATGGCAACGAAGAGCATAGACAACGGCCGTGAGAGCTGGGCTTACACCGCCATCGTTACGGCAGCGCCTGAGGACTTCCTCGCGCTGAGCGATAAGATGGATGGGCTTTACCATGTATGGATACCGGGAGAGCAGTTTCTCCTGCGCTTCAATATACATATCTGGCCTGAGGAATGAGGTGACGCATACGTGAATGAAACCAAGCTGCTGCGGCAGCTCAAGCGCGGGAGCACGGCGGCGCTGTCGGAGATCATAGAGCTGTACACGCCGTATGTCTATGCCATCGCGTCGAACGTGATGCGCCCGATGCTCCCGGCGGAGGACGTGGAAGAGGCTGTGTCCGACTGCTTTGCCGCGCTCTGGTATAACCGCGACGCCGTCGAGCCGGGAAAGCTCAAGGGCTACCTCGCTGTTGTGGTACGCAATAAGGCTCTGAGCGCGCTGCGGTCAAAGCATCTTGAGAGCGCGCTTGAGGATGATTTTATCGACATTACTGCCAACGGTCCTGAGGAGGGTGTACTGACGCTGGAACTGCGCGAGCTTGCACGCGAGGCGGTGGACACGCTCGGCGAACCGGACTGCGAGATATTCAAGCGGCACTATTTCCTGTATCAGAAGACCGAGGACATCGCCGCCGCGCTCGGCATGAACGGCGCGACCGTGCGCACAAAGCTTGCGCGAGGGAGGCAGAGACTTAAATATTATCTTGAGGAGAGGGGGTACGGCAATGAAGCTTAAAATATCCGAACTGTGCAGCGACTGCTGCCCGGAAAATGTCACGCTCGGTACAGCTGACGCGGAGCTGGCTGCGCGCATAAAGGCCAAGACGCTTAAAAAGATTGGCGTTCAGCCCGCGCGCCGAAGCGTGAGGGTACGCACGCTGCTGCTTGCCGCGGTGATAGCGGTTTTCTTCGGCTCGGCTGCGTGTGCGATAGTGCGCTACAACATGAATCTGCAGGATGTGCAGGATCAGGACGAGGTGGTCTCCGGGCACATAACCGAGATAAACAAAAACGGCGAGGTAGTGAACGACAAGACACTGCATTTCCCGGATGCTGGGATGGTGCTGACCTTTACCGGCCCCGATGAGAGCTATAATCGCCCGGAGTTCAAGGCCAATTGGCTGCCGTCCGCCGCGACTCACAGAGTTTACAGGGGCGAATGGACAGATTACCTCTGCAATGACGGCAAAGGCAATATAATGCCGTATCTTATCACTGCCAGCAACGTGAACACCGGTAATTCCAAAGGCGTGCTCAACGGCAAAACGGAAATAGTAAAGCAGGAGAACCGGGACGGCTGGGAGATAGTCGAAATAGTCTCCGACTATACCGAGAGCAAAAACTTTTGCAGCTGGGGAACAGTAAACTACATCTTCATGTTCGACCCTGAGCACGGCTATCTTGTTAAAGTCTGCGGCACGGACAGCATGGAGACGCTCGAGAAGATTGCAGAGAACCTCGAGATACGCGAGAGCGACAAGCCGCCGTATGAAGACCACTATTCCGAGGAAATAGGATATCTTGACCTCGGCAGAGGATGAGCCGTTTTGTCTCTTCCCACCGTATAATTTACTTGATGAAGGCCGAAACTGATGGTATAATACGACTCAAGAAAAAGATACGTCAGGAAGAGGCAGCACATGAGCAGAAATAAAAAGCGCAGCAAAGCTGATGAATTTGAATTTGACATGAACGGAGTCGGGCTTGACGGGGAGTATAACAACGCTCCACCCGCGGAGGATATGTACGACGATGACCGCGATTACGAGCCTGAGCGGCGCGCGCCCAAGGCGAAGAAAAAGAAACGGAAAAAGGGCGGCGGCACGGCGCTGTGGCTGATACTCGTCCTGCTGCTTGTTATCATCGGCGGCGGAGTTTTCGCGGGCTATGAGATCACGCAGAGCAGCACGAACCTGCCGAACCTCTATGTCGGCAGCATCCCCGTCGGCAAGCTCGATGCCGAGCAGACGCGAGCCGCCCTCACCCAGCAGGGCTGGGAGACGCGCGTGTCCACCCCGCTCAAGGTGACGACGCTCGGCGGACAGAGCTTCGAGGTCGACCCTGTCAAGGCCGGTGCGGTGCTCTCCGTTGACGATGCCGTCAGCGCAGCGCACGCCTATGGCCACAGCGCGAATATTATCGATAACCTCTTCACCTATATTAAGGCTTTTGTCGGCACGGTCGACATTAACGCCGAAAGCCGGAACATCTCAAACGAGTATATCGACTCCTGCATCAGCGGCGGCATTACTGCTGTCAACGATTACATGGGCACGGAGGAGTACACCGTCGACGCCAAGGCCGCCGAGATGACGATGAAGAAGGGCTGGAACCAGATAGAGTTCGATAAGGACGCCTTCAGAGCCGCCATAGTTGCCGCGCTCGAAAAGGGCGAGACGGAGCTCAGTTATACGACGATCTCCAAGGAGCTCAGCGCCCCGGACTTTGACGCGATACACAAGGAGCTTGAGCATGACCCGGTCGATGCTTACTATTCCGATGACGGCAAGTTCGAGGTCACGGACGAAATAGTCGGCTGCAAGTTTGACGTCAGTCAGGCCGAAAAACTCTGGAACGACGCAGCCCCCGGCGACGAGGTCAAGATCCCGCTCGACATCGTCTGGCCGGAGGTCACCGGCGACGAGCTGCGCGGCAAGCTTTACCGCGACCTGCTCGGCACGATGACGACCAAGTTCCCCAACTCCGGCGAGAACCGCCGCAGCAATCTTGAGCTTGCGACCTCGAAGATCGACGGCATGATAATGTACCCCGGCGATGAGTTCTCATATAACGAGGTCGTCGGCCAGCGCACCGAAGAGGCCGGCTTCCTGCCCGCGCCCGCCTATGTCGACGGCGACGTCAAGGACGAGGTAGGCGGCGGCGCATGCCAGGTGTCGAGCACTCTGTACGCCGCGACGCTCTTCTCCTTCCTTGAGACTGTCGAGCGCGAATGCCACTATTTCCCGGTAAACTACATGCAGATGGGCACGGATGCGACCGTCACTATCCCAGAGGGCGGCGGGCGATCCATCGACTTTAAGTTCAGGAACAGCCGCAATTACCCCATAAAGCTTGTCGGCATCTTCAATAACGAAGAGAGCACCCTCACCTTTGAGATATGGGGTACTCTTGAGGATGACGACTATATGCCCGTCGAGTTTGACAGCTCCTATAGCTGGGTGTACGACTTTGACAAGTTCATCGACCCCGCCTATCCCGACCGCGAGGGCTACACCATAAAGCTCACGCACGAGACCTATGGCTTTGAGGACGATGTCGGCACCGGCTACCGGACGTTGACGCACCGTCAGGTCATCGACGCGGACGGCAACATCGTCGTCGATGAGATAACAAACGCCAAGCTCAGCAGCGGCAATTACGCTATGGACACCTATTATCAGCACTGATTAAATAAGCTTCAGCCCCACCGCAAACACATGCGGTGGGGCTGAAGCTTTGCTGCTGCAATTGAGCTTATTCCTTATTGCCGGTTATGTAATAGTCGCAGTATTCTCCGCCGTCGGCGAGGGTGTGCTTGCGGTGCAGTACGCCGTGCTGGAGCGTTATCATGACCTCGTCCAGCTCACAGAAGAGCGGCATCAGCTCACGCACACCGAGCTTATCGGCATACGCGCAGATCGGGCAGCGGGTGATGCGGTAGTAGCACGCGCCCTCATGGGGCTGACCGACAAAGTCGACCTTGAAGGAGGTGGGGTACTGCGCTTCCTTTTCGGGCGTGTACCACTTGGCGTATTTGACGACGCTCTTTTTGTTCTCGGCCTTGCCCTTGGCAGTGTTGAGGTCGGTCTTCGCAAAGTACCACTTGATGTGGTAGAGCGCACGGCGCATCATTTCCTGCACGGTCTCGGGCGGTATCTTCTTGTCGCTTGCCACATAGGGCGCGACGAATGAGAGTGCGAACAGCTCATTATACGCCATAGGGTTATCGTCGCCGATATCGTCCGCCTGCTCCACAAGCTCACGGTAAACGCGCTTGCTCTTCTTCATGATCTCGGAAGCGTACTGCTTGCCGTACTTTTCCGCCAGGACCTTTTTCATAGAGCCTTTGAACATCCAGAAATAGAAGCCGTTATATTTCATCTCAATTATTCTCCTGTGCTTTCTTTATCGAATCAAACAGCGCCGTCCAACCGCCGAAGTGATATGTCATCAGCGCACTCATATATTTCTCGGCGCTCTCCCGGTCGGGGCAGTCAATGACGATGCGGCGGTAGGAATCAAACTGCGCGGAGATAAGAAGTCCCAGCAGCTTTTCATCAACACTTGCATAGCCCGCGTTGTGAAAGAAGGCTATACTCTCGTCGATCTTGCTCTTCACAACTGTGTCGAAGTAATGCTCCATGCTGCTGCCCGCACTGCGGCAGAAGAGGAGCAGCGCCTCGTCATAATGCGCGAAGATAAGGTGCAGTATCGCCTTGGACTCGTGCTGCATCGAGACCTTGAGCTGTGCTGCGAGGTCGCCGTCCGCACCGGAATAGTAGTCCGCTTTGACGCTTTGGAACGTCGCGCTTATATCGTCCAGAAGCGGCTTCAGCAGACCTGCGAACAGCGCATCTTTAGACTTATAGCGCGTCTGTATCGCGCCGACGGTGACGCCCGCGCCCTCCGCTATCTTCCGCAGCGACGCGCCGTTGTAGCCCTTGGCGGAAAATTCCTTCATTGCGGCGGCAGTAATTTTATCGTCCAGCGAATGATCCTTCAGCGCCATCAGTTCACCTCTCTTGTGATTACACTGTAATCGATTACGATGTAATTATAATCGTGCGGACTGCGTATGTCAATACCTATCCGAAAATAATAAATCGTCTGCATTGCCAAAATCGGCAGTGCAGACGATTTATATATTGTGCGGCTCATTTCCCGGCGCGGCGCTGAAGGAGCTTCACAAGCTCGACTATCGGTATCACGAGAATGGCAAGGCAGAGGGCGACGGCGTATTCGTTCCAGTCGACGGGCGTGAAGCCGAAGGCCGCGGCGATCACCGGGACTTCAAGGACGATCGTCGTCAGCGCGAGTGCCGCAAGCATCGCGCCCCAGAGGAGCTTGTTGTGCCCGGGGAGCGTAAATATGCTCCTGCGCTGGGAGCGCATGTTGAAGCTGTGGAATATCTCGCACATGTTCATTGTGAGAAAGGCCATGGTCATGCCGTCGTCGGAGATGCCGTGCGGCCACGCGAAGTGGCCGACCTCCATGCAGTGGCCTATTATATATGACGCGAGCGTGATCACTGCGATCAGGACACCCTGGTACGCTATGTCGACGCCGAGACCTCCGGCAAAAATACCGTCTGAAGCCTTGCGCGGCGGGCGGTCCATGATGTCCGGTTCGCCGCGCTCAAGACCGAGGGCGAGCGCCGGGAAGCAGTCGGTTATCAGGTTTATGAACAGCAGGTGCACGGGGTTTAAGAGCGTGAAGCCCATGAGTGTCGCCGCGAAAACGCCTACGACCTCGCTCATGTTCGAGGCCAGCAGGAACTGAATTGTCTTGCGGATGTTGTCGTATATGCGCCGACCCTCGCCGACGGCGTCGACAATGGTGGCAAAGTTGTCGTCGGAGAGCACCATGTCCGCGACGTTCTTTGTAACGTCCGTGCCGGTGATGCCCATGCCGACACCGATGTCCGCGGACTTTATCGACGGCGCGTCGTTTACGCCGTCGCCGGTCATGGCGGTTATTGCGCCGCGGCGCCGCCACGAGGAGACAATGCGCACCTTGTGCTCGGGCTGGACGCGGGCGTAGACGCTGTATTTGTCAATGACTTCGTCAAGCTCATCGTCGCTGAGCCTGTTGAGTTCACGCCCCTCGATGGCCTGCGACGAATCGTCAATAATGCCGAGCTCGCGCGCGATGGCAACGGCGGTGTCCTTATGGTCGCCGGTTATCATGATGGGGCGGATACCGGCGCGGCGGCATTCGTCGATCGCGGCCTTGACCTCCGGACGGACAGGGTCGATCATGCCGGTAAGGCCGATAAAGCACAGCTCTTGCTCTAAGTTGGCAGGGGAGCAGTCCTCAGGCAAAGCGTCCCAGCGGCGCTCCGCCGCGGCGAGAACGCGCAGCGCGCGGTCTGCCATGGCGTGGTTCATGGAGAGGATATCCTCACGCTTTTCGTCGGTAAGCGGGAGTATTTTGCCGTTATCAAGATAGCTCGTGCAGCACTTTAGAACTTCGTCGGGCGCGCCCTTGGTGTACTGGATGTAGGAATCGCCGCATTTATGGACGGTGGACATCATCTTGCGCCCGGAGTCAAACGGGGCCTCGGCGACGCGGGGCTGCTCCTTCTCAAGCTCCGGTTTTATCTGCCCGTTGGCTGCACCGAAGTTCACGAGCGCGGCCTCGGTCGGCTC
>CAKTIH010000112.1 GCA_934565615.1 uncultured Oscillospiraceae bacterium | reverse complement strand
CGACTGCTCAGCATTCTGCTGCTTATCTGCATGACGCTGACGCTATTCCCCGTACCGGCCTTTGCCGAGGGCGAGGATTTGGAAGAAGCGCCCGTGTGCGTCTGCACCGAAGCATGCACGGAGGGAGCCGTGAACTATGCCTGCTCAGTCTGCGGCGATGAAGGCGCACAGGCGTGTACCTGTGCGGAAGAGGTCATAGTCGTGAACGCCGTGAATGACGCGGACGACATCGGTGATGTGAACAACGATACGGACGACGCTGATGATGCCGACGATGCGAATGGCACCAACGATGCAGACATTGCTGCATATTCCACGTTCGTGTATGCGGCCGCTGCTCCCGCGGCGCAGGAGGCTGTGACACCCGTGCTTACCCCGCCCACGATAGAAGGGACATTCTATGCCCTTGACGAGTATAAAGTATTGAAAGCGGCGGGACTTACGGGCGGAACCGCGACGGTGAACGGTGAAAAAATCGAAGGTAAATTTGCACTTGACGAAGATGAACTGCTGTATGGTTATCCGGCAGGCGATGGTGTTGGACTGAGGGCCGGAAAACTCGAACGCACGGTCATATTCACGCCCGAGGATACCGTGAAGTACACGACAGCGACATGCAAGGTGAACGTGGATGTCCTCCCGCTCAAGGTCATCAGGGTGTTTTCAATCACTAATGTCATCGCGAATAAGCCTGTCGGCACGGAGTTTGCTGAGCTTGGGCTTCCGGTTGAGATCGAGTTCGAGGCGGGACGTGATGACGGTTCCGGAACCAGAAGCTGTCCTAGCGATGTGAGCTGGGACGAGAGGACCTACGACAAGAATTCACCGAATGAGCAGACCATTACCGGCACGCTTGATTTATCCTGGTGGAAAGAGTATATTGAACAGCCTACCACGTCACTTACGACAAGCATCAAGGTGAAGCTGAAGTACGAACCTGTTGCCCCGACTATCGTGACAGCGCCCGTGTTCCGGTGGACGAAGGGTGAATTTGCGCTTGAAGACAACCAGATATTTGTCGACGATGCTCTCCGGCTCGGGACGGATGAGGATTCGGGAGGAACCGGCGCGCTTATCGGCGGGGAGGCCATGCTTGACGGTACGACGATAGACGGCACGTTTACATTAAAGCAGTCACAGCAAAGCTTCGACAGCGAGGGGCAATATGATGTCACTGTGGTGTTCACACCGAAAGATCAGGATCGCTACGCCGTTACAGAGTGCACGATAAAGATAGACGCGATCAAACGTACGGTGGCGAGGATCGAAGCCTGTCAGGATATTACCGGCGAACCGGTCGGCACGGCATTTGATGACCTCGGTCTGCCGTTTGTAAACCTCTATACGGAGGACGGGGCGGTCTACCCTTGTAGGGCGACATGGGACGGGACGACCTACGACCCGTATTCCATCGAGGAGCAGACCATTACCGGTACGCCTAATCTCGATGCGCGTATCATCAAGCAGCCGGAGCCGGAGCTGAAGGCGGCCGTCAATATAAAGCTTCAGAAGACAAGCGACACGATTGAGATCCGCTATCACATGTATAACCCTGACGGTGACGTGGAATATGAGGCCGCGGGGGGCGGCGCGATCCTGACGGATCACACCACAGCGCTGGAGGACTATGAACTCAGGGGGCTTGGCGCGATTTTCCAAGCCTTGCAGGCGGCCGGTAAATTCAAGGGCTTGGATGAAGCCGGAAACGAGCTGGACGGCTGGTATAAGACGCGCGATATAAACGACTATAGCTTCAAGAATAAAGCAACAGATTCCTCGCAGCTCACCGTCACCGGCAACCGGGTCGATCTGTACGGCAAGATCAATCCAAAGACCATCATGGTAACACTTGACCCGTACGGCGGCACGCTGACGGCGGGAGAAAGCCCTGTGGAGTGTAAGTATGGTGTTTCGTATGGAGACCTCCCGACGCCCGAGCGCCACGGCTACACCTTCGACGGCTGGTACACCGCCGAATCTGGCGGCAGCAAGATTACCCTATACGTTAAGGTGATGGAAACGAAAGACCACAGCGTATACGCTCGCTGGAAGCAGGAGGCCGGTCATTCGCCTGTGCGGGCTATGAATTCGGAGACACTGAAAACTCCCGCGGACTGCGAGCATGACGCGGTCTATTACATGTCATGCTCATGCGGTGTGATCAGCACAAGCGAAACCTTTACCGCGGAAAACACCGCCGGCCATGACTACATAAATTGCACCTCGAACGCCGACGGTACGCACACCGGCGTGTGCTCCCGCGACAATACCAAGGGGACTGAACCTTGCTCCGGCGGCACGGCCTATTGCTATAAGAAGGCTACCTGCAAAAAATGCAATACGGAGTATGGCAGCTATGGCGGCCATATCTATGGCGCTGATTGGAGTAACGACAACACGTATCATTGGCATGAATGCTCCGGGTGCAATGGTGTGGACAGCATGGTGCCCCATGCGGACAATGATAACGATCACAGATGCGATGCCTGCTACCATCGGCTCAGCACCTGCGCGGACAGTAATAACGACCATAAGTGCGACGTCTGCAGCAAGCAGCTCAGCGACTGTGCGGACAATGATAAAGACCATCTGTGCGATACCTGCGGCAAGAAGCTGACTGACCACACCGGCGGCACGGCAACATGCACCAAGAAAGCAGTCTGCACGTTCTGTGGCAAGGAGTATGGCGAGCTTGCATCCCACAGCTACACGGCGGAGAACACCGATGCGAAGTACCTCAAGAACGCGGCGACCTGCACGGCGAAGGCGGTATACTACAAGTCCTGCGCAGCCTGCGGAGCGGCTGGGACAGAGACCTTTGAGTACGGCGAGACGGCGGCGCACAGCTACACGGCGGAGAACACCGACGCGAAGTACCTCAAGACTGCCGCGAGCTGCACGGCGAAGGCAGTGTACTATAAGTCCTGCGCGGTTTGCGGAGCGGCTGGGACTGAAACCTTCGAGTACGGTGAAAAGAACCCCGATAACCACAGCGGCACGGGGGGGTGGTCGATAACGGCCAGCACCCATGAGCAGAAATGGTCATGCTGCGGCAAGGTCACGGTTTCCGCCGAGGGTCACAGCTTCGGCGAATGGGTCGTTACCAAGAGCCCGACCTATAGCCAGCGCGGCATAAGGACGCATACCTGCGAACTGTGCGGCTACGAGGAGAGTGAGTACATACCTGCGACCGGCGGCGAAAAGACGCCGAGGACCGGGGACGACAGCACTCTCGGCCTGTGGAGCCTTCTCATGTGCGCCTCGCTCACCGGGGCGCTCAGCCTGACGGCGCTTGGACTCAAGCGCCGCACGAAGAAAGAACAATAAGCATAAACCAAGAGCTGCGCGGAACACCGCGCAGCTCTTGGTTTATATCACCATTTGTTCTCGACCTTCTCGGCAAAGCCGGGGAAGTCACGCACCTCTATCACCGTTCCGTCGTCCAGCACGGCCTTGCCGGTGAAGCGGCCGAACACCTGGTGCTGGTCGGACTTGATGAGCTTGACATCCGTGCAGGCGGCGCGGTCGAGCACCGGGACAAAGTCCATTTCAAAACGTCCGTCGTCGGAGGTAAATGTCCACGGGGACATGAAGTCCTTTTCATTTCCCGGGATATTGAACCTCACCTGACTGAGCTTGTGCGCCCTGCCGTTATAGAAGAGCATGTTCTCACTCGCGGCAGAGCAGTCGCCGAAGCCGTAGCCGATGTTCCAGCCAAAAGGCACGCCGTCAACGTGGTAGGAGGCCGAGCCCCAGTACCATGTGTTGTGATACGTCCACACTCCGCGCCCCCAGTCGAGCACGGCGAAGCTCTCCGACGGGTCAAAGACGTACTTCACGCCATTATAGCTGACCTCGCCTTTGGCACGCATGCAGTTGATCTTCTGGTTATAGTAGAAGTGGCCGGGCTTATCGAAGGGTGTGCAGATGACCATGCTGTCCTCAGGCTCGTCGAACAGCTCGACATGCGCCGTTATCGCACCGCCGGGGCCGAAGTTATCCATGCGCACGTCGAGCACACGGCGGCCCGGACCAGCATGCTTAAAGCTGATAAGATGCTTTTTCCCGCCGTGCGAAACGTCGCCCTCGGCGGAGGTCTCGGGCATGCGGAGCTTGCCGAGCGGCATGAAGCTCATGGGGCTGTTGGTGATCTCCCAGCCGTTTTCAAAGTCCAGCAGGGAGATAGAGTCAAGCCCCATGTAGCCGTTGTCGTCCACGGTGAGGGCGAGGGCGAAGCGGCCGTTGTTGATGAGGTAGTAATCCCATTCCTTGATGCGGAGCTTGCCGGCCTTTATATCGGCGCGGCGGTAGACGGGGAGGAGCTTCTTTGCGTAGCCGGACTGGGTGAGGTTTCCGCTGCCGTCGAGCAGCGGGATGCGTTCGGTGATCTCGTGCTGCATTGACTATATCCCTCTCTTCAGTTTTCTTATGTCCTGCCCGACGAAGGGGAGCGCGATGAACTCGCCCGCTATGCGTGAGCATATCTGCGGCGTGTATTTTTTTGCCAGCTCCTCCTCCGAGCAGTTTGTGCTGATTATCATTTTCCGCCCGTTCACAAGGCGGGTGTTTATAAGAGTGTAAAGTGCACTGAGCGACATGGGGGTTATCATCTCCGTGCCGAGGTCGTCAAGGATCATCAGGTCGCAGCTCTCCATGCGCCGCACGCGCAGCGCGGCGGCCTCGCCGTCCTCGGTATCGCGCCCGAACTTTGCGCGCTCATAGCTCTCGAGCGCAGCGGACGCGCTGTCATAGCACACCGAGAAGCCCTTTTCGGCGACGACGCGGGCGATGCAGGCCGAGAGGTAGGTTTTACCCAAGCCTGTGCCGCCCTGGAACAGCAGGTTTGAGGAGACGTTCGGGAAGCTCTCGGCATATCTGCGGCAGCGCTCGAACACCAGCGTCATGACCTCGCGCGGCGCGGCCTGCACAGCGGGGTCAAAGGAGTCAGGATACAGGCGCAGGTCGAACTTTTCAAAGCTCTCGTCACCGTTCTGCATGAGTGTGCCGAGCTCTTTCGTAAGCTCCCGGTTATAGAGCCGCTCAAGGCAGGAGCAGACGCCGCCCTCGTATATGCCGGTGTCCCGGCATTTGGGACAGGAGTAGATCGCGTCGAGGTATTCCGGATCATGCCCGAGCTCGTTTAAAAGCTCCGCGCGGCGCATCTGGAGCGAGAGGTTATCGTCCCGCAGCACGGCGGTCTTGCTCTTGAGCGCAGGATCGTGCGCTATCGTGAGGCGGACGAGCTCCGCCATCTGCGCGCGCATCTCGCCGTCGATGCGCTGTATCTCAGGGCAGCGGCGATAGACCTCGTCCCTCCGGCGCTGCTGCTCGGAGAGATTGCGCTGCTTTATGTTTTCAAGCTCTGCTCTGGCCCTGGCCAGAAGCTTCCCGTCATAGCGCATATGCGTTTACCTGCCTTTACATTTTGTCGAGCGCTGCGCGCAGCCGGTCAAGGTCGATGGGCTTGTCCTGCTTTGCAGCGGGCTTTGCCGCCGACGCGGGCTTGCGGCGCGGGTCGTTTGCTTCGATCTCCGCCGGCGTGTGCAGCTTTTTCTCGTGCCATGTCTGGAGAATTTTATTCATGTAGCCCCACTTGAGGGCACCCGTGTTCGTGACCGTGCGGTCGTAGGCCAGTTCAATCGCGTCGAGCGTAAAGCCCATGTCGAGCCATGAGCTTATGAAGCGCTGCTCCGACGGTGTGAGCGCGCGCCCGCGGATGCCGAGGGCTTCGCTTATCCTGCCGATATCGCCGCGCCGAAGCTGGCTTTTCTGTATATATTCCTCCGCCTGCTCAAGCGTGAATATCTCCATGTGGACCCACGCGTAGGCTTCCTTTTCGATGAAGCGCATCGAGGGACGCCGCCCCTCGCCGCTCGGCGAACAGGAGATGGACACGCAGTAATTGAGCAGCTCGAGCACGACCTCGGGCGGCAGGGCAAGATAATCGTATATGCCGAAGAGCCGCTTGAGGTCGGAGCTGCTGAGCACATGACCCAGAACCTTCTGCGCCTCGGCGACGATCGCGGCAAAAGCATCGTCCTCCTTGCTGCGGCGGACGATGTCCTCCGCGCGGTACTCCGGCAGCTCCTCCGCGGGAGGGAGCTTGATTTCATGCGGCTTTTCCGCGCGCGGCTGCTCCGCAGGCGCGGCAGGGGAAGGGGCGGGAAAAGTGCCGATGAGCCCCATGCGCAGGAGCTTTTCATGCGCGGCTTCAATTTCGCCCATCGTGCGGCAAAGCTCGCGTGCTGCGCCCTCAAGGTCGCCGCCCGTGCGCTGCAGGTATATGTACAGCAGGGCAACGTCCCCATCATGCGCGGCGATGAGCCTGTCCGCCGACGCCTGAGATATGAGATTTTCCGGTGCGCTCTGCTGCATAGTCTGAAGTCCTCTTAGAAAATAATTTACGGTGCGGCCATATTATAACATTAAAATTATCTTGTCGCAATAGGGGGCTGTGTGCTATAATTACCATGTATCTTAATGCGGTTATATTGAGATACGCCAGAAACATCAGAGGAGCGCAGAGAATGATAGAGCTTCTTTCACCCGCGGGTTCGCCGGAGGCCGTTATCGCCGCCGTGCAGAACGGTGCGGACGCTATATATATGGGGCTTGGCAACTTCAACGCCCGCCGCGGCGCGAAGAACTTCACGGATGAGGAGTTCGAACGCTCGATGCGCTATTGCCGCATCCGCGGCTGCAAGGTGTATGTCACGCTCAATACTCTGGTCAACGACCGTGAGATCGCACAGGCTGTGGAGAGCGCGCGCCTTGCGTCAGAGCTTGGCGCGGACGGGATAATCATTCAGGATCTCGGCCTTGCCTACGCGATACGTCAGGCGCTGCCGGATATCCCACTGCATGCCAGCACGCAGATGAGCATCCATAACCTCGCCGGGGTCGAGGCCGCGGCGGAGATGGGCATGACCCGCGCCGTGCTCGCACGCGAGCTGAGCCTTGAGCAGATAAAGTTCATCACGCAGCACGCGTCCATCGAGACGGAGGTCTTTGTACACGGCGCGCTCTGCTTCTGCCAGTCCGGGCAGTGCTATATGTCCGCGCTCATTGGCCGCCGCAGCGGCAACCGCGGCATGTGCGCCCAGCCCTGCCGCATGCAGTACAGCCTCGGCGGGCGCATGGACGATTACCCAATGTCCCTCAAGGATAACTGCCTTGTCGACAGGCTGCGCGAGCTGGAGGACGCGGGCGTCGCCTGCCTCAAGATCGAGGGCAGGATGAAGCGTCCGGAGTACACCGCGATAGTTACAAAGATATATTCCAAGGCGCTCAAGGAGCAGCGCCAGCCCTCGGCCGAGGAGATGGAGACGCTTGAAAAGGCATTCTCCCGTCAGGGCTTCACTCAGGGCTACTTTAACGG
>CAKTIH010000111.1 GCA_934565615.1 uncultured Oscillospiraceae bacterium | reverse complement strand
GATAGCCCAGCCCGACGCTGACGAGAAAGCCGAGCCGCGCCTTTATCTCCTTGATGATGCGCTCGGCGATCATCGCATCCTTTTCGTTGAGCTCAAGCCCGTCTATGAATTCCAGCGCCTTGAATATCGAAAGCTCCGTAAACTCTGCGATGTTCATTCCGCCGACCGTGACGGCGAGCGCGGTCTTTTTGAGCCTGCGCCCATTGCACTCCGGGCACTTCACCTCGGACATGCACTCCTCTATGTCCGCGCGCATGGCAGGGCTCTGCGTCTCCCGGTAGCGGCGCTCAAGGTTATTGACGATGCCCTCGAACTCGCGCTTTATAACGCCGAAGCCCTCGTTCTTTTCGTATCTAAGCTGGAGTGCCTCGCCCTTCGTGCCGTAGAGGATCGCGTCGAGCGCCTCCTTCGGCAGTTCCTTTATCGGGTCCGTGAGCTTGAAGTGAAAGCGCTTTGCGAGCGCGTCGAAGTACATTCTCGATATCGAGTCCCCGCGCACATTGTTCCAGCCTGAAGCAGTGAGTCCCCCGTCCATTATGCTGAGGTTCAGGTTCGGCATGATGAGCTCCGGGTCGATGAGCATCTGCACACCGAGACCCGTACATTTGGGGCATGCCCCGTGCGGGCTGTTGAAGGAAAACAGCCGCGGCGTCAGCTCCTCTATGGATATGCCGCAGTCGTCACAGGCATAGTTCTGCGAGAACGTAAGCTGTTCCCCGCCGCCCGGCAGGTCAACGTACATCAGCCCGCCTGCGAGTGAGAGCGCCGTCTCGGCGGAGTCCGTGAGTCGGCGGGTAATGTCCGGCTTTATCACAAGTCTGTCGACGATTATCTCTATATTGTGCTTCTTGTTCTTTTCAAGCTTTATCTCTTCCGCGAGGTCGTATACCGCCCCGTCCACACGCGCGCGGACATAGCCGGACTTCTTCGCATCCTCAAGCACCTTGACGTGCTCGCCCTTTTTTGAGCGTATCACCGGCGCGAGTATCTGTATCTTCGTCCCCTGCGGCAGCTCCATTATCCTGTCGACTATCTGGTCTATCGTCTGCTGCTTGATCTCCTTGCCGCACTTCGGGCAATGCGGCACGCCTACGCGCGCCCAGAGCAGACGGAGATAATCGTATACCTCTGTGACCGTGCCGACCGTGGAGCGTGGGTTCTTCGAGGTCGTTTTCTGGTCGATGGATATTGCCGGGGAAAGCCCGTCGATATAGTCGACATCAGGCTTATCCATCTGTCCGAGGAACATGCGCGCGTAAGAGCTGAGACTCTCGACATAGCGGCGCTGGCCCTCGGCGTATATCGTATCGAACGCAAGGCTCGACTTGCCGCTTCCGGAAAGCCCGGTGACGACGACGAGCTTATCTCTCGGTATCTCAACGTCGATATTTTTGAGGTTATTCTCCCGTGCGCCCTTTATATAAATGCTGTTATGCAGCATGGTGTTTCTACGCTCCTTGCAGGTGATGTTTGTTCCACGCCGCACCATATGGCCGCGGCAGGAATCTATTTATTATACCCCAATCCGCGCTCTATTTCAACCGCCGCTTTGCCTTTTGGTCACATCTTAACTTTCTGAAGAAGATGCATATTGACAGTGCAACTGACAAATGCTACCATCAATATGGAGTACATCCCCAATGCTGAAAGGAGATCACTATGGAAAAGACTACAAAATATGCAGGCACGCAGACCGAAAAGAATCTTGAGGCCGCATTCGCCGGCGAATCTCAGGCACGCAATAAATACACCTATTTCGCAAGCGTCGCGAAGAAGGAGGGCTATGAGCAGATAGCCGCGCTCTTCCTTAAGACCGCCGAGAACGAAAAGGAGCACGCCAAGCTCTGGTTCAAGGAGCTTGCCGGTATCGGCAATACCGCCGAGAATCTGGTCTCCGCCGCCGAGGGCGAGAACTACGAGTGGACGGATATGTACGACGGCTTTGCCAAGACCGCCGATGAAGAGGGCTTCCATGAGCTCGCGCAGAAGTTCCGCCTCATCGCTGCCGTTGAGAAGCACCATGAGGAGCGCTACCGCGCACTGCTGCACAATGTAGAGACCGCTGAAGTTTTTGCTAAGAGCGAGGTCAAGGTCTGGGAGTGCCGCAACTGCGGTCACATCGTCGTCGGCACGAAGGCTCCTGAGGTCTGCCCCGCCTGCAATCATCCTCAGAGCTATTTCGAGATCTGCGCCGAGAACTATTAAGAAATACGTATCTCAGAAGGCTGCCTGCATCACATATGTGCAGGCAGCCTTTTATAATCTCTCCAACCCTGACGATATCAGCGCACAAGGGCTCCCCTTGTTTCTCAAGGGGAGCTGGCGCAGAGCGCCTGAGGGGATAAAAATGTGATGTCCTTCTCCGAAGCCGCAGCAGCACAGCTCCGTCACAGCTTGATAAGCCTGCGTGTCCCCTCAAATACTTATAAAAATGGTAGATAACTGATTGACAAAAATAAGACACGCTTCTATAATACTCCCGGTTAGATACATCTACCATCATAAGTATAAACCCCTGTGCCTACCCAAAGGAGGACAAATGAAAACACTGTTCAAACGCTTTTCCGCTGTATTTCTCGCCATCATTATGATCGCCGCGCTTGCCGCCTGCGGTCAGGTGGACACGCCCGCCGCCGAGACTGCCGCACCCGCTGAGCCTTCCGAAAGCCCGAGCGATGACCTCACTGTGAACGTCATGGTGCTCAACGGCACTACCGGCTTCGGCATGGCAAACCTCATGTATTCCGCACAGAACGGTGAAGCCGCGCTCGATTATAATTTCAGCGTCGAGACGGACGCGAGCAGCGTCACGGCGGCGCTGATAAACGGCTCCGCCGATATCGCCGCCCTGCCCACAAACGCCGCAGCGGCGCTCTATAACAAGACCGGCGGCGCAGTTCAGGTCGTCGCGCTCAACACCCGCGGCGTCCTGTACCTCGTCGCGGACAGCAGCCTTGAAATAAACGGCTTTGAGGACCTCCGCGGCAAGACTGTGTACGTCCCCGCGCAAAACCCCACCTTTATCTTTCAGTACCTCTGCGAGGCAAACGGCCTCAAGCCCGGTGAGGACGTGGTCATTGACAACAGCTATGCCCAGCCCGCCGATCTGAATACCGCCGTCTCCTCCGGCGCGGTGCAGCTCGCCGTTCTCCCGGAGCCTATGGTGACGATCGCCTGCAGCGCAAATGACAAGCTGACCGCGGCGCTCGATCTCACCGCCGAGTGGGACAAGGCCGCACCCGCCGGGAGTCTCGTGCAGGGCTGCGCGGTCGTCAGGCGCGAATTTGCCGAGGCGCACCCCGCAGAACTCGCGTGCTTCCTCAATGAGTATAAGGCCTCCGTCGAAGCGCTGAGCGCCGATATTCAGGGCAGTGCCGAGAAGATACAGGAGACCGGCATCTTCGCGAAGGCCGCCGTTGCCGCAAAGGCTATTCCCAACTGCAATATCTGCTTCGTCGACGGCGCGGATATGCAGAGCGCGCTCGCCGCGTTCTATGAGGTCATGTACTCCGTCGCTCCCGATTCCATCGGCGGCAATGTTCCCGGCGACGATTTCTACTGCGTTCTCGGATGAAGCTTATCCGTTCAAAGCCGGTCAAAACGCTGCTCGCTGTGTTGTTCTGGCTCGCGCTCTGGCAGCTTCTCTCTGTAGCTGTCGGCAGCACACTGCTGCTTCCGGCTCCCTTGGCGGTCGTCAGGCGGCTTTTTGAGCTTATGGCTACGGCGGAGTTCTGGCACACCGTGCTGCTCTCGCTGCTCAGAATAAGCGCCGGTATCGCGTCTGCCGTTATCCTCGGCGTTGCATCTGCCGTGCTGACGAGCCGCTTCGCGCTGCTCGATGCGCTGCTCTCGCCAATTATAAGCGTCATAAAGACGACGCCCGTCGCCTCCTTTGTGATCCTCGTGCTGATATGGCTGCAGCGCGACTATGTCCCGGTGCTCATTTCGGCGCTGATGGTGTTTCCCGTCGTGTGGAGCAACGTCTCCGCCGGGATAAAGAACACCGACCGCAGCTTTTTAGAGCTTGCGCGTGTGTACGATTTCTCATTCATCAAAACTGCGCGGAGCATATATTTTCCGTCGGTGCTGCCGTATTTCCGTTCCGCGTGTTCGAGCGCGCTCGGCTTCGGCTGGAAAGCCGGCATCGCCGCCGAGGTGCTCACTGTGCCCGGCATCTCGATAGGCCGCATGATCTATGAATCCAAGCTCTATCTCCAGACGACCGATCTTTTCGCTTGGACACTGTGCGTCATTCTGCTCAGCTTCCTGCTTGAAAAGCTCGTGCTGAGACTGATATCGGGAGGCGGGAAAAATGCTTGAACTCAAGAACGTCTCTCTCAGCTACGGCGAACGACGCGTACTGCACGATGTGTCCCTCCGTCTTGACCACGGCGAGCGCATCGCTGTCATGGGGCCATCTGGCTGCGGCAAAACGAGCCTGCTGCGCGTGATTGCTGGGCTGCAAAGCCCGGACTCCGGTACCGTCGAGCGCACGGTACAGCAGCTATCCTTTGTGTTTCAGGAGCCGCGGCTGCTGCCGTGGCTCACAGCCGCAGAAAATGTCAGGCTCGTTCTGCCCGACGCACATCAGGGCGAGGACGCCGCCGCTTGGCTCTCGCGCCTCGGTCTGAGCGATGCCGCAGATAAGCTGCCCGCGGAGCTCTCGGGCGGAATGCAGCAGCTCGTTTCCCTCGCGAGAGCGCTTGTCTGCGCCCCCGATCTTCTGCTGCTCGATGAGCCGTTCAAGGCTCTGGACGCCGCCGCAAAGCAAAACGCGATCACCGCCGTATCTGACGGCACGGACGCCGCCGTGATACTCGTAACGCACAACGCCCGCGAGGCCGAAGCCCTCGGCTGCCGCGTCATTGACTTCTCCGAACTTAACAAATGAACTGTCAAAAACCCGCTCCGCACTCGAAACTGTGCGGAACGGGTTTTTCTGCAATGCTTATGTTTTCTTTTTCCTCGGCTTCGGCAGCGGCGTCAGCTCCGCGACCAAGGGGAGCAGATTTTCAACAAGCTCCCGGTTCTCAATGTCGAGGATGTACTGTTCCTTTGCGCCATCATATGGGAAACCGCAGTCCGCCCCTGCCATAAGCTCCGACAGCTCCGGGAACTTCTTTACAAAGACCGTGTTGTCGCACACAGTCAGCACCGGCTTCCCGCCGAGATATACCATGTATTCGCCGAACATTTTCTTTGTGCTTATATCTCCGATGCCCTCTATCTGCTCGCAGACAAAATCAATATATTCTTTCGATGTTGCCATATCGTCTCCTCACTCGGTTATCTCTATACGGTTGCCCTCTGCGTCGAGAATGCAGCTTTCATAATACCCATCGCCGGTCACTCTCGGCCCGCTCACGACGGCATAGCCGTCCGCTCTCAGCCGTTCGGTAAGCGCGTCGACTTCCCCGCGGCTGCCGGCGGAAAACGCCAGATGCGCAAAGCCCGTTCTGAGCGGCAGCTTATCCATGTCCTGAAGCCCCGGCGCGGTCATCAGCTCCAGCCGCGCGCCGCCCTCAAAGCTCAGGAAGTATGAGCGGAAGCCTGTGTTTTTGTTGCGGTACATTTCCCCGGCAGTCGCCCCGAAATACCGCGTGAAGAACATCTTCTCCGCCTCTATGTCGTCTACGTATATAGCCGCGTGTTCAATTCTCATCCTGCACCTCCGTCGTTATATCGTCGAATAAGTTCGCTTCCGTGTATGTCTCTGTCGTGCTATACGCCGCGGTCTCCGGTATAAAGTTCTCGCCGATACGGTAGTCTATCCCGGCCTTACGCGCCTGACTGCGCTGATACGGCCGCCTGACACTGTACATTTTTCCATCCTTCACAAAGTGCGCACCCGTCTGATGAAAGCGGAACGGCACGTTTTTCTCAATGCACTGGCGGCGCAGCTCAAGCACCCAGTCATAGTCGCAGGGCCGTGCGTCAATTCCCGACTCGCCGCCGACCGAAACCTCCTCAATGTCCCCGTCAAGGTACTCTGAGATATCCAGCCCCTCAAGCAGCGGGGCTGCGATGATCGACCGGTGCTTTACCGGCAGCGCGCGGAATATCGGCAGACGGTAGTCCGCCATGCTCTGGTTCTCCACCGTGCAGCCGATCAGCACATTGTCATAGCCCTCGCCCCAGTCCGGCGGCAGGCAGGCTTCGAGCCTGTCGATGCGCTTGGTGAAGAAATAAAACCAGCAGTCCTGTCGCTCGCGCATCATCGCCCAGCACTCGGCGCGCCACTCGTCCGCGTCCTTCAGCAGGAAATCCGAGGTGAAGCAGGTGAACACTATCCGCCCCGGCGGTATCTTATAGCTCCCGCCGCGCTTTCTCTTTACCGGCAGATCAAAGTTTCCCGTCTTGCGGCAGACGCTGCTTGCCTCCGCCGCACCGTACATCTCATCCTGCCTATAAACATAGCAGTACTTGCAGCCGGGGCTGATCTTTGTGCAGCCGTGCCACGGGTTCCAGTCGGCATATATTTCGTTTTCAACCATCATGCTGCCGCCTCCGTGACAGTTCTTTCAATAGCCTTATAATATAGACCAGTCTAATTTCTGTCAATGGCCGTGCAGTGTATTTAAGATACAATTAAGATACGAACTCATGGATTGATGCATATTTAAATTCTGCTTGAGTTTACCTTAAGGACAGGCTATAATTACACATAAGAACAGCTTCTTCAAGGTTTTTCGTAATACATGTTTTATTTCCGGGAAATTTATGGTATGATCCATTATGGTAAATTTCTTAACGCGTTTAGTATCAGGAGGTGCTCTCTTGCAGTATACTCACAGCTATGACTCCCCGCTCGGCAGGATACTCCTCGCGAGCGACGGCGCGGCACTGACCGGTCTCTGGTTTGAGGGACAGAAGTATTATGCCGCGGTGCTGGACACTCAGCATAAAGAAAATGCTCTGCCTGTCTTTGAGCAGGCCGAGAGCTGGCTCAATATATACTTCGGCGGCAAAGAGCCTGACTTCACGCCGCCGCTTGCTCCCACAGGCTCCGAGTTCCGCCGTGAGGTCTGGGAGCTGCTGCTCTCTATCCCTTACGGTAAAACTGTGACCTATGCCGAGCTTGCCTCTGCTATAGCGGAGCGGCGCGGACTCGCGCATATGTCCGCCCAGACAGTCGGCGGCGCGGTCGGGCACAACCCGATATCGATAATCATACCGTGCCACCGGGTCATCGGTAGCGGCGGCAGTCTCACGGGATATGCCGGCGGCATCGACAGAAAGATCAAGCTGCTTTCTCTTGAGGGCGCGGACATGTCCGGGCTGTACGTGCCTAAAAAGGGTACGGCACTTTGACCCGAAACAAAGATAGGAGGGATATGCGTGAAGAAAACTTTTGTGCGGCTTCTGGTGATAATTCCGGTCATCGCCATTCAGGTTCTGTGGCTGGTACTGCTGATAAGATGGC
>CAKTIH010000110.1 GCA_934565615.1 uncultured Oscillospiraceae bacterium | reverse complement strand
TTGCAAACTCCATCGTTTCTTCGACTCTGGCCATCTCGCCGTAGTAGGTCCCCTCAACGGTGGCCGACCAGAAGGCGTATTTTGAATTGACATCGCCGTCGTTATACAGTGGGAGCACGGAGGCCTTGTCCTCCTCGCTCATGGCCTTTGTGAGACAGAAGGCAGGGTAGTTATCCTTTCCGTAGCGGCAGGCGGTAACTGCGCAGTCGACGCAGGAGAGGGAACAGGTCTTTTCCTTGTCAGCCATTTTTCAGTTCCTCCTTTTCTGCGTTTCTGCGCTGCATGAATTCGACAGCGCTGGGAGTGGTCTGAGGTTCAAGAAGCTTTGAATAAAAGCTTGAGGTGGTGTAGAGCGCGGCGGCGGGATTGTTGCCGAGAACGCGGTCCTTTATCACCAGCGAGACGCAGGGAGCCTTTGCGTATTTCAGGAACAGACTGTCATGCCCGACGCACAGCCCCATTACGATGTTCAGATCGGTGTCTGCTTCATTGAGGAGCTTTGCCTGCATGATTGGGTTGCACATAATGGGGCCGGTCTTGAAGCCTGCAAGCTGCTCATCGGTTATGCCGACGCAGGATTTTTTCGTCCCGGCGACCTTGCAGCAGACACCGAACACATCGAAGCCGCGCTTGCGCAGGATCTTGGTCAGCGTCCTGCTCTCGCCGAGCAGCCCAACGCAGGTGGCGATGCCGAGTCTTTTTGCACCCATTGCCTCGGCAAGCTTGATGACATCCTCAACTCTTGTCTGGATGCTGCTGTTCGCTTCGGCGGAAGCCAGAGCGATGCGCCGGGTCTCGGCGTCCTCGCGATAGATGCGTATAAGCTCCTCGCGCTCGGCGGCGGAAAGCTCATCCGCGGCGCGGCGCAGATCGTGTATGCTCATGTTGTCCTCCTATCGGCACAGGCGGTGCCGTGCTTTTTTTTACATGAAATCCTGCGGGGTGAGATGCAGATCGTCCGGTACGGGCATGGAGGAGATCGGCGCGCCGTCGATCAAAACGGCGGCGTCTGCCGTGAGAAGCTGCGCGCCGACGGAGACGGCGGAGCGCAGCGCCGTTATCAGGACTGCGGCCGGGTCAATGACCCCACGGCTGAGCATATCGGCATACTGCCCGGAAGCAATGTCAAAGCCGTAATTGCCGTGCCCCTCGGCGGCTCGCGCCGTGATCTCGGAGGGAACGTACCCGGCGTTCTGCGAGAGGGTACGCAGCGGGGCTTCAAGCGCGGCGGCAAGTATGCCCGCACCGGCCTTTTCGTCACCGGACAAATCGGCGCAAAGCCTTCTGACGCAAGGGATGGCGCGGATATACGCCGTGCCGCCGCCGGGGAGCACACCGCCATTTGCCGCAGCGCGTGCGGCCTTGAGCGCGCACTCGGCGCGGGAAGTGAGAAGGCGGCGTTCTGCGTCGGAAGCGGTGCCGATGCGAAGCTCCGCGGTGCGCCCGGTGAGGCGCGCGATGCGCTGGCGCAGCCGCTCATCCTCAAGCTCGTTATGCTCAAGCTTGAGCATAGAAGCGAGGTGGTCGGTATATTCATTGAGTCCCGGCGTTTCGGCGGCGGAAGCCCCGTATATCAGGGTCTTGGACTGCGTGACGCGCACCTTGGCCGCCCGGCCACAGCTGCCGAGGAGCGCGGCCTTGGTATCGGGGTTCAGAGGAGTGCCAAACACGACCGCGCCTGTGAGAGCCGCGGCGTCCTCAAGCGCGGCGCGTTTCACCGCGCCGACGCCGGGGGCTTCAACGGAGCAGAGCCGAATGACCCCTTGGGCGATGTTGCTCACAAAGCTTTTTACTACCTCCGGCGCGATGCTCTCGGCCAGTATCAGCAGCGGCTGCTTCTGTATGCTGGCTTCGTTGAGCAGCGGGAGAATGTCATGTATGCTCGAAATTGGAGAAGCGCATACGAACACGGCGGCGTTTTCAAGCACGGCCTCGCCCGATGTCTCGCTGTCGGCCATGTATTTGGACTGGTACCCGGCGGGGATGGAATAGGCCGTGTCCTCGGACACATAGCTCCGGTCGGTGTCGGAGGGCTTGACCGTGACAACGCCGTCATACCCGGCCTGCTGAAGCGCTTGGCAGACAAGCGCTCCAAGCTCCTCGTCACCGGCGGTGAGCGCCGCGGCAAGGCCGGTGTACTCATCGCAGGGCGGGAGCGTCATTTCGCGCAGCGCGTTCTCCGCTGCCTTCCCGGCAAGCTCGACGCCGCGCCGAATAAGCACCGGGCTGCACCCTGCCGAGACGGCGCGCGCACCCTCGCGTATGATCGCTTCGGCGATCAGCATCGCGGTGATGGAGCCGTCACCGGTGAGCTCGGCAGTCTTTTCACCGGCAGAGCGCAGCAGGACAGCGCCGGCATTTTCGGTCACGTCGGCAAAGCTTATAACCGCGGCGGCGGACGCGCCCTTGCCCAAAAGCTCGGGAGCGCCCGTATAGCCCGCGTTCAGCACGGTCCTGCCGCCGAGGCCGTAGGTCGGGGCAATCGCGCGCATGAGTTTGCCGCAGCCGTCGTTAAGCTTGCGGAGAGTCACCTGACCCGTTGTGATCACTTTTTTCATATACACTCTTCCATTGCCAGAATAGATTCCAGAATAGCCCAAGACAGGGTAGCCCGGAGAGGAGACTCCGGACTGCCCTGTCTGCTTTATTATGCTCAGTCGGCAAACTCGCCGTGGAGCTTTTCGAGAACGCTCTCAGCTCCGCCGCAGACTTCGTCGAACACTTCCTGAACTGTCTTTATATCATGGATCTGACCGACGCAGAGGCCCATCGGGAACAGGCAGCCGTTAATGTTGCCGTTCTTGTAGCAGACTCTCTGGTTCTTGCCGCTGATGCCGCGCACTTCCTCGTCGTTCGGATCGCCGGCCATGAGCACGGCGATGAGGGGCTTGTCGTGCGGAGCGTCAAGGTCCCATGCGGCTTCGGTCTTTTTCACCCAAGTCGCAGTCTTGGAGAATCTGGAATTCTCAGGGTTCTTCTTATCCTGATGGCCGTACCACACACGGTTGGCATTTCTGACCTTGTACTGGAGCACGGCGGTGTCGTTCTCGGTGGAGTCGATGATGAGCTGCTTCCAGTTGGGGTGGATGCCGCATTCCTCGGTCGCGACGAAGCGGGTGCCCATGATAACGCCGTCAGCGCCGAGAGCCATTGCGGAAACAAAGGTGTTCCTGTTGCAGATGCCGCCGCCGGCGACAACGGGGATGGAGAGCTTTTCCTTGGCAACGGGGATGAGAGCCATAGTGGACACATCGCCGAGACCGGGGTGGCCTGCGCACTCGAAGCCGACTATCGTGACGGCGTCGGCACCGGCTCTCTGAGCGGAGAGGGCGTGTCTGACGGAGGGGCACTTATGGATGAGCTTGATTTTATCATGCTCGTTATCTCTGCCGTCCTCCTTCTCCCAGCCGCGCAGCAGCTCATAATAGGCCTGGGGGTTGTTGCCGGAGGTCTCTATAACGGGGACGTGCTCCTCATAAGCGGTCCTGAAGAAAAGCTCGGTATTGTTATCATAGTCGGCATGGGGCAGCATGGAGATGTTCAGGCCGAAGGGATGCCCGCCGGCGAGCTCGCGGCACTTGGCAAGACCCGCGACGAGACCGGCCTTGGTGGCGGCGGGGTCGGAGTCGACCATGAAGATGGTCGCGCTGATGATGCCGAGGCCGCCGGCCTTAGAAACGGCGGCTGCAAGCTCCGGAGTCGCAAGCCACTGCATGCCGCTCTGGAGGATAGGATATTTAATTCCGAAAAGCTCTGTGATTCTTGTATTCATGTTTTTATCGTCCTTTCCAAAATTTCGGGCTTGGGCAGCCCGTTCTGTATGCAAAAAAAATAACACACATATCGGGAGAGGACAAATACATATTTGCCTATGCCAGCTATAAAAAAAACAAATGCCGCAGAAAAACGCTTGGAAAAGGTCTGCTGCGCCGGATCAATCGAGGATCTCGAACGGGTAGGAGCAGCCGCGTATATAGTCCTTGAGGCACTGCACGAACAGCTCTATATCCTCAAGCTTGGGATTGTTCTTCTTATACACCGCGGCGACGGTGCGGCTCAGGGTAGGGTCATTGAACATGTAATAATTCACGTTCTCTATCCTGCGCAGGAAAACGCTGACCTCCGGAAGCAGAGAGATACCCGCGTTTTTGCTCACAAGGGAGTGGACAGTTTCCATATTGGTGCAGACAGTGCTCTTCTCCGGGATGCAGTTGAGGTCGAGCAGGAGATTGCGCATCACCTTTCCGAGATACTGCTGCTCCTGAAGCATTATGACGGGCTGGCCGATGATGGCGCTTTTATCGACATAGGCGTAAGGCTCGGCCGGGGTGCAGGGAATATCGACCAGATCGCTTGCACCCAGAAGAAAGCGCTCCTGAAACAGGGGAACGGATCTATACAGCGTCGTATCGGCATGGGGAAGGCTGATGATGATATCAAGCTGATCGGCCTGAAGAGCGCTGCTGAGATTGGCGCTGACATCCTCATGGATCTTAATATTGCAGTCCTTAGTGCGGTCATAAAAGCGGCTTATGGACTCGGGCAGCAGTGCCGCGCTGCGCTGGTACGAAGCGCCGATATCAAGCTGACGCTTTGAACCGGCCTTTATTTTGTTCAGCTTGGCCTCAAGCTGCTTTGCCGATTCGAGAGTGACCTTCGCCCATTCGACGTAAGCCTGACCGGCAGGCGTGAGCGTGACGCTGTTCTTGCCGCGGATGAAAAGCTCGGTGCCGAGGGAGTCCTCAATGGCATGGATGCTGAGACTGAGGGACGGCTGGGAGATATAGAGCTTCTTTGCAGCCTTGGTGATGCTCTTTTCTTCTGCGACTGTGACGACGTATTTCAGCTTATACAGGTTCAGCATTCTTTCCCTCCGTTCCGCGGCAGCCAGATATAAGGGTCATAAAAAAATCCTATGGCAGCCCTTGTTAAAAATACCACAGCGGAACTGAATTTGCAAGGACTTATCGGTTAAATATATTTAACTTGGTGCAGAGTCAACATACCGCGGGGCGTGAAGCCGGGTGCAGTTTGTGCATGTATACATGCGGCGTAAGGCCGCGGAGCACGGGGAAATATCGCGAGAATAGTACCCCAATATCACAGAAAAGCGGTTATTTTGCTATAAAATAGCTGCAAAATATTTCGGATTTTTCGCAGGATGCGTTCAGAAAAACCAAGCGCCGCATAGCCGGAATTTATGCACCCATAGGTTTTTTCTATGGACCTTTCGATTTTTTTCATATTTTACAAATCGGGTTTAAGGCCGTAAACTTAAGCCAACTAAAACAAAAAAATAACAAGCGAGGAGATGTCTGCACGGCGCTTGTTGACCAAATGACAGGAGGAAATGAGATGGCTTACGAGTTCATCAAGTTTGAGGTGAAGGATCATGTCGCATACATAACCCTGAACAACCCTCAGAAAAAGAACCCGGTCCCGAACCCGGCGAAGAAAGAGCTGATACGGCTGTTTGACATCTGCGATTTTGACGACGACATCCGTCTGGTCGTCATCAGAGGAGCGGGCGGCTGCTTCAGCGCAGGCGGCGACCTGAACGCCATGCGCGACAGACTTGAGCGCGGGGAGCGCGGGACGAGATACAACTGCCGCCTCGGCAGCGAAATGAATCTGCGCCTGCGCAATGTGAAGAAGCCCGTTATCGCCTGCATAGAGGGCGCGATCGCGGGAGCGGGCATGAGCCTTGCGCTCAGCTGCGATTTCCAGATAGCCGCAGCGGACACGAAATGCACGCTGGCCTTTGTAAACATCGGCTACGTTCCCGACAGCGGCGCGACCTGGCTCGTGACCAAGGCAGTCGGCCAGGTGCGCGCGACGGAGCTGTTCATGTCCGGCAAGCGCTTCAGCGGACAGCAGGCCGCCGACTGGGGCCTGTTCACCGAGGCAGTACCGCCGGAGCAGCTTGAAGAGCGCCTTGCAAAATACATCGACAAATATTCCCACGGCCCTACGGTCGCTTACGGAAACATCAAGACGCTTATAAACCGCTGCGTCTACGGCGACTGGTCGACCGGCACCTACAGCGAGGTAGAGCTCCAGGGCGAGTGCGAGCAGACAGAGGACTTCCGCGAGGCAGTGTTCGCGTTCTTCGATAAGCGCAAGCCCGAATTCAAGGGAAAGTAAAGCAATCAGATACAGGAGGAAAACAATGAAAGCACTTGAAGGTATCCGCGTTCTCGATTTCTCCACGCATACGGCGGGCCCCGCCTGCTGCGCGATGATGGCCGACCTCGGCGCGGAGGTCATCAAGGTCGAGCTTCCCGTAGAGGGAGACGACACCCGCCGTCTCGCAAATTCCATACAGGGCTACAGCACCCAGTTCATGTGGAACAACCGCGGCAAGAAGAGCATCACCGTCGACCTGAAGGACCCCGACGGCGCGGCTGCGATACTCGAACTCGGCAAGACCTGCGATATAGTTTTTGAGACGATGAAGCCCGGCTCCATGAAAAAGATGGGGCTTGACTATGAAGCGTTCAAGGCCGTAAAGCCCGACATAATCTACTGCTCCATTTCCGCATTCGGCCAGACAGGCCCCAAGGCGAAGGACCCCGGCTTTGACATTCTCGCTCAGGCATGCAGCGGCATCATGGACATGACCGGCGAGCGCAACGGCCCCCCGGTGAAGTCCGGCGTTATAATCTCTGACTTCATAAGCGGCAAGGACGCTTTCGGCGCGTGCATGGTGGCTCTGTTCCACAGATTCAGGACCGGCGAGGGACAGATGATAGACGTCGCGATGCAGCAGTGCCTCGCCTCCATGAACCCATTCCTTGAGCAGGCGACCAACGGCAAGGACCCGCACAGACAGGGCAACCACTCCGCAGGCTCCGCACCCTACGGCGTGTTCAAGGGACCGAAGGACGAGTACCTCGTCATTGCTGCGCACCCCGACCGCCACTTTGCAAAGCTCTGCACGCAGGTCCTCGAGCGCCCCGAGCTTGTTGACGACCCGCGCTTCGTCGGCGGCCAGAACCGCGCGAACCACTACAGAGAGCTTGCGGACATAATCGAAGAGTGGATGTCGAAGTTCGACTCCGTCGATGAGTGCAAGGCCATCATGGACAAGGCCGGTATCGTCTGCGGCAAGATACTCTCCTGCAAGCAGGTCATCGAGGACCCGCAGATGCTCTACCGCAAGGGCATCACCGATCTGCCCATGCCGGCAGACCGCGAGGGCACATGGCGCGGCCGCGGTGCGACCGTCCTGTATTCCGCGACGCCCGAGGTCCTTGGCGCAGCTCCCGTTCTCGGCGCGAACAACTACGAGATACTCACTCAGGCGGGACTCAGCCGCGAGCAGGTATACGAGCTTGAGACGCGCTGGGGCCAGCCCATCGAGAAACCTTAAAGCAATAAGCAAAGCCTTAAAACATAAGAAAAAAATAAAGGAGAACACAGATATGTCTACAACCAGCTTTGACCTTCTGACTCCGGATCAGCAGGATCTGCGGCAGATGGTACACAGCTTTG
>CAKTIH010000109.1 GCA_934565615.1 uncultured Oscillospiraceae bacterium | reverse complement strand
CCCGCGAAAAGCACAGCAGGGACCGCGCCGCGCGTGAAGTGCGTGAGCACATCGCCGAGGGCAAGCAGAAGCAGTATGACAAGCCCGCTCTGTAAAACATCAAATTCCAGCATTTTATTTTCCTCCGAAATATACTATATCTTAACAGCATTGCCGGAATACCGCAACTATTCTTTGACATACCCGGTCACAAATTGTATAATTAGGCCACAAGATGTACTGGAGGTGTGCAGATGGATGTTGAAAAAACAATAAGGAATCTGGAGCTGAGAGGCTTCGGCGTGAAGCATTTTGCTTCCGCGCAGGAGGCCGCAGGCTATCTGACAGGTGCGATAAAGAATTGCAGCGTCGGCATAGGCGGCAGCCAGACGATAGACGCCCTCGGCATATATGACACGCTCAAGGAAAGCTGCGAGGTCTATTGGCACTGGAAAACCCCCGGCGTACAGGCGCAGGCCGCATCGACGGACGTTTATCTCAGCAGCGCCAACGCCATCAGCGAGGACGGCGAGATACTGAACATCGACGGCAGCGGCAACCGCACGGCAAGCCTGATGTTCGGACACAAAAAGGTCTACATCGTCGCCGGGACTAACAAGATATGCCCTGACTTTGAGTCCGCACTCTACCGCGCGCGCAACGTCGCCGCCGTGCAGAACTGCCGCCGCTTCCCCGACAAGAACACGCCCTGCAAGATAGACGGCAAGTGCCACGACTGCCGCAGCCGCGACCGTATATGCAACGCGCTTGAGGTCCTCTGGGGGCCGATGAACAGAATGGAAACCGAAATCGTCCTCATTGACGGAGACTATGGAATGTAAGGAGATAAGAAAATGAGCTTTATAAGAAGAAACGGCGAGACTGCGCCTATTTACAAGGAAATGTTCGGCGGCCCGGGAGAGGCCGAAATGCACCGCATCCTCCTCGGCGCGGACGAGATGGGCGGCAAAGGCAGGCTTTTTAACCACATCGTTCTGCACCCAGGCTGCGGCTTCGGCTGGCACGTACACGACGGCGACAGCGAGACATATTACATTCTCCGCGGCGAGGGCGAATATAACGACAACGGCACTCTCGTCACGGTCGGTGCGGGCGACGTCACCTTTGTCGATTCTGGCGAGGGACACAGCATCAGGAACACCGGCGAGGGCGATTTGGAATTCATCGCACTTATTCTATATAAATAACCGCAATTATGCGTTTGGCAACCGGTTTCATGGCATTGATTACTGTATAATATCCACAAACAGCAATTCAGCGATTGACTTTCAGGAGCCATACAGATAAAATATATCTGTTGTGTAAATTCCTTTTCGGGCGATTTATGCGGCATACAACTGTTTCCAAAAGATTTTAATATATAGAGGTGGACAAATGTATAAGGTAGTAACCAAGCGCTTTCTGAACGAGGCAAAGACTATCTGCCTGTTCGAGATCGAAGCTCCGCTTGTCGCAAAGCACGCGCAGGCGGGTCAGTTCGTTATCTTCCGTCTGGATGAGCAGGGCGAGCGCGTCCCCGTCTCCGTCGCAGGCTGGGACAGAGAAAAGGGCACCGTCACCGTCATGGTGCAGGCCGCCGGCCGCACCACGAAGATGCTCCACACCGTTGAGCAGGGCGACTATATCTCCGACTTCGTCGGCCCCCTCGGCCGCGCGACCGAGATGGACGGGCTCAAGAAGGTCTGCGTTGTCGGCGGCGGCGTCGGCTGCGCGATTGCTTACCCCATCGCAAAAGAGATGCACAAGAAGGGCATCGAGGTCACCTTCATCGGCGGCTTCAGAAGCGCGGATATCGTCATCCTCAAGGATGAGCTGAAGGAAGCTTCCGACAAGCTCATCATGTGCACCGATGACGGCACCTACGGTGAAAAGGGCTTCACCACCCAGTACCTCAAGCAGGAGATCGACGCGAACATCGCCGAGGGCAAGCCCCAGTTTGACCGCGTCATCGCTATCGGCCCGGACATCATGATGAAGTTCCTTGCCGACACCACCCGTCCCTACGGCATCAAGACTATTATCTCCCTCGACCCGATCATGGTCGACGGCACCGGCATGTGCGGCGGCTGCCGCGTCATCGTCGGCGGCGAGACGAAGTTTGCCTGCGTCGACGGCCCTGACTTCGACGCGCACGAGGTCGATTTCGACTCTCTCCTCAAGCGCGCCGCCTTCTATAAGGACGAGCAGGACGAGGCCGCAAAGCATATCTGCAATATGACCGGAGGTAAGCGCAATGGCTAATATGAAAATGACCAAGAACCCCATGCCCGAGCAGGATCCCGTAGTCCGCGCCGGCAATTTTGACGAGGTCGCCCTCGGCTACACCGCCGAGATGGCCATCGACGAGGCAAAGCGCTGCCTCAACTGCCGCGATCCTCATTGCCGCATGGGCTGCCCCGTCTCCGTGCGCATCCCCGAGTTCATCGCCAAGGTCGCCGCGGGCGATTTTGACGCAGCTTATGAGATCATCACTTCCACGAACTCCCTGCCCGCTGTCTGCGGCCGTGTCTGCCCGCAGGAGAAGCAGTGTGAATCCAAGTGCGTGCGCGGCATCAAGGGCGAGAGCGTCGGTATCGGCCGCCTCGAGCGCTTTGTCGCAGATTACCACATGAACAAGGAAGTCAAGGACGAGATCAAGGTCCCCGAATCCAACGGTCACCGCATCGCGATCGTCGGCTCCGGCCCTGCGAGCCTCACCTGCGCGGGCGACCTGCGCAAGATGGGCTACGACGTCACCATCTTTGAAGCCTTCCACAAGTCCGGCGGCGTTCTGGTCTACGGTATCCCGCAGTTCCGTCTGCCGAAGGAGATCGTTGCAGCTGAGATAGACAATCTCCAGGCTATGGGCGTCAAGATCATCAACAACGCCATCATCGGCAAGAGCGAGACTGTCGACGAGCTGTTTGAGGACGGCTTCGAGGCCGTGTTCATCGGCTCCGGCGCAGGTCTGCCGCAGTTCCTGCACATCCCCGGTGAGAATCTGCTGGGCGTTTACTCCGCAAACGAGCTGCTTACCCGCGTGAACCTCATGAAGGCCTACCGCGATGATTACGACACGCCGATAAAGCACTTCCACAATGTCTGCGTCGTCGGCGCGGGCAACGTCGCGATGGACGCGGCGCGTGTCTCCAAGCGCCTTGGTGCGGAGCATGTCTACATTGCCTACCGTCGCGGCAAGGACGAGCTTCCCGCACGTAAGGAAGAGGTCGAGCATGCCGAGGCCGAGGGCATCGAGTTCCGTCTGCTCAATAACCCCGTGGCGATCCACGCGGGCGAGGACGGACACGTCACCGGCATCGAGCTTCAGAAGCAGGAGCTCGGCGAGCCCGACGAAAAGGGCCGCCGCAAGCCCGTGCCCGTGCCCGGCAGCAACTGGATCCTTGACGTTGATACCGTCGTCATCGCCATCGGCACGAGCCCGAACCCCCTGATCCGCAACACGACCGAGGGCCTGACCTTCACCCGCAAGGGCGGCATCGAAGCTGACGAGGGCGGCGTGACCGCACGCGAGGGCGTGTTTGCCGGCGGCGACGCCGTCACCGGCGCTGCCACTGTTATACTCGCGATGGGCGCAGGTAAGGCCGGCGCAAAGAGCATCGACGAGTACATCAAGAGCAAGAAGTAATTTCCATATTTCTAAAAACAGCGGCACAATGTGCCGCTGTTTTTTGCTTGCGTTTTGCGTAAGGCTGTGCTATAATAATCCAGCCGATGCAGGGTTGGTATATCGGTATTACTCTAGCTTCCCAAGCTAGCTAGGCGGGTTCGACTCCCGTACCCTGCTCCAAAAAAATACCTCAGTCTTGTAGGCTGAGGTATTTTTTATGGAGCAAAAGAAAGAGGGAGTCGAACCCGAGGTGGCCTGCGCCGCAGCGCAGGTCGACTCCCGTACCGCTTGCTGCATCCTCTGCTTTCTAACGGTACATTTTCACTTCAGCGCTCCTGTCACGCCGAGAGGTGGTGGTGCGAGCCGGAGAGGAGCCGGCGCCATATCAGCTTCGAGGAGTCGATAATATACCGGCAGTCCGTCTGCACGGTGCCAGCGCCCTTGAGGTAGCGCTCATGCAGAGCGTCAACGTCCCTTATGCCACGGAGCTTCTGCTCGCCGCGCGCGGCAAGCTCCTTTAAGTGCTCCACGAAATTTGCGTGGAGCTGCTTTTCATATTGGATATGTTCTGCCATTGAGCCGCCGAACACGCTGTTGTGCGGATATGTGAAGCTGTCAACAGCATAGTGGATAAGCGTCCCGAGTGAAAACCACTGCCACAGGGAATGTACGCCGCTGTTTGAGAGCCGGTGCATGAGCTTATGGCGGTGCTTGCTGGAATTGTCCGCATGGTGGCCATGCAGGAACTCATGCTTTATCGAGCCGCGCGTGTATGTAAACGGGTTTATATCCGGCTCAACGCAGCCGAACAGAAACGCGAGGCGCTGCATGCCGCTAAGCTTTGTATCCTTCTGCGCAAGCAGGAGCTTACCTATCTGTAAATGATCCTTTTTCTTCATACGATCCTCCTGCGGGTTAAGCAAGCGATGGATACAGTCATCCTCCGCGCTTACTTTCTCACCGCAGTGCATGGTATACTCCTTATCCGCGCAATGGTCAAGCAAATTTTATGAACATTTTAATACTCCAATACGAAAAGTCTCCCTGTGCATTGCGCACAGGGAGGCTGCAAATATTCTATTCGTTTTATTCAAGTCCGTTCAGGGAAAACTCGAACTGCATCGCAAGCGCACGGAACAGCTCGCGCATGACCTGCTCCGATATTCCGCGGATATCGAGCCCTGAGATGGAGCCGATGATCTTTTCCTGTTCTTCTTCCGGGACCTTAAATGCACTCATAGTCATAGCGAGGAAGCGGCTCAGCTTCTTTTCAAGCGTAAAATACTTATCGCATTTGCGCGCCATATAGCCACGCATTATCCCCGCCGTGCCTATCTCAAGCTCATAAAAATCGCTCTCGGTATAACCGGGCAGATACGGCGAAAATATGTGATACAATTCCTCGGAGGTATGCTCATGAATATAATTCATGGCCTCCTGATGCGTATAGGCCTCAAGATATATCTCGCGCAGGTTCTCGTTAAGCTCCGTCAGCGTCATCTGTATGGAGGTCTCCACCGCATATACAAACACTGGGGAAGCATTCTCCCCGGCGATCTTTCGCGCCACTCCGAACTGATTGCCGAACATAAACTCTACGAGCTCGACCAGTACTCCGTCCTTCGCGCGGAAGATATTCTGAAAGGTACTTGCAGAGACATCCGCCTCACGAATTATCTCCGCAACGGTCGTACCCTTGTATCCCTTTTCAAGAAACAGCCTTACGCAAGCGGTAAGTATCCGCTTTTTTGCCGGAAGGCTTGCACTTGTTATAGCCATGCCGTCAACCCCTTTCTTGCAGCTTGCCGTTCAAATCTTGACGGTTTATACTACAACATTTTTTGCCCTAATGCAAGACTCTTTATGCTCTCTCATCGTATCGGCTCTGCACTATGCCATATCTTTGCAAGCAAGAAATCCCTGTTTTCACAATGAAAACAGGGATTTCTTATTCAATCAACAAAGCCTTATTCCGCTTCGGGCAGCGCTGGGGCGGGCTGCTTCTTGGGCTTGCCGAGCAGGAGCGTCAGCACGCCGAGACCGAGCGGCACTGCGACAAAGCCGATGGCAAAGCTGAGCCCGGGTATGCAATAGAGTATCCTCCATGCCAGAAGGCCTATCGGAAGCTCCGCGAAATAGCAGGGCGCTTTCTTGAGCGCGCGCCGCCAGATGAGCATACCGGCGAAAAAGCTCAAAAACACCGGAGACGCGACGATCGCCGCGGCATAGACGAGCAGCAGCACGAAGGCGAGCCGCAGCCCTATGCGCGTTATCATCAGCAGCACCGCCGCGACGGGCAGGCCAGCCAGCACCGCAAAGCCGATTCCGAATGCCTTGGCATAGTCACCGAAGGCTGCGCCGTAATACTTGGAATCGAGCTTTTCCCATATCGGGGTAAGCCACAGCAGAACGAACGCCACAGCCGCCGCCCCGAGATAGCTCAGCACAACGCCGAGCACCTTGCTGCCGGCACATTTATGAACAGGTGCAGACGAGGTCTGCGCCTCTCCATACACCTCCGCTGAGGAGAGCACCGATTTCGGCGCGCTCACCTGAGTGTTGCTGCCGAAATGAACCGTGCCGCCGATCTTCGCACTGTCGCTTATAACGACCCTGTCAGCACTCAGGTACAGATCTCCGCCGATGCTGCCGTCGATAACGACGGAGCCCGCGGCGATGTACGCACTGCGTTCAACGCTGCCACTTATCTCAACAGTACTGCCCGCGGCAAAAAGATCGCGTCCAACGTTTCCGTATATGTACACATTATTGCCCGCGGCAAATGCGTCGTTCTCAGCGTCCCCGCTAAAGACGAGTTGGTTGCCCGCGGCCATGAGGTACTCGCAGCCGCCCTGCACCTGCACATCGCTGCCTGCGGCGAACTGCACGCCCTTGACCTCTGCCGAGCTATCCACGCTGCCCCCGGCGGTGAACAGGGAGCCGTCATAGCTCCCGACGGCGCTGCCCTCGGCAAATCCCGCTCCGGAAGCATCCGCAAAGGCAGGTCCGGTCATCGCCGTCAGCATTGCCAGCGTCAGAATAAGCGCCAGCACAAATCCGATTTTTTTCATTTTGTCCTATTCCTCCACTCTTGATTTGTCACTCTATTAACATAGAACTCTTTCCTTTAATTGTCAACAGATATCGGCTATATCAATTTATAAATTTTTATTAAAATACGGCCGCAAATTCCAATTTCGTCCGGGTCTTGAAAAAGTCACAATTTTAATATATGCTTTAACATGTAAACTCTGTCCACGAAAGAGGTCGATCAAATGAAAGCTCAGAAATTTACAGCCATATTACTTGCGCTGCTCCTGTTGGCAGCGCTGCTCCCCGCGGCCTACGCACAGGAGCCGGAGACTCCGTCCGAGGTCGAGACCGGTGAGCCGACTTCCGAGCCCACCGAGGAGCCCGAAGTCTCGCCAACCGAAACACCATCCGTGGATCCCACGGCGGAGCCGACCGTAACTCCGACCGCGGCCCCGACCGTCGAGCCCACAGCCGCACCGACGGCCACGCCTTCCGTGCCGATAATAACCAAGCAGCCCACCGGAGAGACTCTCAAGGCCGGTGATTCCGCCATATTCGTCGCCCGCGCCGATAATTATTCATGGTGCGCATGGCGCTTTTATGACAAGAACGGCACCGAGGTAGTCTTTGATAAGATATGGAGTTACTTCCCCAATCTCAAGGTCAGCGGCGGAAACAGCGAGGTGTTCACCATCTCCAACGTCCCAAAGGACATGAACGGCTGGACTGTAGCCTGCCTGTTCTGCAGCGATGACGGGGAGTGGGAGTTCACGGACTCGGTAAAGATAACCGTCACCGCCGCTGCCGCAACGGCCTCGCCCAAGCCCAGCACGACCCCGAAGCCGAGCGCGTCGCCGTCGGCAAAGCCTTCTCCCACTGCAAGCCCGCTGCCGAGCGTTTCGCCGTCCGCCACTGCCCTGCCCTCGCCGACGACCAGCGCGGCTCCCGTT
>CAKTIH010000108.1 GCA_934565615.1 uncultured Oscillospiraceae bacterium | reverse complement strand
TTTATCGTACCGGAGAAGAGCAGGTTCTTCTGCAGCACGACCGCCACGGACGAGCGCAGCGCTTCAAGGTCGTACTCGCGTACGTCCCTGCCGCCGACGCGGACGGTGCCCTCGGTCGTGTCATACAGGCGCGGGATGAGCTGCACGAGTGTCGACTTGCTCGAACCCGTGCCGCCGAGGATGCCGACAGTCATGCCGGAGTCGATATGCAGGTTTATCCCGGCGAGGGCAAACTTCTGTGCCTTGGCGGAGTATTTGAAAGAGACGTTCTCAAAATCGACGGAGCCGTCTGTGATCTCCGCGACCGCGTTCTCAGGAGAGGACAGGGACGGGGTCTCGTCCAGCACCTCGCAGATACGGCGCGCGGACTCGGCGGACATCGTCAGCATGACATAGACAAACGAGAGCATCATGAGCGACATGAGTATCTGGAAGCCGTAGGTCAGCATGGCGGATATCTGGCCGACGTCTATGAGCGTGCCGCCGCTCGTGATAATGAGCTTTGAGCCGACGGTCAGGATGAAGATCATGTTGAAGTATATGCACAGCTGCATGAGCGGGTTGTTGAGCGCGACGACGCGTTCGGCATAGGTGAAGTCCTTGCAGATATCGCGGGAAGCGCAGCCGAACTTATCCTTCTCATAGTCCTCGCGGGCAAAGCCCTTGACCACACGCATCGCGCGTACATTCTCTTCAATGGACTCGTTGAGCCGGTCATACTTCTTGAACACTGCGCGGAACGCGGGCATGGCCTTCTTCGCGATAAGGAAAAGGCCGAACACCAGCACGGGTATGACTATCACGAAGGTCAGCGCAAGCTTGCCGCCCATGATAAACGCCATGATGACCGCGAACAGGAACATCAGCGGCGAGCGCACCGCCATGCGGATGAGCATCATGAAGGACATCTGGACGTTGCTTATATCCGTGGTCATACGCGTCACGAGCGAGGCCGAGGAGAAGCGGTCTATATTCTCAAATGAAAAGCTCTGTATGCGCGCGAACATATCATGCCGCAGGTTCTTTGAGTAGCCGGCGGAGGCCTTCGCGCAGGTGACCGCGGCGACGGAGCCGCAGCCGAGCGAGGCCACGGCCATTGCCACGAGCAGCAGCCCCTGCTTCACAACGTCATGCAGTCCGGCAGCCTCCTGCCCGGCCGCGGAAAAGGCCTTTATCGCGTTCACGAGATCGGCCGTGAAAAACGGGATCAGCACTTCAAAAAATACCTCGCCCGTTATAAATATCAGCGTCAGGATCGTGGGCTTTTTATATTCCCGCAGACTCTGCGCAAGTTTCTTTATCACTTTCGCATTCGCATCCTTTCTTTAAGGCGTCATCGCAGCATGCATTGCCGCCTATATATTTGAGCGCATTGTCTACCATCACATCGGTGATGGAAATGAGCTGCGCGCGCTGCTCCTCGCTCAGCCCCTCGCAGAGACTTTCAAAGGCTATCTCATCCGCCTCAGCCATGCGCCGGCTCAGCCCCTGTGCCTTCTCGGCGGAACGGACGCATTTATAGCGCCGGTCCTGCTCACTGCGGCAGCAGCTGATATAGCCCTTTTTCTCAAGGCGCTTGAGAATCTCGGTCATAGTCGGGTGGGAGACATGGCTGACGTTTTCAAGGTCGCGCTGGTTTATCTCCCGAGTCTCGCTTTTTTCCAGCTTGCGCAGCTCGCACAGCACAAAAAGCTGGACACCGGTCAGCCCCTCGCCGCTCATATAATCGTCTATCTGTTTCTTCATCGCCCGGTGGAGTATCGAGAACCGGACTCCCCGCGGCGGCGCTTCTTTCAACGTATAGCACCCCCTACAAAAATAATAAGTAGTGTGCTACCTATTATATCCGCGGCAAATTTTTTGTCAATGAGCAATCGCAACAAAACACGCCGAAATGTCCGGAGACGTTTTCGGAAATGTTGACAAAGCTCTGTATATCTGTTAATCTATATTGAATTTTTTATTAACAGATTATGGACAGGAGGAGACGGCGATGACGGATTTCGGTATGCCTACCCTTATTGAAATACCTGACCTTGAGCAAAGCGCCGCGCTCTGCCGCAGGCTCGGATTGAGGTTTATGGAAATAAACATGAGCTTCCCGCAGTACCAGCCGGAGTGTCTGGACGCGGACAAGCTGCTTGAGCTGAAGGAGAAGTACGGGATATATTTCACCGTGCATATCGACGAGAGCCTTGACCCGGCCTGTGTTAACGCAGGCGTTGCACAGGCGTATCTCGATACGATGCTCAAAACCGTGGAGCTTGCGAAAAAGGCCGGGATCCCGGTGCTGAACATGCACCTGCAGCGCGGCGTGTACGTGACGCTCCCGGAGCGGCGCACGTATATCTATGCCGAGAATCAGGATTTCTACCTCGGCAAAATGCGCGAGTTCCGCGATAGGGTCACCGAGGCGATAGGTGACAGCGGCGTGATGGTCTGCGTCGAGAACACCGACGGGGGCGACTGCTTCGCCCTGCCCTTCCTCGCCGCCGCAGCTGACACGCTGCTCGAGAGCCCCGCCTTTGGTCTGACGCTCGATGTCGGGCACGACTATCTCAACCGCGGGGTCGATCAGGCCTTTATCCTCGCGCGCCGGGAGAGGCTGCACCATATGCACCTGCATGACGCGCTTGGGAAGAACGTTCACCTCGCTCTCGGCGACGGGGAGATAGACAAGGAGCGCTTCCTGAACCTTGCCGGGGAGCAGGGGTGTCGCGTGCTGCTGGAGACGAAAACCGTTGAGGCGCTGCAAAAATCGACCGTGTGGGTAAACCACTGGCTCAACCGCGGCTGCAATTCGGACGAGATCTGGGATGTGTATGACGCGCAGCGGCAGAAAACCGGCAAGCGCCACCGCCGCGGCGAACAGCTCGACGAAGGGGAGTTTCATCTTGTTATGCACTGCTGGATGAGAAACAGCCGCGGGGAGTATCTGCTCACCCGGCGCTGCCCCGAGAAGAGCTACGGCGGCAGATGGGAGAGTACCGGCGGCTCCGCCCTCGCGGGCGAGGACAGCCTCACGGCTGTGCTGCGCGAGGTCAGGGAGGAGACCGGCCTGACGCTCGACCCGACAAAGGGAAAGTGCCTCAGGCGCTACAGCCGCGAGCATTATATCTGTGACGTCTGGCTCTTCGAGCAGGACTTCGACCTCAACGATGTCGTGCTTCAGGAGGGCGAGACCTGCGGGGCGATGTACGCGTCCCCGGAAAAGCTGCGCGAGCTTGTGAATGACGACTGCTTCGTCCCCTTCGAGGAGCTTGAGGGCATACTGGAAATGTGAGAAGATAGATTATGACCGGCCTGATATAGGCCGGTCAGATTTTTGTACTTGAACTTGCCGGAGATAGTGGTAAAATAATATATTAGAATAGTCTGCAAAAGACTTGACTTGCAAAGGAGACACGCGCTTGAGCTTCTCTGTTATTGTTTCTATTATAATCATCATCGTCGCTGTCGCGGCTGCCGCGTCCTTCGTCCTGCGTGATAACGAGGGGCGCATCAAGCCCGCGCTCGCGGTGCTGTCGCTGGTGCTGGCGGGCTTGGCCGCGGTGCTCTGTGCCTACGGCAGCGAGAACGGTACCATCTACGCCAAGGCGGACGGCGACCCGCAGGCGACGGTGCGGCAGTTCTTCGACGCCGTATGCGCCGGGGACTATCCCACCGCCTACGACTGCCTTGAAAATTACGGCAGTCTCGGTCTTGAGAACTCCCCCTCGACGGAGACGGGAGAGCTTGTGTACGCGGCGCTCCGGGAGAGCTACGCTTATGAGCTTCTGGAGCAGGCCGAGGTAGATAAGCTCAGCGCTCGGCAGAGGGTGAGCTTCACATATCTGAACCTCCCCGCAATGGAGGAGGACGCTGCGGCCGAGACAGAGAAAGTTCTGGAAACGCTTGTCCGCTCCCGCCCGCGCAAGGATGTATATGACGAGAATGACAACTATCTCCCCGCCGTCACCGACGAGGCGTATAAAACCGCGATCACCAATGTGCTGAAAAATGCGGACAGCTACCGCACAGCCGCGGAGCTGACCGTAGCGCTTGACTATATAGACGGACGCTGGCTCATAAACGCGGACAGCGCCCTGCTCAGTGCCCTGATGGGCGGCGCGGCATGAATGAAGCGAGAGGATATTTCCCATGAGTGATAATACCGATTACGGCTTTGACCTTGATTCTATACTGGCGGAGTTCTCGGCGGACAGCGGTGTGCAGGATGCTGAGCCGCCCAAACCGGCGCGCCCCGCAAGACCCGCGGAGCCTGTAAAGACATCTGCTCCCACACCTGCCTACACGCCCGCGCCGCGTCCTGCGCAGCCGGTACGGCGCGCCGCAGAACCGGCGCGCCCCGCGGCTCCCGCCCCTGCCCCGGTACGGACGGAGCCTAAAAAAACGAACGCAAGAGAATTTGATCCTGAGTTTTTCAGGTACAGACCCGAAACCGAAAAGCAGCAGCGCCCGCAAAAGCCCGCCGTGCGCCGGGCACCGGTGATGCGCGAGCCCGAGCCCGAACCGGAGATCGACGAAGAGGCTGTCGTTTCCCCCTCAATGCGTGGGCTGCTGAGCGCGCTCTCGCTGCTGCTGGCGGTCGTACTGCTGCTGTTCGTGTCGCTGAATGTCCACCCCGGTTCCGAGGCTGTCAGCGCCGCCACGAGCAGCGCAAAGTCCGACCTTGTCGGCAGGCTGAATGTCTATATGAACAATGCCGCAAGCGACGCGCTCGGTGAGCTTGCGTATATCAAGAAGCAGTACACCATTGACTATTCCGCGACCTCCGCTCCGAAGCCCGATGAGAGCAGGTTCATCACCTACGGCATCGACGAGGCGGATAAGGTCATGGACGTCATAGAGCAGGCGCGCACCTTCGGCCTTCTCGACGGACAGGATGTCATCTTTGACCCGAGCACCGAGTTCTATTGGGATTCGGATATCCGCTGCTACTGCGACGAGACCATACTCGCGATCTGCTGGAAGGAAAAGATCAATGACCGCGTCTGCTCCTTTGTTGAGGTAAAGCTTGCCGACGGCTCCCAGATCCGCCGCAAGCTCGTGAACGACACCTTCGGCTCGAATGAAAAGGCTGTGGCGTCAGAGCTGTCGAGAAGCGCGAACGCCGTCATCGCCATGAACGCCGACTATTATAAGTACCGCGACCTCGGCGTGTGCGTGTATCAGGGGCAGCTGTGCCGCTATGAGACCTCGTGCGATGTGCTCTTCATCGACGCAAACGGCGACTTCCGCATGCTCAGTGCCTCGGAGCTTGGCAGCCGCGAGGATGTTGAGCAGTATATCGCGGACAATAATATCCAGTTCAGCATGTCCTTCGGCCCGATACTCGTGCGCGATGGGGAGCTTCAGCAGCTCACCGGCAGCTACGCCGGTGGCATCGGCGAGATGCAGGAGCAGTATTCCCGCTCCGGCATCGGCCAGTATGATAAGCTGCACTACCTTATAGCGACCGTCAACCATTCTCAGGACGGCACGCCGAGGGCGACCGTCAACCAGTTTGCCGAGATCATCTACGGCAAGGGGGTTCAGAACGCTTATAACTTCGACGGCGGCCAGACCAGCGAGGTGCTCATAAATAACCAGCGCTATAACTATGTCGACTGGGACAACGAGCGCGAGGTCAGCGATATACTGTACTTTGCGACCGCGATACCCGAACAGGAGGTGGGCTGATGAACGCAATAGCCATTTCCGTCGGCGGCATCACCGTCTATTGGAGCTCGCTTATCATCGCTCTCGGCGTCCTCGCCGGGCTCATGATGGGGCTTTCGCTGTGCCGGGACGATAAGTGCCGCGCATCGGCGGTGCTCTGCTTTTACCCGCCTGCGATCCTGTTCTCCGTGCTCTTCAGCCGCCTTATCCATTGGTACAGCTACATGGAGCAGTATACCTCCTTCGGCGCTGCCATAACGGATTACTCTGTTGGCGGCTACTGCGTCTCCGGTGTTGTACTCGGGGTGCTGCTCGCGGGCGCGATAGTCCATTGGGCGGGCCTTGTTGGGCGTATCGGCTCGCTGTTTGATACGGTCCTGCCCGGCGTTGTCCTGAGCGTCGCCGTCTTGCGCCTGTCGGAGAGCTTCGGCAATATCTGCCGCAGCAAGATATCCGTGACGGTCCCGCTGCTCCAGCGGCTTCCCTTTGCCGTCGCCTCGACCGACTCTGCCGGGAACGTGTCGTATAAGTTCGCGACCTTCTTCGTGTCCTTCCTGCTGCTTGCGCTGCTGTCGCTGGTGCTGGTGCGGCTGTGCGTACACCGGCGGGATGTCCCGATGCTGCGCGGCATGAGCCGCACGGGCAACGTCGCGCGGCTCGGGCTGGTGCTCTTTGCCGCGATAGAGATCGTCCTTGACAGCACGCGGAGCGACCCCGTCTCCATCCATTTCGCGTTTCTTACAATGTTCAATAAGTATGTGGGCTTTATAAGTGTGACGATGTTTGTCTGCGCCGTCTGCATCCTCTGCGTGTTCCTGCACTATTTCAAGGGAGTCAAGCGGAACGGGACAGGCCGCCCCGCCCCGCTGCTCGCGGGCTACATTGTCTCGCTTGTCGGCGTCGGCGCGTCGGAATATCTTGTGCAGCGCTTCACCGGCATGTTCATGCTCTACCGCAGCATCCAGACGCTCTCTGCCGCGCTCATGGTTTTCGTTGTATTCCGCTGCTATGCGCTCTGCTGTGATGAACCGGAGTATTGATCCGGCACACTGATAAAAAGAAGGAGACTGCACTATGTTCAAGGCCCTCAAAATGATCGTTAAGTACAGCCGCATGAAGAAAGAGGACGATAAGCGGAGACGCCAGTATCTCAAACTATCGCGGGAGGAGCTGAAAGCTCTGCCCGATGATGCGTTGTTCGATGCACTCACGGCACGGACGGAGGCAAAGCTCATCAAGGCCGGAGGATTCATTGATGGTGTCGATTCCTTGTCGGACGCGGAAAAGGTGTTTTACATAGCGTCGTATTACGAGATGGAGGTCAACAACGGCGGGCTTTGCCAGTTCTTTGTTAACTCCAGCCGAATGCTTGCTCCGCGGCTGCTCGGCTGCCTTAGGGAGATCGGAGCCGATGAGCATGCAAAGCTGTTCGAGACATTTGTTGCGGACAACGAAATTGACGTTAATGAGCTGTCCTCGTTTGCTGTCGACAGTTATGAGGAATACGAAGCACGGTGCGAGAGATATCCTTTTGATGACTTTGACGATAAGTTTTATGAGCTTGACGCGATCACCGATCTGCTCACGCCGTATGCAAGGGAGCATATCTCGGAGTTCTGATCCTGTTGCAGAGAAGTAAGCTCCGCATAGAGAATCTCCTCCAACAGCGCACAGTCATAGGCTGGGCGCTGTTGGAGGAGACAAAAACTGATGTCGAAATAAAAATCCGGATTATTTTATTTTCTGTATTGACTTTGTACGCCCGGTGTGCTAATATATACAGGCTAAAGAAATATCGCGGGGTAGAGCAGCTGGTAGCTCGTCGGGCTCATAACCCGGAGGTCGTTGGTTCAAATCCTTCCCCCGCAACCATCAAAGTCCTGAAATCTTACGATTTCAGGACTTTTTCTGTGCTTATGTGGCTTAAAAGTTCGGCTGGTTTCCGCCAAAA
>CAKTIH010000107.1 GCA_934565615.1 uncultured Oscillospiraceae bacterium | reverse complement strand
GGCGTGGGCACCACGCCGCCCACGCCTCTACTGCTATTTTTTGCTAAGCTCTACCCCAACTATTGACATAGAACCGATAAAATTACAAAAATCCGCAGACGGGACGTGACCGTCTGCGGATAAGACTAAACAATATTACTTAAAGCTGGGCAATGACCTCGATCTCGACAAGCGCGTCCTTCGGGATCCTCGCGACCTCGACCGCGCTGCGCGCGGGATAGCGCCCCTCGGTAAAGAAGGTGCCGTACACGGCATTCATCGCGGCAAAGTTATTCATATCCGAAAGGAAAACCGTGGTCTTGACGACGCTGTCCATCGTGCCGCCCGCGGCCTCAAGGATGCTCCTGACATTGGTAAGGGACTGTCTGGTCTGAGCTTCTATCCCCTCGGGGAATTTCCCGGTCTTGGGGTCAAGCGGGATCTGCCCTGAAACAAAAAGCATGTCCCCAACGCGCACGGCCTGAGAATACGGGCCTATCGCGCCGGGAGCCTTATCGGTGCTTATCGGTCTTTTCATTGAGCTTACCTCCTGTTTGTTCTTATGGGAATATTTTATCATCAGCGCGGCCGCGTGTCAATCAAGCACAAAACTTTCCGCTTTGATTGTATATAGTTTATTGTTTCACATTTCATTTTTCTTATATTATCCGTGTATTTGCTGAATCTTCGCGGTTTATTTACGCAAAATTCCCGTTTTGTTTCTTTCCATTTTAGTTGAATTATGTTATAATGAAATAAATTTATTTGTCATTTGTCAACTAATGAAAGGAAGGTACAGTATATGAGCTGGCAGGAAGAGCTGAACAAAGGAATACGGACCGCGGAGCAGCTTGCGGAATACATGGACTGGGATCAGGAGAAGCTTGACGCATGCAGGCAGATAGCCGAGCGCTACCCGATGATGATAACGCCGTATTATCTCTCCCTTGTGGATAAGGACGATCCCGATGACCCGATAGCACGCATGTGCATCCCCTCGGCGGATGAGTTCGTGCCGGGCGGCTCATTCGACACGAGCGGCGAGGCCTCGAACACGAAGCTTGAGGGCCTGCAGCATAAATATAAACGCACTGTCCTGCTGCTCTCGACGAACCAGTGCGCGATGTACTGCCGCCATTGCTTCCGCAAAAGGCTCGTCGGGCTGAGCAATGAGGAGCTCAACAAGCGCGTCGACGAGGTCGTCGAATACGTCGGCAGCCACCCGGAAATAAACAATGTCCTCATCTCCGGCGGGGATTCGCTGCTGAACCCGAACCACATCATCGAGCGCTACCTGCGTGAGCTGTCGGCGATAGACCACCTTGACTTCATCCGCTTCGGCTCGCGCCTGCCGGTCACGCTACCCGAGCGCATTTACGGTGACGGTGAGCTTCTTGACCTGCTTGATGAGTATTCCGACATAAAGACGATCTACGTCGTCACACAGTTCAACCACCCGCGTGAGCTTACGAGTGAAGCGCTGTGCGCGGTGCGCGCGCTGCTCGACCGCGGCGTGCAGGTACGCAATCAGACCGTGCTGCTGCGCGGCGTCAACGATTCGCCGGAGGTGCTCGGCGAGCTTTTCGCCGGGCTTACACGCGCAGGAATTTCGCCGTATTACATATTCCAGTGCCGCCCCGTCACCGGCGTGCAGAACCGTTTCCAAGTGCCGCTGCTCGACGGGATCGGGATCGTCGACGAGGCGAAGGGGCTTCAGAACGGCTTCGGCAAGGGCGTGCGCTACGCGATGAGCCACCCGCGCGGCAAGATAGAGATCATCGGCACGCTCCCTGACGGGCAGACAATATTCAAATTCCACCAGAACAAATACCCTGAGGATGCCTCGCGCATCTTCACCTGCGCTCTCACGCCCGAAAGCCGCTGGCTCGATGACGAGCTGAACCCGATTTAATTTAGTCTATATCGAAAATTCCGGAGCCACAACGTGACTCCGGAATTTTCTCATTTTTGTTTCGTTTTGCTGTCGATCACTTGCCGAACCAGTTGATAACATGGCGCGGGCAGACGTCGACGCAGTGGCCGCAGCCGACGCACTTTGAGACGTCCACAGCGGCGAGGTTGTCCTTGACGACGATAGCGTCGGCAGGGCACTCTCTCTGGCACTTCATGCAGCCGATGCAGCCGAAGTCGCACATCTTCATGACCTTTGCGCCCTTGTCCATATTGCCGCAGGCGGGCATGATCTTCTGGCTTTCGGGAATCAGCTTTATTATGCTCTTAGGGCAGGCATCGGCACAGGCGCCGCAGCCTACGCAGCGCATACGGTTGACCTTGGCGACGCCGTCAACGATATGTATCGCGTCAAACTGGCAGGCTCTGGTGCAGTTGCCGAGACCGATGCAGGCGAAGGTGCAGGTTTTGTTGCTCCTGCCGCCGAAGAGCATGGCGGCCTGGCAGTCGACAGGGCCAGAGTAGTTGAAGCGCTTCTCCGCGTGGCCCTCGGTGCCGGAGCAGGGAACGAAGGCGACCATCTTTTCCACATCGCCGCCGGAGACGCCCATGATCTCGGCGATCTTCGCGGCAGCCTCTGCGCCGCCCGCAACACAGCGGTTGGTGGGAGCTTCACCCGCGGCGACAGCGGCGGCATAACCGTCACAGCCGGGGTAGCCGCAGCCGCCGCAGTTAGCGCCGGCGAGGCATTCTCTTACAGCAGCCTGCTTGGGGTCGACCTCAACATGGAATATCTTGGAAGCGTAGGCGAGCAGCGCGCCGAAGATGGCGCCCAGAACACCGAGGACAAGGATAGCAAGAAGTATAGTTTTCATATGTTCATGCCCTCCCTATCAAAAGATCTTCATGCCGCTGAAGCCCATGAACGCAAGCGCCACGAGAGCCGCAGAAACAAGGCATATCGGGAATCCCTCGAAGCACTCGGGATACTCGGAAAACTCAACGCGCTCACGCACGGTGGCAAACAGGACGATAGCGAGCATGAAGCCGAGACCGCCGGTGATGCCGTAGACGAGAGACTCGATGAAGTTGTAGTGGTTCTGGACATTCAGAAGAACGACGCCGAGAACCGCGCAGTTGGTGGTGATAAGGGGAAGATAGATGCCCAGTGCGGAATAGAGGGAGGGAACCATCTTCTTGAGGAACATTTCGACGAACTGCACCAGAGCGGCGATGACCAGAATAAAGGTCAGCGTCTGGAGGAACGCGAGTCCCAGCGGGACGAGCACGAACTGGTCGATGACCCAGCAGATCGCCGAGGCAAGCCCCATGACGAAGGTAACGGCAAGACCCATACCGACGGCGGTGTCAACCTTATTGGAGCAGCCGAGGAAGGGGCAGCAGCCAAGGAACTGCGAGAAGATAAAGTTGTTTATCAGGATCGCACCAAGGGAGATTGAAATAATATTGGTAAGCATTATTCTTCATCCTCCTTTGCAGCTTCTTCAGCAAGCTGTTTTTTCTTTGCGGATTTCTTGAGCGCATACTGCATGACGGCGATCAGGACACCAAGGGTGAGGAATCCGCCGAAGGGCATGATCAGAATGGTAGCGCCGAGATCCTCTGCGAAGAGCTGGATGCCTGCGCCGGTGCCGTCGAGAGTGAGGCGGAAGCCGTTTGCGATGTCGATAAGACCGCCGCCGAAACGGCCGGAGCCGAGGAACTCACGCACAACGCACATGATGATAAGCACGACCGTGTAGCCGAAGCCCTGGAAGATACCGTCGAAGAAGGACGGGCCCACAGGCATCTTCTGACAGAAAGCTTCTGCGCGGCCGATGATGATGCAGTTAACGACTATCAGCGGGATGAACACGCCGAGAGCGGAGCTCAGCGCCGGGACGAAAGCCTGCAGCAGCAGGTCGACTATCGTAACAAAGCCCGCGATAACGACGACGAATATCGCCAGACGGATCTCGTCGGGGATGATCTTGCGCATTGCCGAGATAACGACATTGCAGCAGGTCAGGATGATGAGAACGGACAGACCCATACCCACGCCGTTGAAGAGAGAGGTCGTGATCGCCATCGTGGCGCACATGCCTATCTGCTGGACAAGGACGGGGTTATTGGTAATGAGGCCTTCTCTAAACTGTTTCTTGATATTCATTCAGTGCCTCCTTAACCCAGTGATTCCACAGCTTTTATAGACTCTGCGACCGCGCCTGCAACAGCATTGGAGGTGATGGTCGCCGCGGTGATGGAGTCTATGGTTCCGCCGTACTTGGTGAGACTGACGTCATCGCCCGTGCCGACGAACTGGCCGCGCCACCAATCGCCGTATTCGCTGGCGGCTGCTGCCTTTGCGCCGAGGCCGGAGGTCTCTGCGTGGGAGATGATGGAAATGCCGGTGCACTTCATGTCGTTATCGACGCCGACAGCCATCGTGATGCTGCCCTGTGCGCCGGAGAAGGTGGTCGTGACGACATAGCCCTTATCGTCGGCCTTGACTATTCTGTCAATGGTCGTGAAGGTGGCCTGGTCGTAATCTACGTCCGTATAATCAGACGCTTCGAGGACTGCGGAGTAGGCCTTAGCGGTCTTAATGCGGTCCTGCTCGGCAATCTTATCCTTGGTGATAAGGTTAACTCCGCCGAGAATGCCCGCGACGATCGCGCAGACAAGGAACAGAACTACGGTGAGCTTAACTATCTTATTCATTATGCGCCCTCCTTTTCCGCTTTCTTTGCGGCCTTCGCGGCGGCAAGGTCTTCCTTGGTGACACCGAACTGCGGACGGCAGAATGCCTTATCGATCGCCCATGTGCAGAGGTTCATGATAAGTATACCATAGGATACGCCTTCGGGATAGCTGCCGAAGTAGCGGATGAGCACGGTCAGAGCGCCGCAGCCGAAACCGTAGAGCAGCTGGCCGGGCATGGTGACGGGGCTGGTGGCATAGTCGTTTGCCATGAAGAACGCGCCGAGCAGCCAACTGCCGCTGAAGACGTTATACATGACCCAGTCGGCACGGGAGTAGCCCTCGTGGCCGAAGATGAAGGTCAGCACGACGACGGTGCCGATGAACGCGGTGGGGATGCGCCAGGTGATGACCTTGCGGATAAACAGGTACACCACGCCTATAAGAAGCGCAATCGCGCTTATCTCACCGATGCAGCCGGGCATGTTGCCGAGGAGCATATTCTTGAGATTCAGATATGCAGGCATTGCCTCGCCGCCGTAGAGATAGGTCATCGGGGTGGCCATCGTGGTGCCGTCAACAACGCCCTTGAGGCTGTTGGGGACGATCCATGTGGTCATGTGGTTGGCGTAGGACGCGATGAGGAACGCGCGGCCCGCGAGAGCCGGGTTCAGGAAATTCTTGCCGATGCCGCCGTAGAGCTGCTTGACAACAACTATGGAGAAGAAGGTGCCGATGATGGGCAGCCACAGCGGAGAGCTTGCCGGCATCGTGAGCGCCATGAGAAGGCCGGTGAGCGCCGCGGAGCAGTCGCCGATGGTGCAGGTCTTCTTCATGAGCTTGCGGTAAGCCCACTCGAAGAACACAGCGGAAGCCATGGAGACGATGCAAACGGCTATCGGATACCAGCCGAACTGGATGATCGCAACGATCAGCGCGGGCATAAGCGCGATGATGACGTCTATCATGATGCGTCTGGTATCGGCGCCGGTTCTGACCTGCGGCTGATACGCTACGTCAAGGACGATCTTTTCTTTCTTATCGTTCATTATTTTGCCTCCTTTGCAGCAGCCTCAGCCGCGGCCTTGGCCTTTTCCTTATCGGCCTTGGCACGGAACATCAGCTTTGCGGTCTTGAATGCATGGGTCAGAGGCATTCTTGCGGGGCAGTTGAATGCACAGCTGCCGCACTCGAAGCAGTCAAGGATATGGTACTTTTCCATATTCTCAAAGTCGCGCTTGCTGTAATACATGTACATGAACACCGGCTCGAGGTTCATCGGGCAGACGGAGATGCACTTGCCGCAGCGGATGCAGGTGGGATTTTCCACATGCCTGTCCTCTTCCTCGGTGAAGAACAGCACGCCGGCCGTGCCCTTAACGGTGGGCGCATCAAAGCTGGTGGCGCAGATGCCCATCATCGGGCCGCCGAGGACGATCTTGCGCGGGGTCTTTACGAAGCCGCCGCACTGCTCTGCAATGTGGCTGAACGGAGTGCCGACGCGGGTCAGGCCGTTGACCGGAGCCTTGAGGGCGCTGCCGCCGTATGTAACGATACGCTCAATAACGCTCTTGCCTTCGCAGCAGGCCTGATACACGGCATAGGCCGTGCGGGTGCTGACGACGTTGCAGCCGACGCCGGAGGGCAGCCCGCCGGGCTTGACCTCTCTGTTGGTGACGGCCTTGACCTGCATCTTCTCGCCGCCCTGAGGGTACTTGACATCCTCGGGGACGATCTCGATGCCGTACTGAGCGGGGTTCTTGGAGTTGAGAAGATCGATAGCGTCCTGCTTGTTCTTCTCGATGCCGTAGTATGCCTTGTCTACGCAGCTGGCAATACGCACAAGCTCAATACCGCGCAGCAGCTGCTCCGGGAAATTGAGCATGGTCAGATGGTCGCCGTTAAGATACGGCTCGCACTCTGCGCCGTTGATGATAAGGGTATCGACCTTGCCGATACCGCCGCGGATCTTGACGGCAGTCGGGAACATAGCGCCGCCCATGCCGACGACGCCCGCCTCGCGGATGCGCTCGAGTATCGCCTCTGGATCCTTCATCTGCTCCTCGGTGAGGGGCTCCATCAGCTCGGGAGTATCCTGAAAATCGTTCTCGATGACCACGGACATGATCATGTCGCCCAGCGGATGGGGTCTCGGCTCTACAGCCACTACCTTGCCGGAGACGGATGCATGAACGGGCGCGGAGACCGGAGCGGGATTCTCACCGATCTTCTGATACATCTTCACATAATCGCCCACCTGGACCAGCGGCTTGCAGGGTGCGCCTATGTGCTGTATCATTGGAATGACTACCTGTGCGGGCGGTGCGATAACGGTCACCGGGATCTCCGGAGCCTTCATGTAATTGGGGTGCACACCGCCTTTGAACTTATAGGACATTAGCTTCACCTCGTTATTTTTTGCGTAGTCATGATTTTACTCGGTCATTCTATCACATCCTATCGTGCAATGTCTACGCTTTTTCCGTTTTTTGTGCCAAAAATTCAAGACATTTTTGTAACAATCATGTTATTTCTTTGGCAGTTTGCATATATTTTAGTTATTTTTCTGACAACTTTGCATTTGGCGATTTTTGTATAGCCGTGCAGTGCAATACCGTAAAAACAGCCGGCGCGCATCCTTACACACCGGCTGTTTTCATCCGAGAGCCACATCCAATATCATCATCAGCAGGAAGCCCGCGACGTACCAGAACAGTCCCCTGCGGTCGTCCGCCGCCGGGATAAGCTCGCATACGACAACATAGAGCATCGCGCCCGCCGAGAAGCCGAGCAGCCACGGCATTATCCGGCTGATGCCCGAAACGGCAATAACAGCGAGCATGCCGAACAGCGGCTCGACCGCGCCGGAGAGCACGCCCATTGAGAATGCCCTGCCCCGGCTCATGCCCATCCTGCGCAGCGGGAGGGACACCGCCGCGCCCTCCGGGATGTTCTGCACGCCGATGCCGAGCGCGAGCGCCGCGGCAGCGGTCAGGCCGTCCGACCCGCCGGAGAGCGTGAAAGCGAGCCCGACCGCCATTCCCTCGGGGATATTGTGCAGGGTGATGG
>CAKTIH010000106.1 GCA_934565615.1 uncultured Oscillospiraceae bacterium | reverse complement strand
GCGTGGGCACCACGCCGCCCACGCCTCTACTGCTATTTTTTGCTAAGCTCTACCCCAACTATTGACATAGAACCGAATGTTTTACCTTTCCTGCGCTTTGATGAGGTTCTGATAGAAGCTCACCGCGCCGGGCAGGCAGTTGTATTCGATGTTCTCGTTCAGGCCGTGCATGCCCTTCATCTGCTCTGGGCCGTATATAACGGGAGCAAAGCGAATGCAGCTCGGGCATATCGGCTGATAGAACTGCGCGTCGGTCGCGCCGGTCATGACATAGGGGCTGACGGGCAGACCGGGGAAGGTCTCGCCGATGACCTTTTCGACGAGCTTGAAAGCCTCGCCGTTTATGTCGACAGGCTCGGTATAGTCGTTGGAGTGGACGATCTCCGTCTCAAGGCCGTGCTTTGCGGCAAGGGCTTTGATAATCTCAAGGCTCTCCTTTTCGCCCTGATGCGGAATGAAGCGCATGTTCGCGCCGAGCGTCGCTTCCTGCGGGAGGACGTTATACGCGTCTGACCCGGACTGCATGGTGAAAGCGATCGTCGTCTGGAGCATCGCGCCGGCCTGCGCGCTTATCTTGCCGAGGACGGGCTTCATTATCGGGGCGAAGAGCCAGAGGTTCCCCATGACGAGCTTGAGGCCGAACGGTGCATAGGGCGCAAGGCGCGCAAACATTGCACTCACCTCGGGCAGGAACTTTCTCTTAAACGGTGTGTGCGTCTCGACCTCGTTCACGAACGCGGCAAGGCGCGCGATTGGCGTGTTCTTCGCCGGGGCGCTGGCATGCCCGCCGGTGGAGCGCGCGGTGAACTTCACATCGGCCTTGCCCTTCTCGAACACGCCGACCATGGCGAAGTTCCCCTTTATGCCGCCGATGGGCTCAGCGATTATTCCGCCGCCCTCGTCGCAGACGATAAACAACTCAACGCCGCGGCGCTTGAGCTCCTCGACGATCTTCGGCGCGCCGTCGCCCGCCCACTCCTCGGTGCAGGAGGAGGCAAGGTACACATCGCACTCGGGGGTATAGCCCTCGCGCAGCAGCTCCTCTACCGCCTCGAAGAAGGCCATGACCGAGCACTTGGTGTCGGACGCACCGCGCCCCCAGACCTTGCCGTCGGCAATGTCGCCGGAGAACGGCTCGTGCAGCCACTCGCCCTCGGCGGGGACGACGTCCTGATGGCTCATAAGGAGGATGGGCTTTTCGCTGCTCCTGCCCTTCCAGTAATACAGGAGATTGCCGTCGATAACGGTGCGCTCAAGCTTTTCATGTACCAGCGGGAACAGCTCTTCGAGCACCTTATGAAAGCCGAGGAACTTCTCTTCCTCGTGCACATTCGCGTGCGAAGTCGTGTCGTACTGAATCATTTTCGAAAGCTTCTGCGCAAGGAGCATCGCCTTATCGTCCGCCTCCGGGGCGGCATAGTCCGAGCGCTTATTGGGCATGAGCAGCGTGCGCACAAGGGCGATGAGCAAAAGCAGCACCAGCAGCGCCGGGATCAGCAGGAGATATTTCATGCCTTCGCCCCCTTCTTATAGAGCAGGTACGCGATGCCGATGGCCATAGCACCGGATGGGATTATCATGAAGCTCGTCGACGCGGTAAGCGACGGAACGAACACAAACAGCATGCTCATGATAAACAGCGGTGCCGCCGCGATCTTCATGTTGCCGCGGAAATACTTATACGCCATCGCGCCGAAGAGTGCGGGGACGACGTTTTCAAACGCGGGCTGAAGCGCCGGGCTCTGGAGCACCGGCTGGAGCGGCACGAGCAGCAGCACGCCGAGCGCGAGCACGACTATCGTCACGAGCGAGGATGTCGCGATCGAGAGCGTGGAGATGATCTCATTCTCCGGCGTGCCGGTCTTTGCGCCGACGATATCGCGCGCGTTGACGGCGCAGGGTATCTTCATATTTATGAGGTTGCCTGTAATGAACGCGAGGTAGCCGCCGCCCGCGCCGAGCATCGGCGTGTAGACGAGGAACTCCACAACGCTGCTCACCGTCCACACAAGGCCGACGGAGATAAAGGCCTTGGCCGCTGCGCCGAGGTCGGGCATTGCGCCGAGGTACGCGCCGATGAGAAACGGCGCGCCGACAAGCATTATGAGAACGATAACCGAGCTTATGCGCCCGATGGTATGTGTGCGGGAATTGTAGCGCTCAAAGTAATTTTTATCCATATCCGCACCTCCTTAAAGCTTTATGAGCACGGCAGCCGCCATGCCGATAAGCATGCTGCCGGCAACGGAGAAGCTGTCGACCCAGCCCTGCTTTTTCTTTTCCGCAAGGTACACGAACAGCGCCATCACAGCGCCCGAGACAACCGCGACGATGAGCGGCATGACGTTGCCGGTAAAGGTAAACAGGCCGTTTCCCGAAACAATGGTGCCGATATAGCTGCCTATGTACGCCGAGACAAGGCCGATGAACATCGCGGTCATGGCGATATCGCCGAAGCCCGCGCCGCCTGTACCTGCCTTTTTGCCGCCGCCGAGACGGCCGAGATAGCGCTTATTGAAGAACACCGACAGAACCATGCCCCACATGATGCACACGCTCATCAGGAGCGCAATGGTGGAAAATGCCTGCGCGGTCATGTCCGCCGCGGAGAGCCCGCCGATTCCGACGGCCTCTGCCGCTGCCTGCGCGACCTGCGTCTCATAATGCAGCGCGCCGATGACGGACAGGCGCAGCCACGGCCACGGTGTGCCGAGGCTTCCGGAGAGCGCGATGACGCCCAGGAGGATGCCGACGCTCGGCAGGACGGAAAACGTGGCGCTGGAGGTGATCGCGCGCTTGAGCTTCACCGGGTCCATCCCCATGGCGATACCGGCGCGGTAGGCGCGGACCATGAACACGATGCACACGGCGGCGACAAAGGCGATTATCCCACCGCAGATGGCATACATCGGAGCGCTGTTGAGCAGCGAAAGAATACCCATATGTTATCCCTCTTTTCTTTACGATAAGATTGACTTAATAATATCACTGCCGTGCTCCGGTGTCAAAAGGTCTTTTGCTTGCGCGGACACATACTTATGTGCTAAAATATTTATAAAAAAGAGAAAGAGTACGTTCAGATGACGCAGACGGAAAAACAGAAGATGATGCTCACGGCCCCGGTCGAGGGGCTTATTTGCCGCATGGCCGTGCCGACGATAATAAGCATGCTCATAACGGCGCTGTATAACATGGCCGATACCTACTTTGTCGGCAAGCTCGGCTCCAACGCCGCGACGGGCGCGGTGGGCGTCGCGCTGCCGCTGATGGCGATCATTCAAGCGACGGGCTTTTTCTTCGGGCACGGCTCGGGCAATTCCATCTCCCGGCACCTCGGAGCTGGAGATGTGGAGGACGCGGAGAAGCTGGCCGCCTGCGGCTTTGCGGGAGCCATCGGCACGGGGCTTATAATATGCGTCCTCGGTCAGCTGCTCATCGAACCTCTCGCGCGGCTCCTCGGCTCGACGGCGACGATACTGCCATATGCCAAAGAATACATGCGGTATATACTTTTTGCCGCACCGTATATGACGGCGGCGCTCGTGCTCAATAATCAGCTCCGTCTCCAAGGCAACGCGAACTTCGGCATGATCGGCATCACCTCGGGCGCGGTGCTGAACGTCGCGCTCGATCCGCTGTTCATCTTCACCTTTAGCATGGGCGTTGCGGGTGCGGCGGCGGCTACCGCGCTCAGCCAGCTTGTGAGCTTTGTGATACTGCTCTGGGCGCTGAAACGCGCGGGCTGTGTGCCGCTCAAGTTCAGATACGTGCGCTGCATGCCGTCCGTTATCGGGCAGATTTTCGGCGGCGGGCTGCCCTCGCTTGTGCGGCAGGGGCTTGCGAGTCTCTCGGTCATGATGCTCAACCGCGCCGCCGGGCCCTACGGGGACGCGGCTATCGCGGCAATGTCGATCGTCGGGCGCATAAGCCAGTTTGCGGGCTCGGCGGTGATAGGCTTCGGGCAGGGCTTCCAGCCGGTCTGCGGCTTCAACTACGGTGCGGGCAAGCGTGAGCGCGTCGAAAAGGCGTTCTGGTTCGGCGTCAAGGTCGCGTCGGTCGTCCTGCTGGTGACGGCGGCATTGGGCTTCGCGTTCTCTGAAAGGCTCATCGCCCTGTTCCGTCAGGGTGACGCCGAGGTCATCGCCATCGGCTCCTTCGCCCTGCGCTGCCAGTGCGTGACGCTCCCGCTCGTCGGCTGGGTGATAATGAACAACATGATGTTCCAGACCTGCGGCTATACCAGCCCTGCAAGTCTCCTCGCCGCCGCACGGCAGGGCCTGTTCTTCATCCCCGCGGTCATGCTGCTGCCGCTGCCGCTCGGGCTGCTCGGCGTGCAGATAAGCCAGAGCGTCTCCGACCTGCTGGCTTTCTCACTTGCGGTGTATATGTACAAAAAATACGAGCCGCGTATGTGGGAAATGTACAAGGCATAGCTTGCCCAATGGCTGCAAAGCCTTAATATAAACAACAGGAGGAAACTTAAATGAGCAACAAATTAGTCGTCTATTTTTCCGCGAGCGGCGTCACGAAAAATGCCGCGGAGAAACTCGCCAAATCGGCGGGAGCGGATATCTTTGAAATAAGACCCACCGTCCCCTATACCCGCGCCGACCTCAACTGGATGGATAAGCACAGCCGCAGCAGCGTAGAGATGAACGACCCTGCTTCCCGTCCGGAGATCGCCGCGCTACCGCAGGACATGAGCGGGTATGACACCGTGTTCATCGGCTTTCCGATCTGGTGGTACACCGCGCCGCGCATCATAGAGACGTTTCTTGATGCCTGCGACCTCTCCGGTAAGACTGCCGTCTGCTTTGCCACCTCCGGCGGGAGCACCGTGGCAAAGGCCGAGAAGGAGCTGAAAGCAAAGTACCCCGCTGTCATTTGGAAGTCCGGAAAGATGCTGAACGGAGCCTCTGACAGCGCCATCGCCGCCTTACTCGGGCAGCTCTGATACAACGTAAAACCGGGACAACGCCCAATGTAATGAGTGTTGTCCCGGTTTTTTTGCGTTTATTATTTTACTTCTTGAGCTGGCGGATCATCTCGTCGCAGACCTCGTCCATGTCTCCGACTATGCCGTAGTCGCAGTAGTTGAAGATGGGGGCGTGGGGGTCCTTATTGACGGCGATGAACTTACCCGCGTCGACGCCGGTGACGTGGTTCACCGCGCCCGAGATACCGAAGCCGATATAGAGCTTGGGCTTTATCATGACACCGGACTGGCCGACCTGAAGCTTATAGGGCAGAAGCTCACGGTCAACGATCGGACGGGTGCATGCGATCTTGCCGCCGAGCAGCGCCGCAAGCTCGCGGTACTTCGGCAGGCTCTCGTTCTTCATGCCCGCGCCGACGCAGACGATAGTCTCGCAGTTTGCGATGTCGAGCTCGGGGTCGAAGGAGTCCGCAGTGAAGCCGAGGAACTTTGTGCGTATCTCGCTCACGGGGAAGGAGACCTCTTCGTGTATCTCCTCTATCTCGGCCTTTCTGCCGGTGGGGGCATACTTGAAGGTGCCGGGGCGTATCGTGCCGACCTGCGGGCGGAGCACGGGAATGGTTATGACGGCCATGATCTTGCCGCCGGCGGCGGGCTCGACAAACTCAATGTCGGTAGTCTCGGCGTTATAGATGAGCTCGGTCGCGTCGCTGGTGCAGCCGGTCTCAAGGCGGGCTGCAAAGCGCGGGGCAAAGTCGCGCCCGTTGGTCGTGCCGCCGACAAAGACGGCAGATGGGTTATACTTGCGGCAGAGAACGGTGAAGAGGTTAGTGTAGGCTTCGGTATTGTATCTGTCGTAGCCGGTGCCGGAGACGTAGATGACGCCGTCTATACCGCAGTCCTTGATCTTATCGATCTCGCTCTCGGGGAGGGTACCGGCAATAACGGCGATGAGCTTATCACCGGATTCATCGCACAGCCTGCGCGTTTCGCAGCACAGCTCGAGCGCGACGGGGTGGACCTGCTTGCCGTCATGCTCTATGTATACCCACATGTTCTTGAAGTTCTTCTTATCCATAGCTGCTCCCCCTCTCAGTCCTTGATAAGCGAAATGAGCTTTGTGATGGTCGCTTCCGTGCTGCCCTCATCGAGCATGACGCCGGGCTCCGGCATGACCGGCGGGAACATGCGCGGCACCTTTGTGGGAGAGCCGGGGTCGCCGATGCGGTCAAGGTCAAGACCGGGTATGTCCTTGGAGGTGAGCGTCGTTATGACGGCCTTCTTGGAGGCCATCCAGTTCTTGAGACTGGGAAGGCGGAGAGGATAGTTCTTCTTTTCCATGGTGAAGAGGCAGGGCATGGTGACCTCAAGAGTCTCCGTCCCTTCTTCAAGCTCGCGCTCAACGGTGAGCTTTTTGTTTTCAAGATCGATATCCTTTATAAGGGAGGCGCTGGTTATCTGTGCCGCGTCAAAGCGCTCGGCAAGCTGGCTACCCATCTGGCCGGTCGCACCGTCAAGAGTCTCTTTGCCGCAGAAGATCAGGTCGAACTTACCCGCGGTGTTCGCGGCGGAGACGATGGAATAGCTCGTCGCAAGGGTATCGGCGTTGCCGAAGGCGCGGTCGGTAACGAGGATCGCCTTGTCGGCGCCGACAGCGAGGCATTCACGCAGCACCGTTTCCGCGGCGGGAGGCCCCATAGTGATAAGCGTGATCTCCGCGCCGTAGGTCTCCTTGACCTTTACCGCCGCGGAAAGAGCGTTTGCGTCCAGAGGGTTGAGTATAGCGGGTACACCGGCGCGGATGAGGTTGCCCGTTTCGGGGTCCATGCGCATCTGGTCAACGTCCGGGACCTGCTTGACGCATACAAGAATTTTAAGCATGCTGTGCCACCTTTCAGTTTTATATAAATTTTATTTTCTTACTTCTTATTTGTTTTTCAACTCAATGAGCGTATGGAGCGTGTCGCGGCTGCGTATGGAGCAGAGATAGCCGCCGTCAATTTCGCTCACGCGGATAACGGCCTCGGTGTCAAGCTTTAGGGGCGCATGGTATATAACGCGGATCGAGGAAAATTCCCCGTTCCCGTAGGCCCCGTCGGGCAGCGCTTCGAGAGCGTAGCCGAGGTAGTGAGTATTATGTACATGGTCGTTGAAGTCGAGATCGGCGCGGCGGATAGTGAGCGGCAGCTCGCAGATGCACTCCTCCGGTTCGTGCAGGCGCGGCGGCTTGACTTCAAATACGCCCTCCGATTCCGGAGAATACGTGTCGAAAAGTTCATCGGATATGCGCACAAGACGCTTACTGCGCATATCGTACAGGGTAAAAGTAAGGCTCGCGCGGATGACCTGCTCGTCCCCGACCGTCATGATGAACTGCCTGTCCATCGTATATGGCTTGTCCGAGCGGCGGATCCACGTTGCGGCGCTCAGCTCTTCCTCCCTTTCGGGGTAGCGCATTATCTCAAGATGCCAGTCGGTTATCAGCCACGCAATGCCGTCTTTGGTCACGCTGTCGCCGACGCTGTTCATATGGTGCGCGGCCACCGTCTCAAAAAGCTTCAATATGGATTCCGGATATAGCCTGTCATATCTGTCATAATCGCTGTAGCGCGGCTGCAATTTGTCTGTGAAATGCATGCGGGAGAGGGTTCCTTTCGCTTATCTGTTTCTTTATTTTTTATGTAACTGCGCAGATCAGGACGAGCATCCCGAGCACCGCAAGGTGCAGGGGGTATATC
>CAKTIH010000105.1 GCA_934565615.1 uncultured Oscillospiraceae bacterium | reverse complement strand
AGAAAATGCCTCGGCTGGCGCTCACCTGCCGAAGTGTTCCATAATTTAGGTGTTGCACTTGCTTGACTTTCTGCCAGCTGGCGCGTAAGCGCCTGAGGGGATAAATCTCCTCGTTCTATTATACAGTTAAATACATGCCTGCTGGCGCTTACTCAGTTAGTCCCTATCCTCTGCGCGATGTACTCCTCGACCTCGGTAAGCTCAATGCCCAGTGCGGTCGAAAGCTCTCCGTGGAGGATGTCCTTCGCGCGCTTCATCGTGGACTCGGCGCGGCTGCTCTTGGTCTTGCGCTCGGCCAGTCTCCCGTGCAGTCCCTTGACGATGGCCACCAGCGCCTCGCAGCTGTGCTGCTTGAAAAGCTCCTTATAAAAGGCGTCGACATGGTTGAAGCGGCTGTCGTTGCATACGGCGGGCGCGATACCGGGTATCGCGTCGATGAGCGCCTCGGCCTCCTCGCGGCTGATGACAGGGCGCATGAATGCCCCGGAATCCACCGGCGAATAGTACACCCCTGTGCCGATAAGCGGCGCAAGATAATAATAAAGCTTGTCCTTCGGCGCTCCGCTTATCTCCAGCGGGGCAATTTTAATGACCGTACAGACGCCGTTCTCTCCGTAAACTATCTTTTCTCCGACCGAATACATCGTAAATCTACCCCTATCATATATTACATACCTATAATACAACATTTTCGGAAATTTTTCCAATGGTTTTTTCAAAAATTTTTTCATGAACAATGCCCGCTTTTTGACGATTGTGTTTACCGCAAAAGCCTGATATAATGAGCTGTCGACAAATACCGACAGCTTATCATACCGGAGGTTCGTTATGGATATTGGTTACAGCTTTGGTCAGATGATATGGATAGTTCTTGTATATTCGTTTCTCGGCTGGTGCTGCGAGGTCGCCTTTGCGGCGGTGCGCCGCGGCATCTTTGTCAACCGCGGCTTTCTCAACGGCCCCGTCTGCCCGATCTACGGCTTCGGCGTGCTGATAGTGCTGCTGGTGCTCGAGCCCGTCAAGGATAATCTCGCGCTGCTGTTTTTCGGCAGCATGGTGCTCACCTCGGCGCTGGAGTTCTTCATCGGCTTTATCATGGAGCAGTTCTTCCATGACAAGTGGTGGGACTATTCCGAGAATCCCTTCAACATCAAGGGCTATATCTGCCTTGAGTTCTCTCTCGTCTGGGGCGCGGCCTGCGTGCTCGTCGTCGATGTTATTCATCCGATGATCTTTAAGCTCATCTGCGCCATTCCCGAAAAGCTCAGTCTCTGGCTCATGGTATTCTTCACAGCTGCGCTCATCGCCGATGCGGTCATCACGCTCTGGAGCATGCTCAAGCTGCCGAAGCGCCTGCGCGCTATCGACGAGCTTGAAAAAGCCATGACCGCCGTGTCCGACGCTATCGGTGAAAAAGTCTATGCAGGCGTGGAGCACAGCAAGGAGCGCAGCGAAGCCTTCGATGAAAAGCACCCCGAGCTTGCCGAGCGCCGCAAGGAAGCCTTTGAGGACGTGCTCGAAAAGCGCAGTGAGATAAACCGCGAGGTCAAGGCGCGCGAGGATGAGAGCCTTGAGGCTCTGCGTGCGAGAAAGGCCGAGCTTGAAGCGAAGCTCGAAGCGCTCAGAAAGCCCAACATCATCTCCGAGCGTATCGCTATGGCCTACCCGAAGCTCTCCGAGGGCCGCCATTACGGCCGCCAGATAGCGAAGATCAGAGAGCGCCGTGCCCAGCGTAAAAGCGGAGGCAGACAGTGAGGCTTTATCTTCACGGGCACGAATATAAATACGCCGTCGAGCAGATGCTGCTGACGATGTTCCCTTCTGAGCGCCCCGAATATCCGGGCGGCAAGCCCGAGGGCGAGCGTCTGGAAACAAGCCTCAGCCATACCGCGCAGCGGACTACCGCCTGCTGCACCCTGCATATAAACGGCGGCACATATACAGGCCGCGCCCAGTGTGCGAACACCGCATTGACCGACGCCCTGCATACCGACCGGGTGTGTCAGCGGCTCATAAAGGACGCGATATACCGCGCGGCGCTCCGCTCCGGCTGTCCGCGCCCAGCGTGGGGCGCGCTCACCGGCGTGCGCCCCGGCAAGGTGCTCAGCACTCTGATAGCCGAGGAGCACGACGAGGATAAAGCCCTGCGCCGCTTCATCAAGGAATATGACGTCAGCCCTGCCCGTGCGCAGCTTTGCATGACGACCACGCGCGAAACTCTCCGCGCCGCCGCTTCCCTCTCGCCGAAGGACATTTGCCTTTATGTGGGCATCCCCTTCTGCCCCACCCGCTGCGCGTATTGCAGCTTTGTGAGCCAGTCCGTCGAAAAGAGCATGAAGCTCATCCCGCCGTTTCTCGAAGCTCTCGAAAAGGAGATCGCTGCGACCGCCGAACAAGTTAACGCCTTGGGGCTGCACGTCGTGTCCGTCTACATGGGCGGCGGCACACCGACGACGCTCTCCGCGGAGCAGCTCGACCGGCTGTGCACGGTGCTTGAGGATGAATTTGACCTCAGTGCTGTGCGCGAGTACACCGTCGAGGCCGGCCGTCCCGATACCATCAGCGCCGAAAAGCTGCGTGTGCTGAGAGCGCACGGGGTCGACAGAGTCAGCGTGAACCCGCAGACGATGAGCGACCGTGTGCTTGAGCTCATCGGCCGCCGCCACACCGCGGCGGATATCGAGCAGGCGCTCGAACTTGTGCGCAAAGCCGGCGGCTTTGACGTGAACATGGACCTCATTGCCGGGCTCCCCGGTGACAGCACCGAGGGCTTCCGCGATACCGTCGAAAAGGTGCTCGCTTTGGGCGCGGAAAATATAACCGTCCATACCCTGTCGCTGAAAAAGGGCTCGCGCATCACTCTTGAGGAGGTCCCAATTCCGGGCGCCAATGAGGTTGCGGCAATGCTCGACTTTGCCGGTGAGCGTCTCAGTGCCGCCGGCTATGCGCCCTACTATCTCTACCGGCAGAAGTTCATGTCCGGCGGCTTTGAAAACGTCGGCTGGGCCAAGAATGGCCGGGTGAACCTATACAATATCTGCATCATGGAGGAGCTGTGCAGTATAATAGCAATGGGCGGAGGCGGCTCGACGAAGCTCATCCGTCCCGACGATGGGCGAAATATCCGCATCATGGCTCCGAAATATCCGCTTGAATACATAAACAGCATCGGCAATACCTGCGCCGAAAAAGTAAAAATATTCGAGTTTTACAACGATTTCTATAACAAATAAGGAGGAAAAGTTATGGCGTTCCAGCTTGAGGATATCAACTTCAAAACCGTCGCCGATCCGAAGGGCTTCATTGAGGAGGGCGACCAGGCCTATAAAGACCGAGTCGCCAAGGCCGCGGATAAGATAATCAGCAACCGCGATAAAAGCCCCATCGTCCTGCTCTCCGGGCCATCCGGTTCAAGCAAGACCACGACCTCGATGAAGATCGCCGAGGAACTCAACCGCCGCGGCATCGGCACACACTACATAGGTATGGACGATTATTTCAAGACCATCGATGAAAGCAGCCCCCGCACCCCGGAGGGCGACCTGGACCTTGAATCCCCGCTCTGCCTCGATATGGAGCTTATGAACCGGCACTTTGACATGCTCTCTAAAGGTGAGCGCATCTACGTGCCGAAGTACGAATTTGCCCGGCGCATGAGGAGCCTCACGCCCTCCAAGTCCATCCAGCTCAAGAAGGACGAGGTCGTCATCGTCGAGGGCATCCACGCCCTGAACGACATGATAACGAACGCGCACCCCGAAGCCTTCAAGCTCTACATCTCCGCGCGCAGCGATGTGCTCTTCGGCGACCGCGTCGTCTTTAAGCGCACATGGTTCCGCCTTGTGCGGCGCATGGTCAGGGACTATAACTTCCGCGGCTCCTCCGCTGCCGAGACGATGAGCATGTGGGCAAACGTCCGCCGCGGCGAGAAGCTGTACATCTCCCCGTACAAGAACAAGGCCGACTATCAGTTCGACACGGCGCTGCCCTACGAGCTGCCCGTGTTCAACGAGACGGCGACGCAGCTGTTCCAGTCCGTGCCTGAGGGCATCGAGCGCTTTGACGAGCTGCGCCAGGTGCTGCCCGCGCTCCAGCTCTTCGGGGTCATTGACCAGGGCCTCATCCCCAAGGAGGCCATGATACGCGAGTTCATCGGCGGCGGCATATACGAATACTGATATATAAACAAGCTTAGAATTTCATCTCTCCTCTCGCCTGTCCGGTTTAAGATCCGGTAAATATGATAAGACTACCTATCGAGAGGAGATGGTCCATGCTTGGAGCTAAGCATAAACGACGCGCGCGGGACAGTCGAGGTCTGGCTCTCGAACGAGGAGAAAGCCGACCCCGCCGTGCGCCGGCGTCTCAAGCCGCTGTATGCCGAGTACGCGGAGAAGAAATACACCGTCGCCGTGTTCATGTCCGGCAGTCAGGACTTATACTCTTTGACGAGCGGCCTGCTCTGCTACAACCGAAAGCGCATCGCGGAGCTTGAGGCCGCGCAGGAAAAGGAAAACCATATAGACGCATAACCGGCGTATACCCGTGTTGGGTATACGCCGGTTTTATGTTTCCGCTTATGGCATCTCGGGGTCCGCCGCGAGCGACACGCCAAACTCCTGCGCTTCCGCTCCCGCCGGGAGCAGCTTCGCCATTACCACCAGCCGCTGGTTGCCGCTGTTGGTCGCGTCGTACTTACGGCAGCAGGTGGAGAGCGTCAGTATAGTGTCCCCCTCGGAGAAGGTCACGCCGTCAAAGTCCAGCCAGTTTTTCCTTTCGACCGTCCGGAAGAACTCCGCAAGCTTATCGCCCGCCGGGTTCGGGTCGATATAGTCAAACTCTATATCGGTGATGAACAGTGCGGTGATCTGGAAGATCAGGTCCTCCCCGTCCACGGAGAGGTATATGTACAGGTTCGCTTTACGTATACCACTTTTTCTTATTATACATGATCTTCGCAAAAATGCAAACCATTTCAAGGTATAATGTGGAGTGCAGAATTATTCTTTTCTATTGCTTTCCGGGAACGCATGTGGTACAATATTATCTGTGAATACGTGATTGCATATATATAATATTGTAATAATTTGAAAAGTATCTCAAGGGTGAAAGCAAATGAGAGAGCACTTTGACATTGCCGGGTACTGCCGCATCTCGGTCGACGAGGAGGCAGGGCGCGATAATGTGTCCATCGAGAACCAGAAAGCCATCATACAGGACTATGTGCGCCGCACGTTCCCGGATAGTACGCTCACCTTCTATGAGGATCGCGACCGCTCGGGCTACACCTTCGAGCAGCGCGAGGGCTATCAGGAGCTGCGCAGAAAGCTCATGGCGCACAAGTATGATATCCTCGTCGTCAAGGACTTCTCCCGCTTCTCGCGCCGCAACAGCCGCGGCCTTGTGGAGTTGGAGGATCTGCGCGACGCGGGTCTGCGCATCATCTCCATCGGTGACGGCATAGATTTCCCGAATGACGACGACTGGGTGAAGATACAGTTCCAGTTCCTCATGAATGAAATGCCCGTCACGGACACGAGCCGCAAGGTACGCTCAGTCGTGAAGCGCCGTCAGGAGGACGGGCGCTGGATCTGCGCCGCGCCCTACGGCTACATCGTAAATAAGCAGCAGGAGTTTGAGGTCGTCCCCACCGAGGCGGAGATAGTGCGAAAAATATTCGCGCTCTACATCAGCGGCTGGGGCTATAAGCGCATCGCAAACTACCTCACCGATGAGGGCATACCCACGCCGCGCATGGCAGAGCGTACCCGGCGCGAAGCCGAGGGTGAGACGCCTGTGCGCAAGGTGAAGAACGAGTGGGCGATCATCACCGTGCAGGGCATCATCGACAACGATTTTTACATCGGTACTCTGCGTCAGGGCAAGTACGCGCGCCGCAAGATAAACGGCGCTGACGTGAAGCAGGACGCGAGCGAGCACAAGGTCTTTGAGCATCACCATCAGGAGATCATCGACTACCGCACCTTTGCCACCGCGCGGGCGCTGCGCGAGGAGCGCAGCACCTCGCACTACCGCGGCGTGAAGATAAACGACAATGTGTATTCCGGCTTCCTCTTCTGCGGCGACTGCGGCAGCCCCATGTTCGCCATGAGCCGCCGCGACATCCGCGACGCTTACCGCTGCGGCGAGTACCACCGGCGCGGGCGCAAGGCCTGCACGAGCCACCACATCCGCGTCGATAAGCTTGACGAGCTGGTGAAGGATTATGTGCGCAAGGTGAAAGAGAACTCCGCGCAGATGCTCGACCGCCTGAACGCTGACCTTGCGCGCGAGACTGAGGACATCGCCGAGACCGAGAAAGCGGAGCAGAACCTCACCGCAGTACTTTACGATCTTCAGGAGGAACTGAAGGCCACGAAGCGCCAGCGCGTCCGGGACATTATGAAGCACCCGGAGCAGGAGGCGCTGCTTGAGGAGACCTACGATGAGATGGAAAGCGACCTCTCCCGCCGCATTGAGGGCATCAGAAACCAGATAGATATGAGCGCCGACAAGCGCAATACCATCATCCGCGTCAACCGCGCGGCAAAGACGGCAATGGAGGTGTTCGACGATATTCTCCAAAAGCCGAAGCTTGAGCGCCAGGACCTCACGCTGATAATCGAACGCATCACCGTGTTCGAGGACCACATCGAGGTGCAGCTCAAGGCGGATATCGACTCCATCCTCAAGAGCGGCACACTGCCGGCAGAAACGGAGGACGCCGCAAATTTTGATCCCGGCATGGCAGATAACTCACCCGTCACCATAGTCCAGTGCTCGGAAAAGCACACGGGCAAGGTCTACCATGTCAATGTCATCAGTAACGGTGACCCGCTGGAGATATTCACGGATAAGGACGGAGAATTGATCTTCAAGAAATATTCCCCTATCGGGGAGCTTGGCGACTTCGCCGCGCAGATATGTGACAGCCTGAGAAAAACGACGGACGGCATCGCCGCCGTGTGCGACAGGGACACTGTCATCGCCATCGCGGGCGGCGCGAAAAAGGAGCTTCTGGAAAAGCCCGTCAGCGCGCAGCTGGGCGAGATCATGGCCGGGCGTTCCATCTACCGCCACAGCACCGGCGGCAGCAGTACCCCCGTGAGTGCGGCCGATGAAAAATACTGCGTTTCCGTTGCGGCTCCGGTCATTTCGGAGGGAGATGTGATGGGCTGCGTGCTGTTCATCACGGAGAAGAACTCCCCACCCGCCTCGGAGGTCGAGTTCAAGCTTGCGCAGACAGTCGCGAATTTCCTTGGAAAACAGATGGAGAGCTGAACACCTGCGGTCACGTTCGGGACGTGGCCGCGTTTTTTGTGAGAAGCCGGAGAAAAAATGCTTGACAAATTCTGTCATGCGCGCTATAATGACAAAGCTTTCAAAAATCAATACGGACGATTGGCGCAGCTGGTAGCGCATCCGCTTGACGTGCGGGAGGTCACAAGTTCGAGTCTTGTATCGTCCACCACTAAGCTCCACACCAAAAGGTGTGGAGCTTTTTTAGTTTTCTGCGCATGTCCATAACAGAGTTCTGGGAACAGCTACATCCCAACAAAAGCACTTCGGGGCAGCTCTTACTCTCACCGATCCCAGCATTTTCAAGATTTTTCTTTCTTGAAAGTCTGTCGTTTTTTCGTTATAATAGAAGCGAAAGGAGTGGGCACAATGATTCTTCAATATTTTGTCACAGCGTCTGATACAGGCAATAAAGTCCCTGTTGAAATC
>CAKTIH010000104.1 GCA_934565615.1 uncultured Oscillospiraceae bacterium | reverse complement strand
TGTCCGTCACGTCGCTGCTGCCGTCATGCTGGGAAGAAAACGCGATGGCGGGGATGCCGTTTATGAGCGCCTCCATCGCTGCGCCGACAGTGCCGGAATAGGCAATGTCAAAGCCGGTGTTGTAGCCGAAGTTGATGCCGGAGAAAACGACATCGGGCTTCACGGGCATGAGGAAGTTGACCGCGAGCTTCACGCAGTCGGCAGGCGTACCGCCGATGCTCCATGCGTCCATGACCGGTACGGGGAAGGCGGGGCGGCTCACGGGGAACTCGCCGAAAATGGTGAGCTTCTGGGACATGCCGCTGCACTGGCTCGACGGCGCGGCGACCCAGACATTGCCGAACTGCGCCGCGGCTTCGGCCAGACGGACTATGCCGGGGGAGTCGATACCGTCGTCATTTGCGATGAGGATATTGAGCTTGTCTTTCATTATAATATTACTCCAATGTTTCTTTCTATCAAATTACATATTAGCACAACGGAAGGATTTTAACAACTCCCGCCGCATATAATACCGGCGATGCGCTCCGCACCGTCTTTAGGCAGACAGGTGTCCTGCGCGTGCAGCATGCGCGCGGCGGCGGAGGTATCATAGATGAGCCTGTCGGCAAAGCGGGCGGCTTCGTCGGTGCTGCGCGCAAAGTATGACATACCGTGCGCGGCGAAGAACTCGGCGTTGAGAGTCTCGACGCCGGGGATGGCCATAGTGTGTACGAGCGGGACGCCGAGCACGGCGGCCTCGGAGCTGGAAATGCCCCCGGCCTTCGAGAGCAGCACGTCGGCGGCACGCATATAGACCGCGACTTTATCCGTAAACGGCACGGCCATGACGCCGCGCCCCTGATACCCGGATTCTATCGCGGCGCGCAGCTCCTCATTGCGCCCCGGCAGGACGCAGAGAAGGGAGTTATCATCCGGGACGCGCAGGATAGAATCGCAGAGCGAGACCGCGTCGCCGCAGCCGATGCCGCCGGTCATGATGAGATATATCTTTTTATCCTCCGGCAGGCCGAGCATGGCGCGAGCTTCGAGCTTTTCAAGCGGCAAAGAGAACTTGCGCGCGACGGGCATGCCGGTGGTGAAGAGCCTGTCGCCCGGCAGACCGGCGTCGACACAGGCCTTACGTACCTCGTCATGCGGAAGAAAGTACCCGTCAAGCTCCGTTTCCGGGAGGAACGGGATGCAGGTATAGTCAGAGAGAATGCCGTAGCAGCGGACGGGGAAGCTCTCATGGCGGCGCAGGAAGGTCAGCGTCTCCATCGGGAACAGGTGGGAGCAGACGACGGCGTCATAGCCGTTCTCGGTAACGAAGGCGCTGAGCTGCCGCGCGTGGCGGAGATTTGCGAGGTACACCGGGGAGGTGACACCGGTCGAGCTGTACATCTCACCGGCATGGTACATCATGCCGAACACCTCTGGCGTGCGGGAGGAGATGCGGTTGAGGAGCTTATCGAAGCTGAGCGGGCCGGGATCGCCGAACATGTGCAGCATATCAAGAAAGGACGTCTCATGCCCGGCGGCGTCCAGCGCCTCCTTGACGGCAAGCGCGCAGTGGTTGTGCCCCTCACCGGTCGAGCAGCTGAGAAGAAGTATTTTCATGCCGAAATCCTCCTGTCGGTATTACCTACATTATATATGAATTACGGAACAAAGGCAAGGCGTGTTAAGCATCCGCAAAAAATTTCGGAAACGGTGAAACAAAATGGCGTGGGAGAACGTTATATATAGTAATAGGTAAAATTACTATATAAAGAAAGGACTACGGCCATGAAGAAAACAATATCTCTGATACTGACGGTGCTGCTGCTCGCGGCGCTGCTGACAGGCTGCGGGAGCGCGGAGCCTGCTGCGCCCAAGACGACCGCCCAGCCGCAGACGATGAGCGTTGACGAGAGCGGCAAATGGACAGGCCGCGGCGGATGCTACAAGCTGGAGATCACAGACGGGGAAGGCTCATATAGCAGCATGAAGCGCGGCGAGGGAAACACCGTATACAGCAGCGGCAGCAGCCTCATGAGCATGGACGGCGTACCGATCGGCGACGTGTGGGTCTACGCCTACGCCCCAGCGGCGGACGGAGTGTGGTACGGCGAATGGCAGGGCTACGACGAGAACGGCCAGTACCGCTCCGACAGCCGCATCGTGAAGCTCGGCATGGACGGCACGGAGCTTGCCGCCTACGATATCCCCGACCGCGTGGACGAGATATACCTCGGCGCAGACGGGCTTCTGTACGTCTGCGACACGATAGGAGGCATGGCCGCGGTCTACACGCAGGAGGGCGAGCGCCTCGGCGGCATAGACATTTCCGCCGCGCGCTTTGACCAATACTCTCTGCGCCTTGAGCAGAGCGGGGACGGAAACCTCTGGCTGCGCACAAAGCAGGGGGAGAGCGGATACATGTACCCCATAGACAGCGCGGCTCTGACGCTCGGGACGGAGTACGCCCTGCCGCAGAACACGCAGACGCTGTACACCGGCGACGCGGAGCACCCTTTCCTGTGCGCGACGGATGAGGAGCTTTCATGGTGGTCGCCCGAGGGCGGCACGGAGCTGATACTCGTCTGGGAGGAGTGCGGCATAAGCGGTGGAGACGACATGCGGAGCATTATCCCGGACGGCGACGGCTTTATATGTCTCTACGCCGGCTGCCTTGCGCGCATCAGCCCCGCAAGCCCGGACGAGGTAAAGCCCAAGGTCGTGCTGACGATGGCAGCGCCGTGGGAGGAGAGCGCCGCGGACTTCAATATGCAGAGCGACGAATATTATATAAAGGTAAGAGACTACAGCGAGGGCGGCGAGTTTGACACGGCCACGGCCTATACCCGGATGCTGACAGACATAGTCGCCGGGAACACCGCCGATCTCTATCTCGGCCTTGACGTCATCGACATGGGCACGGATAAGCTCGGCTCAAACGGTCTGCTGATGGATATTTACCAGCTCATCGACGCTGACCCGGAGCTGAGCCGGGACGACTTCTGGCTGCTCAAGGCGCTTGAACGGGACGGGAGGCTCTACCGGGTCATGGGTGAATTTGCGATAGACACCTATTACGGCTTTACCGACACAGTGGGCGACAGGTACGGCTGGACATGGGACGAATACTTTGCCATGCAGGACGCGCTGCCCGACGGCGCGCAGATGCTCGGCTACCGCCCGGCGGATATGTTCATACGCAACTCACTATCGGGTTATCTCCGCAGTAATATAGACTGGGCGAACAAGACCTGCAGCTTTGACACACCGGAGTTTGTACGCATTCTCTCCGCCGCACGCGACGGCAGCGATCCCAACGAATCCGCCGAGAACATGAACACCGTCGGCGACGTGTATCAGGCCATGGCGGACGGGCGGCTCATCCTGTCGGGGACGTGGATGATCATGCCGGAGACGTTTGTCGAGGCGGAGAAAACCTTTGGACGGCGCATAAGCTATATCGGCTGGCCGACGCCCGACGGCGGCTGCGGCAGTTTCGTTGTCGCCCCGACGCGCACCTATGCTATAAGCGCGCAGACGAGGTGCCCGGAGGGCTGCTGGGCGTTTGCAAAATATATCCTGACGCAAAGCGACGGCTGGGGGATATCCATGTATAAGCCTGCGCTTGAAGCGCAGCTGCGGGATCTCCAGGGCGAGCATACGAACATGTGGGGCGAAACGGTCGGTGCGGCGATGACGGCGGAACAGGCGGCGGACTTCCTTGAGCTTGTCCGCAGGATCGACACCGTGAGCATTCCCGACGGCAGCAGCATATATAAAATAGTGACGGAGAGCATGCAGCCGATGCTCGCGGGCGATAAGACACCTGAGGAGACGGCAAAGCTCATTCAGTCAAAGCTCAGCATATATCTTGCCGAGCAGGGGTAAAAAATTTTTCTCCTGCGCGGGAACAAAACCGGGATGCGCGCCGTCATATAAGCGCAAGGATGAAGAGAAGCTGATTTGTAACGAAAATGGTTACAAAAGATATTAAGAATCCTTAAGCGCATCCGGAAAGAAGGTCGATAAATTTGTACAAAGAACGGGAAATGTCAAATAAATAATATCATTGTTTGACATAACACGGTAAATTGACACTTCGAGAATTCAAAATGGTTACAATTAGGAAAAAACAATTCGCAAATTCATTAAAAAAACTCTTGCATTTTACATAACATCGTGTTACATTATAGCTACACCGATGACCTGGGGGGAAAATCGTGAAGTATCCGGCCAAAGGTAATGTAAATTGGTGAGAATAAAAACAGCAATATAAGGAGACGGAAAACATGAAAAAGGTTACCAAATTCTTATCCATCCTTCTTCTTGTCGCTATGTGCATGAGCCTGTTCGGCGGCAGCGCATACGCGCTTGAGTTGGGCGGAAATAATTCCAGTTCTGCACCGACGGCCGTGAACGATGGTGTCCAGTTCGGCGGCGACGATGCATATCTCGACGGCGGCAGCAGCGGCAGCCTCAGCACTCTTGAACTTGGGGACGGTTCCGCAGAACCGACTAAAGAGGCACCTACACCCACGCCTGCAGATCCTGTAGTACTCAATGACACCACAAGTGTCAAGTATGACTCTCTTGAAGAGGCTCTTGCCGCAGCTAATGCGGGAGAAACACTTATGTTTCTGAAACCCATCAAGAGCACCTCTGCGGTTAACATTTCAAAGGCGGTCAATATTAACTGCGTCTATGGCTGGACGATCAACGGCGGCCTGAACGTTAACGCCGATGTTAAGCTTGCCGGTATTATTGAAATGAATTCCGTGATCAGCGTCAACAACAGAACCCTTACGATTGACGGAGGCTACATAGATGCGGCAAATCGTTTCTCCGTGAACGGCGGTCTGGTTAAGATTGACAATGAAACTGTCATCTCCGGCGAAACAAATATTTTTACCGGAATGAATTCAAACCAGATTGCAATTTACAGCGGTTTCTTTAAGTATAATCCCGCTGGATTCAGTGTCCCCGGCACAGTCGTTAATGGAGATGTACCTGTAACTGCTAGTGTATATGGCTTCAGTGACTTCACTGGATTTGAAGTCGCGGTTGGCTCCACCAAATATCAGGCTTCCCTGAACGGCAGCTACTATGAGACTCTTCAGGCTGCATTCGACGCGGCAAAGAACAACGAAACTGTCTATGTTCTCAAGCAGACGGGCGACAACAATCTCAGCGATGCAGCGCTCAATGGCAGCAAGAACATTATCCTCAACCTTAACAACGAGGAGATTACTGCGGGCAACATCACCGTCAACACCGGCAGCACGCTGACCATCATGAACGGCTGGATCGATCAGTCCATCGAAAACCACGGTACTCTTACCGTCAGCGGCAACGCTAAGGTCGCAACGCTCAGAGTAAAGGGCGGAGCCGCCTATATTAACGGCAAGGTCGATATCCTCAACACTGACGATGGCAGCACCTACATGTCCGACAGCAATGCGAGCATCGGCGAGATTAATGTTTACAGCAAGCCTAACCTCTATATCTCCGGCGGCACGGTCAACAAGATCACTGCAAATAACACCAACGCACCCAAGACCGTCACCGGCGGCACCTGGGGCAGCGAGAATGTCTCCGGCTACGTTGCCGAAGGCTACGAGGCAAAGCAGGAGGTCGCAGGCGAGTGGATCGTCAAGGCCAAGGGCGCGGCTCCCGTAGTGCCCACTCCCACTCCCGGCATTCCGACCACGCCACCCTCTCCGACGGGCGCACCCGTGAGCGCGACCATCACCCTTGATAACGGCACCAGAGCATATCAGTACAACCAGCTCGGCAACAACAATCCGACCCTGCGCTTCACCGCAAACCCGGCCGGTAACGTCACCTACGTGACTGCGTACACCGCCTCCGGCGCACAGACCCTTATCGAGGGCACTCACTACAGCTACAACCGCCAGAACGGCCAGATCCTGCTTTACAGCACCTACGTTGAGGGCATCAAGGCTCAGACCGTCACCCTGTACTTCTACTTCAGCGGCGAGACTAACCCCGCATCCGCTACAGTATACGTTGTTCCTTACTACAGCCTGAACACCAGCAGCTACACCAGAAGCAGCGGCAGCGCCGTGTACTTCACTCTGTCCACCGGCTCCGCTTATGGCTACAGATACGGTACCTCCGCTGACTTCTCCAAGGCAACCGCACTTCCCGCAGGCAGCTACAGCGAGACCCAGAGCGGCAGCTACACCACTCTGCGCTTCACCAACAGCTTCCTGGATTCCCTTGCAAACGGCAGCTACTACTTCTTCTACGTGCTGGATAACAACAACACCCGCGTCTGCATGAACTCCGGCAGTTCCGCCCTGCGCATCAGCGGCAGCGGCAGCCCCGTGGTACCGCCCACGATTGACGACTACATGGTCGACTACATCAGCGGCATCGACAGCTGGTACTCCGGCGATGAGAAGCTCGGCTTCAGGATCCAGCCCAACATCGGCAAGAACGGCGGCATTGCAGTCGATGGCTACAAGGTTCCCGGTGAGGACTATGTCGACCGCGGCACCGGCCTCATCTACCTCGGCATCAACTACCTCAACGATCTGTCCACCGGCTGGCACACCCTGACCGTATACTACGATGAGCTGTTCCAGAACCCGAACAGGTCCATCCAGTTCTATGTCGGCCCGTCTCTCAAGGCCGTTGATACCGACAAGCACGTTATCAACAGCAGCAAGGATCTCAAGTTCGTCTGCTCCGACACCATCGACCCGAAGAACGTCAGAGTCGGCTCCGGCAACGGCTGGCTTGAAGAGGGCAACCAGTTCACCATCAGCGGCAACGGCAGGTACATCACCCTCAAGGCGAAGTTCCTCAATGCCCGCACCGCAGGCGAGACCTACACCCTCAATGTCAAGACCACCAGCGGCGAGTGGACCAGCTGCAACTTCCGCATCCTGACCACCGCACAGGCGGCCTCCAGCCCGAGAACCGGCGATAACAGCAACATCGGCCTGTGGCTCGTGTTCATGGCAGTCTCCGGCGGCGCTGTCGCAGTCGCTCTGCCTAAGCTCAAGAAGGGCAAGGACTGATCCGGTAAATACGGAAGACAAAACAAACCAATAAATTCAGGCTCCCGGCGAAACCCGGGAGCCTGAATTATTAACAGAACAGTAATTTATAATCTGTTGCAATATAGTCCCTTATGAAGTATAATACCAGCGCGCATAAAGGGGAACGCAATTTCCCGTATGTGCTGAATATACAAAGGAGAAGATAAAATGAAAAAGTCATTTGCAATAGTTCTGCTGCTGGCTATGATGCTGAGCCTTGCCGCCTGCGGCGAAGCCGCCCCTGTGGCCACTCCGGAGCCGACCGCTGAACCCACTCCCGCGCCCGAAACTCTCGCCGCCGAGGCTGAAGAGCTGTTCTACAAGGCCGATTACACCGGCGCATTCGAGAAGCTCGACGCGCTTGAGACCAGCGGCATCACTTCAGTGCAGGAGCTGCTCGGCACGAGCTATTACTTCGGTCTCGGCGTTGAGGCCGACAGTGAAGAGGCTGTGGCCCAGTTTACCAAGGCCGCCGATCAGGGCGACGCGATAGCCATGTACCTGCTGGGCAATGCCTACGCAAGCGGCACCGGCACCTCGAGAGATGAGGCAAAGGCCAAGGAAATGTACGCCAAGTTCATCGCCGTCGGCGAGGCCGACAGCGGCGAAAACGCCGGCTCCGGCCGCATTCAGGCCTACCTTGCCGACTGCTATGCTTACGGCAAGGGCACTGAGAAGGACGTTGACAAGGCCGCTGCCGCCGCCGAGAAGGCTGTGTCCGCTGACCTCACCGTGTTTGACATGGTGAAGCTTGCCGACAGCTACGTCGAGGGCGTATTCACCAAGACCGATGACACCGCCGCTACTGCGGCTGCCGACACGGCTGCCGCTGTTG
>CAKTIH010000103.1 GCA_934565615.1 uncultured Oscillospiraceae bacterium | reverse complement strand
TCTCAAACTGCTTCGGCAAAGGCGTCGGCTCGCTCTTCGTCGCGGTCTGCCTGCTGTTCTTCGCGTTCTCCACGATACTTAGCTGGAACTTCTTCGGCAAGGTCAATGTGGAATACCTCTTCGGAGAAAAGGCGGTCAAGGTCTATTCCGTGCTTGCACTGGTGTTTATCTTCCTCGGCTCCTGCCTGTCCAATGACCTCGTCTGGGAGCTCGCGGATATGTTCAATCAGCTCATGGTCATCCCGAACGTCATTGCTCTGTTCGCGCTCTCGTCGATCGTAAAGGCGGCGGCCTGCGGCAGCGACAAAAACGAGCGCCTGTAAAAACGGAACATACACGGCTGTTCAAAATCCAAGAAAATGTATTATATATGCACAAAAGTTAGGCATGGCTTTTGTGCATATTTTTATCCCCCACGGGGGCTTAAAAAAGGATGGGGCTGATAGTAAAATAACAATTGCAATCGGGAGTCACCCGAAGACATTGTTTTGAGAAAGAGAGACTATCACTATGCATATGGCAGACGCTTTGCTCGCCCCGGCAGTCGCGGCGACTATGTACGCGGCTTCAACCGTCACCGCCGGAGCCTCCATCGTTAAGCTGAACAGGGAAGAGAAGCTTGATCATGAGCTTGCTGCAAAAAAATTACCCACGATGGCAGTTATGTCCGCGCTCGTTTTCGCAGGTCAGATGATCAACTACACTATTCCCGGCACCGGCTCCTCCGGCCATATATGCGGCGGTATGCTCCTTACATCGGTATTGGGGCCATGGGCAGGGTTCCTGTCGATGATCGCGGTGCTGGCGATACAATGCCTGTTCTTTGCCGACGGCGGGCTTATGGCGCTCGGTGCGAATATATGGAACATGGCTTTCTATGGCTGCTTTGTAGGATATTTCCTTATTTACAGGCCGATAATGCACAGCAATTGGTTCTCCGGCAAGGGCGAAAAAGCTTCCGGCAGGCTCAAGATCATCGCGGCCTCCGTCATCGGCTGCATCGTGACGCTCCAGTTCGGCGCGTTCTCCGTCGTTGTAGAGACGAGCCTTTCCGGAATTGCTGATATTCCTTTCGGCGTATTCTGCGCGATCATGCAGCCGATACATCTTGCTATCGGCCTTGTTGAAGGGCTTATCACCGCCGCCGTGCTTGTATTCATATATAATAGCCGCCCTGAGATCCTGATGGATTATACCCCTGCAGAGGGCAGCACTGATAAGCGCAGCTATAAAACGGTCATTGCGGTGCTTGCGATAGCGGCAGTGCTTGTCGGCGGAGTGTTCTCCCTGTTTGCAAGCTCCAACCCCGACGGACTTGAGTGGTCGCTGTTCGGAAACGAGGAAGCGGGTTACTCCGCGAACCTCGGTCTTGACGAAGAGGATTACGGTTACGCGAGCGACGCCGCGGCGAAAGCCGAGGCAGTGCAGGAAAAGACATCGTTCCTCCCTGACTACGCTTTCTCCAATGACGCGGAGAACCCCGCGGGCACGTCCGTTTCCGGCCTTGTCGGCTCGGTGATGGTCGCTGCGGCGGCAGTTCTGATATGCCTCATAGGCGGCTATTTCAGAAAACACAAGAATAAAAAGACCGCATAATTTCAACCGGCAAAATCAGCAAAGCGGCAAGCCCGTCATACGGGCTTGCCGCGCACGCACGTAATTATACAGGAGGTGGGAAACATGAATAAGGCTGAACGCGCGTGCGCGGAGCTGCGCGCGATGGATGAGCTTGCCGCGCAGGACTCTGCCGTTCACCGCATGCCGCCGCTCTCCAAGCTGTTTCTCACTGTTTTATACATCGCAGTCACGGTGTCATTTAATAAATATGACTTCACGGGGCTACTCATGATGCTGCTTTTCCCGGTCGCGGCTTATCAGATAAGCGAGATCCCGATCAGCACCTGTTTTTATAAGCTGCGCATAGTCATGCCGCTTGTCTGCGCCGTGGGGCTTTTCAATCCGCTTTTTGATAAGGCGATCATTGTGCAGATAGGGAGCGTCGGAATAAGCGGCGGAGTTATCTCAATGCTGACATTGATGATGAAGGGCGTGTTCTGCCTGATGGCGTCGTTCCTGCTGATCGCGACGACCTCCATTGAGGAGGTCTGCTTCGCATTGCGCAGGCTGCATTTCCCAAAGCTTTTGACTTCGCTGCTGCTGCTGACCTTTCGCTATATATCCGTGCTGCTCGAAGAGGTCGCGATAATGACCGAGGCCTACGAGCTGCGCGCGCCCGGCCAGCACGGGCTGCATATTTCGGCGTGGGGCTCGTTTCTCGGGCAGCTTATCCTGCGCAGCATGGACAGAGCTGAAATGCTCTATGAGAGCATGGAGCTGCGCGGCTTCCACGGTGAATTTTATTATGCCGACGACGGGGGATATAATTCCCGCGCGTGGCTTGCCGCGATAGTGTGTGCGGTGCTTATCATTCTGGCACGTATGTATGATCTTCCGGTGCTGCTCGGCTCCGCGTTTGTATGAGGGAAAGAAAATGATCTGCTTTGAAAATGTCACTTACGCATACCCTGGCGAAAAGCCGGTGCTGAAAGACCTCTCGTTTACCATTTCGAAGGGTGAGCGCGTCGGTCTCATCGGCGCAAACGGCGCAGGCAAGTCGACGGTAATGAAAGCCGCGCTCGGCTTAGTCAGCTGCGCGGGAAAGATAAGCATCGACGGAATGGAGATGTGCCGCAAGAACCTCAGTGCGATAAGGAAATGCGTCGGCTATGTCCTGCAGGACTCCGACAACCAGATGTTCATGCCTACCGTGTTTGAGGACATGATCTTCGGGCCGATGAATTACGGCATGAGCAGGGAAGAGGCAGAGCGCAGCGTCGACGAGATCCTTGACGAGTTAGAGCTTGGGTACCTCAAGCACCGGCAGAACCACAAGATATCCGGCGGGGAAAAGCGCATGGCCGCCATCGCGACGATACTCGCTATGAAGCCCGAATACATGCTGATGGACGAGCCGTCTACCGCGCTTGACCCGCAGAACAGGCGCAAGCTTATCAACACGCTCAATAAGCTCCCGGTCACAAAGATAATTGCGACGCACGACCTTGACATGGTGCTGGAAACTTGCGACCGCGTTATCCTGCTGCACCACGGCAGGCTTGCGGCAGATGGCCCGGCAGACGTGCTCCTGCGCGATAAGGCGCTCATGGAGGGCAACCACCTTGAGCTTCCGTTCTGCCTTGCGGGACCACCGGTGAAATGATAGAAAATAACAGTCCTGAGAAAGCCGAAGCTGGCTGACTCAGGACTTATTGTATAGTATAACGCAAGCGGGTCTGTAAGCCGGGTTCTGTCGTGGACGACCATCTATCTAGTCCTGCCGTTGCCGACAGGATCAAGCCACCTCCCGAGGACGACCGGGCCGGTCATATGTCCTCCCACGGTGTTGCTCCGGATAGAGTTTACAGCATCAACATGTCTCCATGCGATGAGTGAGCTCTTACCTCACTTTTCCACCCTTACCGGTGCCGAAAGCACCGGCGGTATATCTCTGTTGCACTTGTCCGAGGGTTACCCCTGGCGGGCGTTACCCGTTATCCTTGCCCTATGGAGCCCGGACTTTCCTCACGCACAGGCTTTCGCCTTATGCCCGCGGCCGTCCGACCCGCTTGCAGGGCTTATTTTACCATGTTCGCGGCACAAGTCAACAATAATTCTTGTATTACCTGGCAAAAAGTCTTATAATATATATAGTCAAGCGAATGTGAGGCGATTGATTTGACTCTTCAGGAATATGTAAATACACTAAAAGACAAAAGGATCGCGGTCATAGGCATAGGCGTCAGCAATGAGCCGCTTATTGAGCTGCTGCTGAATAACGGCTGCCATGTGACCGCCTGCGATAAACGTACCATGCAGGAAATGGGCGCGGAGGGCGAGAAGCTCAAGGCTATGGGCGCGGAGCTTTGCCTCGGTGAGGATTATCTTGAGCATCTCGATCAGGACGTTATTTTCAGGACGCCCGGGCTCATGCCCTTTGACGAGCACCTTGAAAAGGCAAAGGCGCGCGGAGCTGTTGTTACCTCCGAGATGGAGGTGTTCATGTCGCTGTGCCCGTGCAAAACGATTGCCATAACCGGCAGCGATGGCAAGACGACGACCTCGACGATCATATCTGAACTCCTCAAGGCTGCCGGGTACAGAGTCCACCTCGGCGGGAACATCGGCCATCCGCTCCTCTGCGAGACTCCGGACATTCGCCCGGGCGACGTCACCGTTCTGGAACTCAGCTCCTTCCAGCTGCACAGTATGAAATGCTCCCCGGACGTTGCGGTGATAACGAACCTGTCGCCGAACCATCTTGATAAGCATAAGGACTTTCAGGATTACATCGACGCAAAGCGCGCCATATTTGAAAACCAGCGTCCCGATGCACGGCTCATTCTCAACCAGGATGACGGACATACGGAGTATTACGCGGGCTTTTCCAAAGCACGTATCTCCTATTTCTCGGATAAGCATCCGGTCGAGGACGGTTCTGCCGCGCTTGACGGCGTTATCTACCGCATACATGACGGCGTTTTAAGAGCGGTGATGAAGGTCTCGGATATCCGCTTGCCGGGCGAACATAATGTGCTCAACTATCTTGCCGCTTTTTCGGCGGTCGAGGGCTTAGTGAACGATGAGGTCTGCGCCGCGGTCGCGCGCAGCTTCGGCGGGGTAGAGCACAGGCTTGAGCATGTGCGCGTGCTGCGCGGGATAACCTTTATAAACGACTCGATAGGCACGAGTCCGACGAGGACCTCTGCCGGGCTTCACGCGATGAAGCGCAAGCCGATAGTCATCGCCGGGGGCTATGATAAGCACATTCCGTTTGACGGACTGGGTGATGAGCTGTGCCTTCTGTCAAAGAAAGTGTTCCTCACCGGGGACACGGCGGGGAAGATATACTCCGCGATACGCGCCTCGCGCTACTATGAGAGCAGCGGACTTGAGGTCAGGATAATCGACGACTTCAAACAGGCCGTCAAAGCGGCGGCGGAAGCGGCAAGAGCAGGGGACATAGTGCTGTTCTCCCCGGCCTGCGCGGCCTTTGACCGATTCAAGAACTTTGCCGAGCGCGGCAGATATTTCAAATCAATAGTCATGGAGCTCAAATAAAACATAACGGAGATACAGATGAAAATTTCAGACATCCGGCCTGAGGTGTACGATATGGCCGCAAAGGCGCAGGAGCGCCTTGCAGGAAGATTTGCGGAGATAGACCGCGTCGCCGAAACAAACACGCGCCGCGTGATGGAGGCGTTTCAGAACAACCGCGTCGCCGAGGCGTGCTTTGCCGGGACTACCGGCTACGGCTACGACGATCTCGGCCGGGAGACGCTCGACAAGATATACGCCGAGATATTCGGCACGGAAGCTGCACTTGTCCGCATCGGCTTTGTGAACGGTACCCACGCCCTCACTGCCGCGATGTTCGCCCTCGTAAAGCCGGGTGATACCATAGTCGCCGTGACCGGGATGCCTTATGATACCCTGCGCAGCGCTATCGGCATATCCGGTGACTGCCACGGTTCGCTGAAGTTCTATGGGATAAACTACGCGCAGGTCGACCTTGCCGCAGACGGCGGGCCGGATTACGCAGCAATCGCCGAGGCTGCGTCAAAGCCGAACGTTACCGCGGTGATGATCCAGCGCTCAAGGGGCTACGACAACCGTAAGGCGCTATCGGTCGACGAGATAGGCCGTATATGCGAGGCTGTCAAAGCGGTGGACCCTGAGATCAACATCATGGTAGATAACTGCTACGGCGAGTTTACGGACATCAAAGAGCCGACGCACGTCGGCGCAGACATAATTGCGGGCTCTCTCATAAAGAACCCTGGCGGCGGCCTTGCTCCGACCGGCGGCTACGTCGCGGGTAAGAAGGAGCTTGTCGAGCGCGCCGCGATGCGTCTCACGACTCCTGGCATCGGCGGGGAGTGCGGCTCCACGCTCGGCAACAACCGCCTGCTGTTTCAGGGGCTGTTCATGGCTCCGCATATCGTTGCACAGGCACTTAAGACCGCGTGCTTCTGCGCGGCCATGATGGAGGCGCTCGGCATTCCGACAAGCCCCACGCCCGAAGAACCCCGCTCCGATATCATCCAGATGGTGAAGCTCGGCTCTGTCGAAAACATGAAACGCTTCTGTCTCGGCATTCAGGCCGGCGCTCCTGTGGATTCGTACGTAACACCGGAGCCGTGGGAGATGCCGGGGTATGACTGCCCGGTCATCATGGCGGCGGGTGCCTTTATCCAAGGATCATCAATTGAGCTGTCGGCGGACGGACCGGCAAGAGAGCCGTACACGGTATACATGCAGGGCGGACTGACCTATGAATCGGGCAAGCTCGGAATTATGATGGCCGTCAGTGCCATGTTAGACAGGCAGTAAAGCATATAATGCATGGGGAGGTGACCCTATGCATATACGCCGACGGCATCGCTCCGCTCCAAAATACACCTATACACAGGGGAGCGAATCGACTTCAGCAAAAAAAGCGCTTAATCTGACGCTGCTGCTCACGCTGGCGGCGTTGTGTCTGTTCCTGTCGGGGGCGGTCATGTTCCTGAAAACCCTGTCAAGTCAAATCGCCGTATCCGATGCGAGCGATATCGTGATCGACAAGGTCAACAGCGCCATAGCCGATATACTGGCAAGCGGGGACTATGACGGGGATTATTTCGTATCCTTCGAGAAGAACTCATCCGGGGAGATAACCGCCATCAGCAGCAACATGGCGCGCATAAACGCGCTCTCCGCGCAGATACTCGACCGTGTGGTCGGCGCGGCGACAGATACACATACGCTCACGGTAAAGATCCCGGCGGGCAACCTGACAGGGATAAGCCTCCTGATGGGCCGCGGCCCGTCAGTCCCGGTGCAGATCATCGTGCTGACCTCCTCACGTGTGGAATTCAGCAACAGCATCGTCACTGCAGGGATAAACCAGACAAAGCACCAGATCAACCTCAACGTCATTGTCGATATAGATATTCTCATCCCGTGGGGCACCGAGAGCGCGCAGGTCGTGACCGAGGTGCTCATCGCAGACACGGTAGTCGTAGGCAAAGTACCGGACACATACCTAAATATGCAGTAGGAGAATACAATGGATGTACAGAAGGAAATAAACGAGCTGCGCCGCAAGCTGAACTATTACGGAAAGCTCTATTACGTGGACGACGCACCCGCGATATCCGACTATGAGTATGACATGCTCATGCAGCAGCTCAAGGCGCTTGAGAAGGAACACCCGGAGCTCATTACGCCCGATTCGCCGACCCAGCGCATAGGCGGCCCCGCACTCTCCAAGTTTGAGCCAGTGCATCATCAGGTCCCGCTGGAGAGCCTGACGGACGTTTTCTCCGTTGACGAGCTGTTCGCCTTCGGTGAGCGCATGGACAGCATGCTTCCAGGCCGTCACAGCTACACAGTCGAGCCGAAGATCGACGGGCTGTCGATGTCTCTTGAGTACGAGAACGGCGTATTCGTCCGAGGTGCGACCCGCGGCGACGGCGTTACCGGCGAGGATGTTACCGAAAACCTCCGCACTGTCCGCTCACTCCCTCTCAGGATAGACAACGCACCCGAACGCCTGATCGTCCGCGGTGAGGTATACATGTCCCGCGCGGTATTTAACGAGCTCAACGCGCAGCGCGAGATAAATGGCGAAAAGCTCCTTGCCAACCCGCGCAACGCCGCAGCCGGTTCGATACGTCAGCTCGACCCGAAGATAGCGGCCTCGCGGAAGCTGGATATAATCTGCTTCAACATGCAGTACAGCTCCGACGATATATACACGAGCCATGCCCAAACGCTTGACGCGATGAAGGCAATGGGGTTTCCTGTCGTACCGTACATGAAGTACGACAGCATCCGCGACTGCGTTGAGCGCATAGAATGGCTCGGCGAACACCGCGACGAGCTGCCATACGACAT
>CAKTIH010000102.1 GCA_934565615.1 uncultured Oscillospiraceae bacterium | reverse complement strand
AGATAAAGGCGCGGCTTGGCTTTCTCGTCAGCGTCGGGCTGGGTTATCTCTCGCTGTCGCGTTCGGCGGCGACGCTCTCGGGCGGCGAGAGCCAGAGGATAAGGCTTGCGACGCAGATCGGTTCGAGCCTGATGGGCGTGCTGTACATCCTCGACGAACCGAGCATCGGCCTGCATCAGCGCGACAATGAGAAGCTTCTGGCTACGCTCAAGCAGCTGCGTGACCTCGGAAATACGCTTATCGTCGTAGAGCACGACGAGGACACGATGCGCGCGGCGGACTGGATAGTCGACGTCGGCCCCGGAGCGGGCGTCAACGGCGGCAGGATAGTCGCAGCGGGTACGGCTGAGGACATCTGCGCCTGCCCTGAGTCGATAACCGGACAGTATCTGAGCGGAAAAAAGTTCATCCCCGTACCGGATAAGCGCAGAGCAGGAAACGGCAAGAGCCTTATCATCCGCGGAGCGTGTGAGAATAACCTCAAGAATATTGACGTTGAGATACCGCTGGGCGAGCTCGTTGTTGTGACGGGCGTGTCCGGCAGCGGCAAGTCCTCGCTGATAAATGAGATACTGTATAAATCCCTCGCTGCGGAGAAGAACCGCGTCAAGGTGCGCCCCGGCAAGTGCGCCGGGATCGAGGGCATGGAGAATGTTGACAAGGTCATTGCGCTCGACCAGAGCCCGATAGGCCGCACACCGCGCTCGAACCCCGCGACCTACACGGGAGTGTTCAACGATATACGCGACCTTTTTGCTTCGACGCAGGACGCGAAGCTGCGCGGCTACGGTCAGGGGCGCTTCTCCTTCAACGTCAAGGGCGGGCGCTGCGAGGCCTGCTCGGGAGACGGTCTCATAAAGGTGGAGATGCATTTCCTGCCGGATGTGTACGTCCCGTGCGACGTCTGCGGCGGCAAGCGCTATAACCGCGAGACGTTAGAGGTAAAGTATAAGGGCAAGAATATCGCGGACGTACTGGATATGACCGTTGAGGAAGCCTGCACCTTCTTTGAAAATCAGCCTAAGATCCTCAACAAGATAAAGACGCTCTACGATGTCGGCCTCGGCTATGTGAAGCTCGGCCAGTCGAGCACTACACTTTCAGGAGGCGAGGCGCAGCGCGTGAAGCTTGCAACTGAGCTTTCAAAGCGCAGCACCGGCTCGACCGTATATGTGCTGGACGAGCCGACGACCGGCCTGCACATCGCCGATGTGCACCGGCTCATAAACATTCTGGACAAATTCGTCGAGGCGGGGAACACAGTCGTCGTCATCGAGCATAACCTTGACGTCATCAAGGTCGCCGACAGGATAATCGACCTCGGCCCAGAGGGCGGCGACATGGGCGGAGAGCTGGTGTTCTCGGGAACACCGGAGGAGTGCGCCGAGTGCGAGCGCAGCTATACCGGGCAATTCCTTAAACCGCTGCTCGAGAAAGCAAAACAGATTCAGAAGTAAATCACAAATAATCAGGACTGCGAGGAATGGCGATGGATCAGGAAACCGATCTGCTTGAACTGTCCGGAACCGTAGAGGCGGTTATTTACAAAAACGAAGAAAACGGTTACACAGTGCTGCGCCTGAGGGACGGCAGCGGCGAGAACGTGACCGTCGTCGGCTGCTTCCCGTATGCGGCGGCGGGCGAGTCGATGATCGTCAGCGGCCAGTGGATGACGCACAGCGTGCACGGGCGGCAGTTCAAGGCTGAGTTTGCCCAGCGCATCCTGCCGACGAGCGCGAGCGCGATATATGACTTCCTCGCGGGAGGCTCAGTAAAGGGCATAGGCCCTGCAACGGCGGCGCTGATAGTCGACCGCTTCGGCGACAGGGCGCTTGATGTGATGCTCACCTCGCCCGACGAGCTCGCGGCGATAAGAGGAATAAGCGCGGCCAAGGCAAAGCAGATATCCGCAAGCTTCAGACAGCAGGCGGGTGTCAGGATGCTGATGGAGTTCGTGTGCTCCTTCGGGCTGCGCCCGGTGCTCGCGATGCGGATGCACAGGTTCTACGGCGAAGAGGCCATGGAGACGCTTAAGGAGAACCCCTATGTGCTGTGCAGCGCGCTCATCGGCGGCACCTTTGCCGAGGCTGATACGATGGCGCTGGAGCTCGGCATGGAGGGCGGCAGCAGCAAGCGCATCGATGCGGCGCTGCTCTTCGAGCTGGCGCACAACACAGGAAACGGCCACTGCTTCATCCCGCGCGAGAAGCTTGCCGCGGCGACGGCGGAGCTTATAGGTGTGGAGCCTGAGGATGTGGATGAGTGCATCGGCGGGCTTATCGAATCGGGCGATATGAAGTACGAGGAGATAGCCGGGTGCCGCGCGTGCTACCTGCCGGAGCTGTATGAGGCGGAAACGAACGCCGCGGAGAACTTCGCGCGTATGTGCCGCCGCACGTTCCGGGACAAGGCGAATATCGCAAAGCTCCTCGAAAAGCTTGAAGCGCAGCAGGGGATAAGCTATGCGCCGATGCAGCGGCAGACGCTGGAGCTGGCGCTCAAGAACCAGCTGCTGGTCATAACCGGCGGCCCCGGCACCGGCAAGACGACGTCTATCCGCGCGATACTCGCAATGTTTGACGAGATCGGGATAAAGACGCTTTTGTGCGCACCGACGGGGCGCGCGGCAAAGCGCATGACGGAGCTCACCGGGCGCGACGCTGCGACGGTACACCGTATGCTTGGCGCAAAATTCGACGAGGACAACGACCGCGTTGTGTTCACAAAGGATGAGAGTGACAGGCTCGACTGCGACGCGGTGATACTTGACGAGTGCTCGATGGTGGATATCTGCCTGATGGACGCGCTGCTGCGCGCGCTGCCGCCGGATGCGCGGCTCATCATGGTGGGCGACGCCGATCAGCTGCCGTCAGTCGGGCCGGGCAACGTGTTCTCTGCGCTCATCCGCAGCCAGGTCGTGGCGACGGTGCGCCTGACGGAGATATTCCGCCAGACGGGGGACAGCAGGATAATCCGCAACGCACACATGATAAACCGCGGCGAGCACCCCGACCTTGCCGAGAACTCCGGGGATTTCTTCCGGCTCAAGCGCCTTCAGGCGGGCAGCGCTGTTGAGACGATAACGGAGCTGTGCGCCGTGCGCCTGCCGGGGAAGATGAACATCCCGCCGCAGGATATTCAGGTGCTCTCTCCCACGCGCAAGGGCGAGATGGGCACGGTGAACCTTAACAAGAAGCTTCAGGAGGTGCTGAACCCACGTTCGCCAGAGAAGAAGGAGAAGCTGTTCGGCGATGCTGTTTTCCGCGAGGGAGACAGGGTCATGCAGATACGGAATAATTACGATATCCTCTGGAAGAGTGAGAACGGTACGGAGACAGGCACCGGGATGTTCAACGGGGACGTCGGCACAATAAAGTCCATCGACATGGACGAGGAGACGCTGACCGTCTGCTTTGACGGAAAGACCGCAAGCTACGGCTTTGACGCGCTCATTGAGCTTGAGCACGCGTGGGCGGTGACGGTACATAAGGCGCAGGGCAGCGAATACAGAGCCGTTATACTGGCGCTCGGCCAGGGCTCAAAGATGCTCATGACGCGCGACGTGCTCTATACGGCGGTGACGCGGGCAAAGAAGCTGCTCATAATCGTCGGCGATGACCAGACCGCCTACCAGATGATAGACAACTACCGGCAGTCGCGCCGCTATACGGCGCTGCGCGTGAGGCTTCGCCGGCTGTGCGGGGTCGAGTGATGCGCGTTATAGACCTGCTCCTCGACCTGCTGTACCCGCCGCGCTGCCCGTTCTGCCGAAAGCTTGTGAACCGGGAAGAGGGCGAGGTATGCGCCGCGTGCAGAAAAAGTCTGCCGTATGTTCCGGAGGCAGAATATATGCGCGGCGTGAAAAACACGGAGCTGTGCGTCGCTCCGCTCTACTACGAGGGCAGCGTGAGACAGTCTCTGCTGCACTATAAATTCAGCGGGATTACGGCATACGGACACATTTATGCGGATTTTATTGCAAAATCTATTGACGAAACGCAAATTTCCTGCGATATTATCACATGGGTACCTTTGAGCCGCCGAAGACTTCGCAAGCGCGGCTACGATCAGGCAGAGTTGATCGCCGCGGCGCTGGGCAGAAAGCTCGGCATACCGTGCGCAAGGCTGCTTGCAAAGACCAAGGATAACCCGCCGCAGTCCCGCACCGGAAACGCGCGGGCGAGAAGGAAGAACGCGGCAGGCGTCTATGCCTGCTGTGACCGTGAGGCGGCGGAGAATAAAACGGTGCTGCTGGTGGACGATATAGTCACCACCGGCTCGACTCTGGCAGAATGCGCCGGAGTGCTGCGCAAGGCTGGATGCAAGGCCGTGTACGCCGCGGCAGCCGCGATGCACCGGGAATAATAAACGGATAGGAGAAAGCAAATGAACCTGTTTGAGAGAGACATTGCCGTTGATATGGGTACATCCTCCACGCTGCTGTTCGAGCAGGGCAAGGGCGTCGTGGCAAGAGAGCCGACCGTTGTCGCGGTGGACAAGTTCAGCGGGAAGATACTTAAAATAGGGCAGGACGCGCAGAAGATGCTTGGCCGCACCCCGGCGAACATCGTCGCCATACACCCAATCAACGCCGGTGTCATTTCCGACTATGAGATAACCGCGCAGATGCTGCGCGAGCTTGTCAGCCGCATTACCTCTTTCAGCCTCTTTAAGCCCTGCGTGCTCGCCTGCGTGCCGAGCTCCATCACAGGCGTTGAGGAGCGCGCGGTCATTGACGCGGCAATCGAAGCAGGCGCGAGAAAGGTTTATCTGCTTGAGACCGCCGTCGCGACAGCTATGGGCGCGGGCGTCGATATCTCCAAAGCCGACGGCCATATGATAATCGACATCGGCGGCGGCACGACCGAGGTCGCGATAGTCTCCGCAGGCGGCGTCGTGGAGTGCGAGTCGATAAAGGTTGCGGGCTCAAGCTTTGATGAGGCGATAGTCCGCTTCATAAAGCAGAAGTATGAGCTGCTCATCGGTCTGAGCACCGCCGAGGAGCTCAAGCGCAGCATAGGATGTGTCATCCGCCGCCCTGACGTCGGCTTTGAGGAGATAAAGGGGCGCGACCTTTCAAACGGTCTGCCCAAGACCGTGCAGGTCAGCTCAACCGAGCTTATCGAAGCGTTCGTCGACCCGATGAACCGCATACTCGAAGCGATACACACCGTGCTTGAGAGAACGCCGCCCCAGCTCGTCGGCGATCTGGATAAAAACGGCATAATCATGTCCGGCGGCGGCAGCCTTATCTACGGTATAGACAGGCTCATCGAGCGCAGCACGGGCATAAGGACCGTCGTTGTGGACGATGCGGTCTCCTGCGCGGCATACGGCGCTGGCAAGATGCTGATGCACCTTGACGACCTGCAGGACGGCATGATGAATTTCTACAGAAAGAGACAGCTCAAAGGCTAAACTTTCAAACGAAAGGACGGAGGCAAATGAACCTCAAGGCACTTTTCAGGAAGAAGGACGAGACGCCGAAATGCTCGGCAGTCATCGTCGCGGCGGGCAGCTCCCAGCGCATGGGCACGGACAAGATATTTATGAAGCTCGGCCCTATGCCGGTTCTGGTGAGAACGGTACTCGCGTTTCAGGATAATCCTTTGGTTGAGGAGATAATCATCGTCACGCGTAAGGACAAGCTTGAGGAGGTCGCCGACCTCTGCCATAACTGCGGGCTGAGCAAGGTCAGCAAGGTGGTCATAGGCGGCAGCACGCGTATGGAGTCCGCACTGGCCGGAGTGTCCGAGGTCAAAAAGGGAGCGAAGCTCGTCGCGATACATGATGGAGCGCGCCCGCTCGTCACGCAGGATGTTATCAACCGCGTCGTATATGACGCAAGCGTACACATGTCCTCCATCCCGGTCATCCCGAGCACCGATACGCTGAAGGTTGTGGATGACGACGGCAACGTCACCGGCACGGTCGACCGCGGCAGGACTGTCCGTGTGCAGACGCCTCAGGTCTTTGACGCCGACCTCATAAAGGGCGCGCTGACAAAGGCCGCAAAGGACGCGCTGCCGATAACCGACGACTGCTCCGCTATGGACATCATGGGCATAAAGACCCACACCGTTATGGGAGACGTTGACAACATCAAGATCACGACGCCGAACGACATGGTCACGGCCGAAGCAATCATAAAGAACAGGGGAGACTGGAATGCGAATAGGGCATGGGTATGATGTGCATAAGCTTGTCGAGGGGCGGAAGCTGATCCTCGGCGGGGTCGAGATCCCGTATGAAAAGGGACTGCTCGGCCACTCGGACGCAGACGTGCTTACCCATGCGCTGATGGACGCGCTGCTCGGCGCCGCCGCGCTCGGCGATATCGGCAAGCTTTTCCCGGACAATGACGACCGTTTTCTCGGCGCGGACAGCATCGAACTGCTGCGCGAGGTGACGCGCGTTATCCGCGAGCACGGTTATACGGTCGGGAATGTCGACTGCACCGTTATCGCGCAGAGGCCGAAGCTTGCGCCGTATATACAGCAGATGCGTGAGATACTTGCGCAGGCGATGGGCACGGAGCTTGACCGCGTGAGCGTCAAGGCGACGACAGAGGAGAAGCTGGGCTTCACCGGAGAGGGACTCGGCATCGCGGCACACGCCGTGGCACTGATAGAGTAAGAGTAATTGAACAATCACCGCAGGGGCGCATAAGATGTAATGATTCTGTGCGCTGATCCTATAGGCTTGAAAAGCACCGCACAGCAAAGGGCTGCGCGGTGCTTTTTCAATATGTTTTTAATTAAATGCCGCTTGCGGCGGAATGGAGAATAAAATATGCAGTACCTGATAATGTGCCGCTCGCTGACCTACGCGCAGCGGTCGGCGGCGCTGCTCGAACGCAAGGGGATAAGCTGCGTCGTGGTCAAAGCTCCTCAGGGACTGAGCGGCAGCGGCTGCGGATACGCCGTCAGCCTTTACCGGCATCTGGGCGAGGCGGCAGCCCTTCTTAAAAAGAACAATATGTTAAATGGAAAGCTCTTCAAACGCGAGGAGAACGGAGAATATACGGAGGTGCGGCTAAGTGATCTATCTTGACAACGCGGCGACTACCATGATAAAGCCCGAGGCCGTGGGGCGCGCGATGACGGACGCGATGCGCCGCGCCGCAAGCCCCGGCCGCGGAGGGCATGCACCGGCGATGAAGGCAGCGGAGATAGTTTTCCGCTGCCGCGAAAACGCAGCAGAGCTGTTTAACGTTCCCGAGCCTGAACGCATAGTGTTCACGATGAATGCGACGCATGCGCTCAACATCGCGATAAGATCGCTTGCGCATAAAGGGACGCGGGTGCTCGTGTCGGGCTATGAGCACAATTCAGTGACGCGCCCGCTCGCGCAGCTCGGAGCAAATATCGCAGTCGCTTCCTCGGCTCCGTTTGACAGGGACGGGATACTCGAGGCGTTTCGGGATAAGCTCCCGGCGGCGGAGCTTGTGGTATGCACGCACGTGTCGAACGTTTTCGGGTTTATCCTGCCGGTGTATGAGATAGCGGATATGTGCAGGCGCGCCGGGGTGCCGTTCATCCTCGATGCCTCGCAGTCGGCGGGAGTGCTGGAGGTAGACTATCAGACGCTCGGCGCGGCGTTTATCGCCATGCCGGGACACAAGGCGCTTTTCGGGCCGCAGGGTACGGGCATTCTTATCTGCGGCGTCGAGGGCGAACCGCTGCTCAGCGGCGGCTCCGGGTCGGACAGCATACCGCAGTTCATGCCCGAGTACCTGCCCGACAGGATGGAGGCCGGTACACACAACGTCCCCGGTATCGCTGGGCTCTCGGAGGGCATAAGCTATGTGCGCTCACGCGGCTTGAGCTCGATTGCGGCGCACGAGGGGCGCATGCTGGAAGCTATGCTTGACGGGCTTGACGGCTGCGCGGGACTTGAAATTTTCCGCGGCGTACCGGGGAGGCAGAGCGGCGTGCTGTCGTTCAGACCGCTGCGCGGCGACTGCGAGACTCTTGCGCAGCAGCTCTCCGAGCGCGGCATATGCGTACGCAGCGGGCTGCACTGCGCGCCGTATGCGCACAGGAGCGCCGGAACGCTGGAAACCGGGACGATAAGAGCGAGCT
>CAKTIH010000101.1 GCA_934565615.1 uncultured Oscillospiraceae bacterium | reverse complement strand
GTGCCGGATCGCCGGAAGATCCCGGAGGCCGACATTATCATGGAAACAAGAAAAGGCGTAGCACTCAGCTACGCCCCAGAACAGGTTGCAGTATGAATTTTGTGGGGAATAAAAAAGCAGAGTGTCCATTACAGGATACTCAGATCCTATAAGGACACTCTGCATGGTCGGAGTGGGGAGATTTGAACTCCCGGCCTCTTGGTCCCGAACCAAGCGCGCTACCATCTGCGCTACACCCCGTTAGACAGCTTTTATATTATAGTTTCCAAAGCCCGACTTGTCAAGCAAAACTTAGTAATAAGTGAAAGAAATTGGAAATAAACTTATAGCCGGGGGTGAGGCCTTGAAACTCAGACCGGCGGCAGCGGCAGCGATATTTGCCGCGCTGACACTGCTGAAGCTGTTCTGCGATACTGACAGCGTAAGCCACGCAAACCCGGCAGGAGGGAGCATGACGGACTATGTCGCGGCGCTTGGGCGGAGCCTGACCTCGGAAGGCGCAGATGAGGAGCTGCGGGAGGCTTTCTCTCAGCTAATTATCGGAGACCGCACTGACATACGGCAGACCTTCAGAGGGAACCCATGAACGGCAAACGCATTACAATAAGCCTTGCGCTGACCCTCGCGGCGGCGTTTATTTATTATGTTGTCAGCATTGAGACCGCAATAGCGATAACACTTCCGGTCGCGGTGCATGAGCTCGCGCATATAATAGCGCTGCGCTTTTTCGGACTGAAAGTAAAGAGCGTCAGGGCAGAGCTTACCGGCCTGTGCATTGATTACTGCGGCTTTGCCGAACCCGTAGCGCATATTGCGGCGGCCTTTGCAGGCCCGGCGGGCGGCCTCATATACGCCTACGCTGCGTCGCTCATCGCCCGTGAGACAGGCTGCACATGGATGGAGCTGAGCGCCGGTATAAGCCTGCTGCTGTCGGTATTTAATCTGCTGCCTGTGCTCCCACTTGACGGCGGCAGAATTTTGCTCGGACTTCTGACGATGCTGCTCGGCGCGCAGGCAGGGGAGCGGATCACATGCAGAATAAGCTTTGCCATAACGGCTGTGCTCCTCGCGGCGGGAACAGTGCTCGCGGTCAACAACGGCAGCAAGGCCCCGGCCGCCGCGGCGATCTGGCTCATGCTGGCGCAAAGAAACGGCGGAGCAGAACTATTTAAGGAAAAAGAACACTGAATGAGCAAAAATTGCTTGCAATGAGCGGGGGGTTATGTTAAACTACTATGGCTTGTGCGGAATGCCGCACGGCGTATAGAAAGGCGGTCCGCTGCCGAGGCTATGTCCCTCCGGTAAGAACGTCTATATGAAGGAAGGATCATAATATGGATCTGGTCAAAATTCTCAGCGAGCAGTACATGAAGAAGGAACTGCCCGAAATGAACGTCGGCGATACCGTCCGCGTTCTCGTTCTGGTCAAGGAAGGCAGCCGTGAGCGTACCCAGGCTTTCGAAGGCACCATCATTGCCAAGAAGCATGGCGGCATCAACGAGACCATCACCGTCCGCCGCATCTCCTACGGTGTAGGCTGCGAGAAGGTCTTTCCGGTTCATTCTCCCTCCATCGACTCTGTCACCACCGTCCGCAAGGGCAAGGTCCGCAGAGCGAAGCTGTACTACCTGCGTGACCGCGTGGGCAAGAAGGCAAAGGTCAAAGAGCGCATCTGAGACTTATCACACACAAAAAAGCAGCTTCCGCTGGGGGCTGCTTTTTTGCATTTCTTCGCGCTTTACATATCGCCGGTTTTGAGATAAAATATACCATAAACATTTTCCAACGATAGCAGACGAGAGGATTCGGCACATGAAGAGGATCGCTTTTTTTCAGGATAATCTGGACGTCGGCGGTATTCAGAAATCGATAATGAACCTCCTGAGGAACTTCGACTATGAGGGCTATCAGGTCGACCTGTACCTTTCCGACAGAAAGAGCTTCTGGCACGTCGATTTTCCGGAGCAGCTCACTATCAAATACCTCCCGCATATACCGAGGATATATTCCTTCATGCCCTTTGACACGGCGAAGAAGCTCGTGCATCTGGATTTCTCCGACTGCGAGGAGTATGACCTTGCGATAGATTTCAATTCCTATCAGTTCTCCTGTGCGCTCGGCGCGCTCACCGTTCCGGCAAAGCGCCGCGTCATGTGGATACACAACAACGTCAGCGTGAAGCTTCAGAACGAGTGGAAGTACCGCGTGCTCTGGTCGAACTTCAAGGATAAGTTCAAGTATTACGATGAGTTCGTCGGCGTTTCTGAGGGCGTTATCAAGCCGTTCAAGGAGTGCAGCGGAGTATACGACAAGCCTTTCAACGTTATCCAGAACGTTATCGACACAAACGAGATATACCAGAAAGCGGAGGAAGAGACCGATTTCGAGGTCGACAGCAGCAAGATGAACTTCGTCGCCATCGGGCGGCTGTGCCACCAGAAGGGCTATGACATCATGCTGAACGACTTCTGTGAGGCGTCAAAGTACCGTGACGACTTGCATCTGTATATCATCGGCGACGGTGACAAGCGGCTGTCGCTTGAATATATGCGCGACAGTCTCGGCCTTACCGATAAGGTCACGTTTCTGGGACAGCGCGCAAATCCCTTTGTGTACATGGACAAGATGGATGCTTTTGTCTCCACCTCGCGCTACGAGGGACAGCCGCTGAACATCATGGAGGCGCGCGCGGTCGGGCTCCCGCTCTACTGCACGAAGAACCTTGAGATATACAGCAAGGGGCTTGAGGGATGCGAGGATATCGTCGACGCGATAGTCCACTCGCAAAAGGAGCCGAAGCACCGGGACGACCTGCATGAATACAATACCGAGATCATAAACGGCATAAAGGCTCTGGCTGAGCATACGGACGCTCCAGAACCGGAGACGCGGAAAAAGCGCGTGAGCATCATCGCGCTGCACCTCGGCATGGGCGGCGTGGAGAAAGCGATCATCAGCATGGCCAACCTCTTTGCCGAGCGCTATGAGGTGTATCTATACAGCGTGTATAAAATGCCGGGCTCGCCGTCTGTTCCGCTCGACGACAGGGTGCGCTTGCAGTATCTGCTGCATGACACGCCGAACCGCGAGGAGTGGAAGGCCGCGGCGAGGAAATTTGCCGTGATACAGTTTATAAAGGAGAGCTTCCGCAGCGTCAGGATACTTATCGGGAAAAAGCTTGCGGTCATAAGAACGGTCAAGGCCGTCAAGGATGGCGTGCTTATCTGCACCCGGCATGAGGATAACCTGAAGCTTTCAAAATACGGCAGCGCTGGCGTTGTCAAGATAGCCCAGCTGCACCATGACCATGACCTCAAGCGCAAATATGTGCGCGGCTTCAGGTACGGCTACAGGAATATAGACTATCTCGCGATGCTCACCCCACGTCTCACTGAAGAAGCGCGGGAGCTGATGCGCGGCTATAACGGGCATACCAAAGTCGTGTATATCCCGAACTTCCTTACACGTTTCCCGGAAAATGCCAACAACGCTGTCAGAGAAAAGACCGTGCTCGCCGCGGGCAGACTCACCGAAGTCAAGCGCTTTGACCTGCTCATCGAGCAGTTTGCGCATATCCATGAGCGCGAACCGGACTGGAAGCTTTGCATACTCGGCGACGGTGAGGACAGGGCAAAGCTTGAGGAGCAGATAGCAAAGCTCGGAGCGGGAGATTATATCACGCTCACCGGCAGGAAGAACGGCGACGAGGTAGAGCACGAAATGCTTTCAGCGTCAGTATTTGCCATGAGCTCGCGCTCCGAGGGCTTTCCGTTCGTACTAATGGAGGCGCAGAGCTGCGGCCTGCCGATAATTGCATACGATGTCCGCGTCGGCCCCGGAGCTGTCGTACACGACGGCGAGGACGGCGTGCTTGTACCGGAAGGTGAGCGGCAGCAGTATGAAGATAGGCTCTGCGAGCTTATGGATAAACCGGAGCTGAGAGAAAGAATGTCGGCAAACGCGACGGCGGCGATCAGAGAATTCTCGGAGGAGAAGGTCGCGGAAAAGTGGTATGAGGTGATAGAATGAACAACAGCATAAACAATAACGCCCGCACCGCGTTCGTGCGCAACCACTGGCTGATGGCGCTGATCGTGATGCAGCCGCTGCTTGATATAATCGCGTTCTGGACGAAGAACCCTGACGGCACGCTGGCAGGATATGTGCGGCTTCTCATCATGGTCTGCCTGCCGTTGTATCTGCTCTTTACACTGCGCGGCAGCGAGAGAAAGAGCTTTATATTCTGGATGCTCGGGATCGGCCTTGTCTGCGCGCTGCACATCGCGAACACTATCCGCACAGGCCCCGTGAGCCTTGGCTTTGATATTTCATATACCGCAAAGGTCGCGCAGATGCCGATACTTGCCGTCTGCTTTATGTACAGCATCAAGAACGACCAGACCAGAAACCAGGCGTATTGGGGGCTGTTCTTTGCAGCCGGTATCACCGCTGCGGCACTTGGCCTGTCAGTGCTGACCGGCACGGCGAACTGCACCTACGGCGAGGGACTCGGCGTGAGCGGCTGGGTCATTGACGATAACCGCTGCGCAAACAGCATCATCCTTGTCACGCTGGCGGCGTTCTCGATATTCTGCGCCGTGAAGTCAGACAAGCCGTTTGTTAACATTGCCGTCCCTGTTATCGCGGCGGTCGTGCTCATCGCGAACGGCACGATGACCTGCTATATGTCTATCTTCGTGATCTTCATCGGCTTTGCCGTGTTTCTTGTGCTCGAAAAGAAAATACGCGGCTGCAATCTCAACCGGCTTGCGGTGATAGTGCTGGTCGCAGTCGCAATCGCGTCGGCGGCAGCGTATCCGCTTACGCCGAAATATAAAATAAAGCAGACCCAGAGTGACTTTGCCGAGCTTACTCAGGATGATTTTGACGAGGGGATCGGCGCGCTCGGCTACGATCTGGATTCCATGAGCAACGAAGAGAAGCTCTCGAACCCGGAAATACACACCGCGCTTGAGGATTACTACTGGAAGTGCCTGTGGATCATCACGCCGAACATGTTCGAGCGCTTCGACATAGACGAGATCATGCTCAAGTACGATCTCACGACCGACGCCGCGACGCTTATCGACACGCGCACGATAAAGAACGCTTATGCTTCCCTGATGTGGGATCACAGCGATACACTGACGAAGCTCTTCGGCATCGACGTTTCGGATATCTGGCTCACCGGCGGGATGGATCTTGAAAACGACTGGCCCGCGATACGGTACTATTACGGCTATGTGGGCTTTGCGGCCTACGCGGCGTTCATCCTGTACTTCGTGTACCTGATAATCAGGCGGCTGCGCAGGGATTTCAAGGGCTCCTTCACGGCGGATAACTTCATCCTGCTCGTCACCTTTGCGCTTCTGATAGGGCTTGCGCAGTATTCCGGCGCGGTGCTCAGACGCCCGAACGTCTCGATATATCTCGCGCTTATTCTCGGACTGGTCCACTATCAGACGGCGGTGAACCCCGACAGCAGGATCACGAGCTGGAGAGGTGAGTGGGTATGAAGCTGAGCATAATCGTGCCGGTATATAAGGTGGAGGAGTACCTCGGCGAATGCGTCGATTCGCTGCTGTCGCAGACGATAGACGACTATGAGATCATCCTTGTGGACGACGGCTCGCCCGACAACTCCGGGAAGATCGCCGACGAATACGCCGCGGCAAACCCGGATATGATACGCGTCCTCCATATCGATAACGGCGGACAGGGGAGAGCGAGAAACTTTGCGCTCGATATCGCGAAGGGCGATTTTATCGGCTTCGTCGACAGCGACGACTGGGTGACGCACGACATGTACGAGAAGATGTACACCCGCGCCGCGGAGACGGGGGCGGATGTAGTTGTCTGCGACTTTCTTGAGCGCTTCACCGACGGACGCGAGAGCGTGCTCCCGGCCTCGCTTCAGGATAATTGGCTCGGCTCGGCAGGCTCATCCTGCAATAAGATATTCCGGCGCTCTCTCATCGGAGAGCTTCGCTTCCCGGTGGGGCTGTGGTATGAGGATTTCTACTTTTCGGCGGTAATGCTGCTGCGCTCAAAGCACACAGAGTTTATAGCGGAGCCGCTGTATGTCTACCGCCGCGGGCAGGAATCCACAATGCACAACAACAACGCCGCGAAGAACCTCGACATGCTGACGATCATGGATATGCTGGAGAAGGAAATGGTACCGGCGGGGTATAAGGATGATTTTGAATTCTTCCTTGTGAACCATGTGCTGCTTGATTCGATAAGCCGGCTTGCAAAGCAGGATGCGCCTGACCGCAAAGAGGTCATCGGCAAGCTGCGCCAATATGTGCAGACGAAGATACCGAAGCTTTCCGAATGCAGCAGCTATAAAAAGGAGTGCCGCAACCGCCGAACGATCATGTGGATGAACTACCACGGACTCGAGGACGCAGGACAGCTTGTCCTTAAGGTAAATCAGAAGCTGCACGGCAAATAAGATTAACCCTCGGCAGAAATGCTCTGTCGAGGGTTTTGTCTATATATGCCTATACCTTTTTTACCTTGAGCCGGTTGTTGAGCTTCATGATGATATGCACCGCGAGGTACTGCCTGTGCATAAGGAGCACGGTCAAAAGCTTGTGCTTGCGTCTCATCGTGCGCACGTAGGGATTTGAAGCGTAACCGGGGAACTTTCCAAGGAAATCCACGCGCAGCTTATCCTGCACATCACTGTGCCAGTCGGCTAAGTTTGCGCGCACAGACGAGGTCAGAAACTCGCTGTGAAATGCGAGGTATTCAAGCGCGTCCTTTATCTCCGGGTACTCCGCGGTGCTTTTGTAAAACTCGATAAGCTCATCGACCGCGGGGATTATTTCAAGGTTGCGCTCGATCTTTTTTGTGTTCGTGACCGAGCCGGGGCGCTGGACGTACCGATGCCACGCCTTGGGCAGGTAAACGATCCTGTCCGTGTAATGGTAGAGCTTCGGGACAGTGCGCAGGTCCTCAAACCAGACCCGTTCAGTGAAACGCACGCCGCTTTCGATGTACAGCGACCTGCGGAAAATTTTGTTCCACACATCCGGGGATTGCAGCAGCAGCCCGGGATAGCTGCGGAGCGTCAGATCACTGTCGCGCGTGCAGCCTTTTCTGTATTCAAGCTCAAGCCCGTCAGTGTTCACGGCTATCGAATCGAAGATGAGAATATCATAGTCGCCGTCGAGAGCGTTTAGCAGTTCGCTCATTGCGTCGGGAGCAAGATAATCGTCGCTGTCGATGAAGTAGAGGTACTCTCCACGCGCTTCATCAATGCCGGCGTTCCGCGCATGTCCCTGCCCCATGTTCTCAGTTGTGACGAGACGTATGAGCTGCGGATAGTGGTTTACATAATCTTGAACAATCGCAGGTGAGGAATCTGTCGAACCGTCGTTAACGGCGATGATCTCATATTCCGGTTCTTCCCCGCGCGATATGGCTTCCTCGGCGGGAGGGATGAGCGAATCGAGACACTTGGCAACGTAGCCCTCCACGTTATACACCGGGATAATTACACTGAGCCTGATCATTTCTGCGCTCCTTTCCGCGCGTTATTCAGCCGCAGCAGCGCGCCTGCCTCGCCGTATCTTCCGCGCATGAAAAGCGAGCACAGCAGCTTGTGCTTCGGCGGCATGGCGCTGATGTAAGGATTGCTTTTATATTCGGGGCACTTGGCAATAAAATCTTCACGTAAAGTTTTGAGCAGGGGATGGCGGCTGTCAGCAGGGCATATCCTTGCCGAGGCTGTCAGAAATTCGTTATAGAAGCGTATATACTCCAGCTCGTTTTTATAGCGCTCATACAGGCCGCGCGCCTTATAGAACTCCGTGAGATCGTCAACGGCGTCGATGATCTCAATGTTCCTGTCTAGCTTTGCGGCGTTCGTTATCGAGCCGGGGCGCTGGAGATAGACGTACCACGGCCTGCCTGTGGCGTAGATCTTATCCGTCATGGTGTAGAGCTTCGGCATCGTGCGCAGGTCTTCGTACCATACCCGACCGGGGAAGCGCAGTCCGCTGTCTGTGAAGAGGCTGCGGCGGCATATCTTGTTGCAGCCTGAGGGGTATTCCATCAGCAGCTCCGGATAGCTTTCGAGGCTGACCTCGCCTTGCCTTCGGCAGCCGGGCTCAGTGCTCAGAACAGCTCCTTCGGGGTTCACAAACACAAAGTCATATATGAAAATATCATAGTCCTGCCGCAGCGCTTCCATGATCTCCGTCACAGCATTGTCACTAAGCGAATCGTCGCTGTCAAGGAAAAGCAGATACTCCCCATGAG
>CAKTIH010000100.1 GCA_934565615.1 uncultured Oscillospiraceae bacterium | reverse complement strand
CTGAGCCTTCTGTACCAGCTCATTGTCAGCGTTCTCAAGCAGTTTTTCAAAGTAGATAAGATGCTTAAGATCTTTCAAATGTTACACCTCTTCTTCAAAGTATTTCTATTTTTTGGAGTGCGTCCTTCACTCCTGTGAGCACAGCGGAATCCGCAGGCAGCTCCAATACGCTCTTGCCCTTGATGTCGTTCGCGGCAAAAGCACTGTCCGCGGGGATGAATGAAAGGATCTCAACACCCGGCACCGTGATGAGATCGGCAAGCTCGGGGTTCGTGACCCTGTTGACGATGATGCCTATCCTGTCATAAGCGATAAGCTCATCCGCCACATTCTTGATGGTGGAGACGACCTGTGCGCCCTTCTTGCTCTGGTCGGTCACAAGCAGCAGGTGCGTGACCTTCTCCATAACACGGCGCTGGATCTGTTCGATCCCGGCCTCTCCGTCGATAACAACGTAGTCAAAGCTGTTGGCAAGCAGGCCGATGACCTCCTTGAGATAGGAGTTGACCTTGCAGTAGCAGCCGGAGCTCTCCGGCCGGCCTATTGCCAGAAACGCGAAGCCCGGCATTTCAACCAGCGCGTCGAAAATCCTGAATCTCGCCTCGCTGAGAAGCTCGAGCGCTTCCTTGGTCTCGCCGTTTTCAACGCTGTCGACAATGCCCATGCGGATATCGTCCAGCGTCAGCTTTACATCCACGCCAAGAGCAACGGACAGGCCGACAGCCGGGTCCGCATCGATGGCCAGGATCTTCTTGTCAGGATATCTCTCGACAAGCAGCCTGACTATAGAAGCGGAAATAGAAGTTTTGCCGACGCCGCCTTTACCTGCAACCGTGATAATCTTGGCTTTTTTATCCATGTACTTACCCCCAATCTGCACATAATAGCAGTAACACATCTTCGTCAGTATTCTAACACAAGGGGCATGAACATGCAAGATAAACAGTTGCAATTTCTTAATTTTCCATACTTTTGGGTATTTTGTCGCGTACTTGGAGCGTCATTGTTTAGACAATCACAAGCCGTTGTAAAAGTCTGTTAAAAATTTTTAACGAACGGCGCAAATATCCCCTCGATACCGCTTAAAATGAGCGCGCCGCAGCTGCGGCGCGCCCGGTTCCGGTGATCTTTTACACGTACTGCTTGCGGGGAATTTTGTCATAGTGCTTGAGCAGGATCGGCTCGACAAAGCGGGAGAGAAATTTCATATCGAGGTTGAAGAAATATATAGTAAAGGTGACGGTGAAGAACCCGGCGGCACTGCCGAGGATCGCAAGAGGTATCTTTTTCGCGTTCATGCTGAAGCTCCTTTCCTTTTCCTTACCACGCGTTCTCGTCCGGGAGCACCTCGATCGACGGATCGAGCGGCTCCTCGCGCATCACGGTGCGCATATAGACGTTGAACTGGTCGCGTATTGCCTGACGGGTGTACACGCGGGGATCGCAGAGGTCGTGGCAGACCCAGACGAGGTGCAGCCCGCGCTCTCTGGCCTGCTCCTCAAACTGGCCGTGCATACCGGTGAGCGCCTTGCAGGACATGTGCTCCCACATCATTACCATGTCGGCGTTCATTTTTTCGCACAGCTCCCACAGTTCGTCGACAAGCACCTTGTATCCGCCGTGGGTGCGGTTGCGCATTATCATGTTCTCGGTGAGATAGGCCATGTCGTAATACGCCTGCTCGCGATTCTCGGGAGTGTCCTCCTCGGCGATCTCCTTACTGATGACCATGGAGAGCATATCCGTCAGCGGGACGACGCCCCAGCAGTGTACCATCCAGTTGAGCATATCGATAACGTACTGCGGCTGGACGCCCCAAACGATGCAGCGGTGACGGTACTCGGGGGCCATCATCGTCTTTCTCGCATAGCCCTGACGGACAAGCTTCATTATCTTCTTGTCTATCGGCGGGAAGTCCGCGGAGCGGCCGCAGTTGCCCATGTAGTTTGTGTCATTATACAGAGAGAACACCGCGCCGACGAACTGCGGGTACGGCGTACTGTTGACCTCTAACCATTCCCAGCGGTCACGCGTCGTCTGGTTCACGCGCTTGGCGCACTCGAAGTAGGCCTTCCAGTCCCACTTAACGCCCATCTTCTCCTCGACGAAGGCAATGGCGTTTTTCATATCCTGCGCGGCGTACTCCTGCACGTCCTCCTCCCGGTGGCGCATCGGCGCGGCGAGCTGGAAGGTCGGGATGCCGTACTCCCGCTCAAGGCGCTTGGCGATGATGCCGTTGCCCATGAGGGAGCCGTCGCAGGTGGTGTTGACCTGAACGGCGCATTTGCCGAGGACTGGGAAGTCATCGTCGATGGAGATACCGGCCTCCGCCTCAGGCATGGGGCACACGTCGCCGGGGATGCCGAACTGCTGGGCGACGTCAAGATAGTGGGTAGTGGAATACTGATTTAAGAGGTTTGCAGAGAACATTGTGGGTATTTCGCGCAGAATTGCCTTCAAAGTGGGGAAGCCCATCATAAACGCGGTCATGGCGTTCTCATCGCTCAGGACGCATCTGTCGGAAAACTCAACGTCGTTTCCGGTGCGGCGGTCGCCGCGGATGCTGTTGTCGATAGTCATGGCAACGTCCTTGACGACGAAGTCCATAGCGGTATGTACTATGCGCAGCGGCTCATCGCGCAGACCCATAGTGAACTTATCGAGCATGTGCGGCACGGCGAGGTAATTTGCAAACCACCTGTAGCGGAACATGGCCTTCACGTTGCGCGGCTTTGCGATGACCCCGGCGAGGATGGAGAGGATATACAGCCATCTGCCGTAATCATAAAGCGTGTCCTTGAGCCCTCGCCACTCGCGGCGGCGGCGGACTTTTCCGCCGTCAAACAGCACGCCTAACTTTTCTTCGCCGATGCGCTCTCTGTCGTTTACAACAATAGCCATTATTTCGCACCTCCCTGAAGCTTCTTGATCTCAATGCTTTCCACAAAGGCCTGCACACGCGTGCGCATCTGGCCGAGAGACGAGGCGATGTTATACGGCCGGTCGACCGAGAGGACAGGATAGCCGTAGTCCTCGCGCAGCATCGTCGAGCCCATAAGGCGCTCATACGCCCACGGGTCGCAGAACTTGATCTGCTCATACACGATGCCGTCCGCGCCGTACTCCTTGGCAATATCGTTCACATACTGCTTGCGTCCGTAGACCTTCGCCATGTTCATCGTGCGCGGGCACTGGCCGCGGTACACATACCGGCGGCACAGCTGGGTGAGCGCGTCCTCCCCGTCGCGCAGCTCTATCACGTCGCGCCCGGGGAGCGAGCCGAAGCAGAAGCGGTCGGCGCAGACATAAGCGCCGGTATCCTCGATAAGCTTTATGAAGCCGCTGTCATCGACCTCAGAGCCGACTACCGCAAGACGCGCGCGGTAGGGCCTGGTCTCCGCTTCGCGCGTTTTCAGCTCCTCAAGCGTCTCCTCAAGCTTATCGAGGAGCAGGTATTTAGGTGCAAGATATGTAGCGAGCGTCAGCACATGGAACTCATAGCCCGTGATGCGCGGGCGCTCCTCCTTGCGTAAGTCGCCGATCTCACGGATAATGCGGCAGACGCGGTTATGCTCCTCCACGGCTTTCCTGATGGCGGCATCGGAAATATCGATGCCGTAATTTTCGTGCAGGGGCTTTAAGATATGGTTCTCGCACTGGAGCTTCAGCAGAGCCACGCCGTTTTCATCGGCCTTGAGGGGGATCTCCATATACTGCCAGAAGAACTTGCCGTTCCCCTCCCCCATAGTCTTGAGCAGCTCCATGTTCTCGATGCAGCGGTTCATCATCGTGCAGCCGTCCGGCGCGATGACGCAGTCGGCAAAGTTGAAGCCGCCCTCAATGGCGCGCTCGAGCAGGGCGCGGCTCGTCTCGCACAGGAAGCTTGTCATATAATAGGTCGCGATGTCCATCGAGCCGGTGTGCGGCGCGGACAGGCGGACGGAAAACACACCGTCAAGGTTCATGAGCGGCTCGGGCGTGTTCTCGCACACGAAGGCGGCACAGACTTTGCCCTCGTTTTTCGCTTGGGTGATCAAGGCGTTGTTTGCCTCCTCGAGGAGGCTTTCAAAGAAGCTAAGGTACTTCAGGTCTCTCATCGCGTTCCCCCCAATTATTATTTCTTACCATCCATCCGTTCAGGATTGTTAATATTATATCACTATATACGTATATAATCAATTTGAATATTCAATTTATACAGATATGTCTAAATCAATATCGCGCGTTTGTAAACATTTAACAATCAAATATATGTTTTATACAAATTAATGAAACATCGATTGCTCTTATTCACAACTACAAGATTCAGTCAAGATTTTCTGAGAACAAACGTCTTTATTTTTTCGGCGCGATAGGGTATAATTACCATATATCCTATGAGGAGGTTTTTGATATGAAGCAGTATTTTGAAATAGTAGACGTCATGGGACGCGAGATCCTTGACTCCCGCGGCAACCCGACAGTCGAGGTAGAGGTCACGTTGGATGACGGCACCGTCGGCCGCGCGGCTGTCCCCTCCGGTGCGTCCACCGGCATGTACGAAGCCTGCGAGCTGCGCGACGGCGACAAGAGCCGTTACGGCGGCAAGGGCGTTCAGCTTGCGGTCGAGAACGTCAACGGCGAGATCGCCGAGGCAATGGTCGGCCTCAACGCGCTTGACCAGACCTCTATCGACAAGATGCTTATTGAGATAGACGGCACCCCGAACAAGACCCGTCTCGGCGCAAACGCCATCCTCGGCGCGTCCCTCGCGACGGCGAAGGCGGCAGCCGAGGCAACCGGCATGAGCCTTTATAACTACATCGGCGGCGTGAACGCGAAGACCCTGCCCGTGCCGATGATGAATGTGCTCAACGGCGGCGCTCATGCTACCGGCTCGAACGTCGACATTCAGGAGTTCATGATAATGCCTATAGGCGCTGGGAGCTTCAAGGAAGCGCTCAGAATGTGCGCCGAGGTGTTCCACACGCTCAAGAAGGTCGTCCCCGCATCCGGCGTCGGCGATGAGGGCGGCTATGCCCCGAACCTTGACAGCGACGAGGACGCGCTCAAGGCGCTCGTCACCGCTATCGAAAGGGCCGGCTACAAGCCCGGCGAGGACTTCAAGATCGCCATCGACGGCGCAGTCAGCGATTGGTACAGCGAGGATGACAAGTGCTACCACCTGCCCAAGCGCGGCGTCACGATGACGAGCGAGCAGATGATAGACATGTGGGAGGACTTCGTGAACAAGTACCCCATCATCTCCATTGAAGACGGTCTCGGCGAGAACGACTGGGAGGGCTGGCAGCTCATGACCAAGCGCCTCGGCCACCGCATCCAGATAGTCGGCGACGACCTGTTCGTCACGAACACTGCGCGCATCAAGAAGGGCATTGAGCTTGGCGCGGCAAACGCGGTGCTTATAAAGCTCAACCAGATCGGCACCCTGACCGAGACGCTCGACGCCATCCAGATGGCACACCGCGCGGGCTGGACCGCCGTCGTCTCCCACCGCTCCGGTGAGACCGAGGACACCACCATTGCCGATATCTCCGTCGCGGTGAACGCGGGGCAGATCAAGACCGGCGCGCCGTCGAGGACTGACCGCGTCGCGAAGTACAACCAGCTGCTGCGCATAGAGGAGGAACTCTTCGACGTGCCGCAGTACCCCGGCAAGGACGCGTTCTTCTCCATTAAGTAAGTAATTCGGATATACGCTTGTTAGGACAGAAGATGATGAAGTATATTTCAAAAATAGGCAGAAGCATTAAGCTGCTTTTCGGCTGGATTCTGACGATATTGTTCGGCATAACCTTCATATATGCCCTGTTCAACGGCGACAGTGTCGGCACCGCCGTGCTGGTATCATGCTTTCTTCTCACCGCGCTGGGAGTGTGGATGATAATTTCTGCCAAACGCAGCAGAAAGGCAGAGCTTAAAATGGAACGGGAGGCAGCAAAAAGAGCTGCTGCCAACGTGCCGAAGAAGAAGGTGTTTGTCACTGCCGTATGTCCCAGCTGCGGGGCGACAATGACCGTTGAAAAGGACAGTGTCTGCCTCTGTGAATACTGCGGCAGACCTGTCGACGGAAGTACATAATATTATAGCAGCGCCGAATTATGCGGTGCTGCCCCTGACTATAACAAACTGGAGGGCAGACTATGTTATATAAGCAATTCAAGGAGCTGAAGCTCTCTTCTCTCGGCTTCGGCACGATGCGCCTTCCGCTCATCCCCGGCGGCAGCGCGCATGACATCGATCAGGAAGAGCTTGACCGCATGGTAGACTGCGCGATCGCGGGCGGGGTCAATTATTTTGACACGGCCTATCCCTATCACGACGGCTGCTCCGAGCTTGCGATAGGCAAGTCCCTCGCGCGATATCCGCGTGAGAGCTTTTATCTTGCCGACAAGTTCCCCGGCCACCAGATCGTCAAGGGCGTCAAGCAGCTCAAGCCCGAGGAGGTTTTCGAGGAGCAGCTTAAAAAGTGCGGCGTGGAATACTTCGACTTCTACCTGCTGCACAACGTCAACGAGCACTCTATGGGCTACTACGGCAACCCGGAGAACAAATACCTCGAGTACTTTCTTGAACAGAAGGCGAAGGGCCGCATAAAGCATCTCGGCTTCTCCTGCCACAGCGCGGCCAATGGGCTTGAGCAGTTCCTGCAGACATACGGGGACAGGATGGAGTTCTGCCAGATACAGCTCAACTACCTTGACTGGACGCTTCAGGACGCAAAGAGGAAGTGCGAAATTCTCAAGGCGCACGGGCTGCCCGTCTGGGTCATGGAGCCGGTCAGGGGCGGCAAGCTCGCAAAGCTCGACGACGAGACCGAGGCCGCCATGCGCGCCGCGCGTCCGGATGAGAGCACCCCGGCCTGGGCATTCCGCTGGCTCCAGACCGTGCCGCAGCCGACAATGGTGCTCAGCGGCATGACGAGCCTTGCCCAGATGCAGGACAACATCAAAACCTTTTCCGAGGAAAAGCCGCTCAGCGGTGATGAGCTGGGCATCGTCTACAGCGCAGCGGAGAAGCTTGCGCAGTTTGTCCCCTGCACCGGCTGCCGCTACTGCTGCGCCGGCTGCCCGAAAAAGCTGGATATCCCGAACCTCATCAATCTATATAACGACCTCATTACGGCCGTCAGCATCAACCCCATCGCACGCTACGGCGCGCTCCCCGCTGATAAGCGCGCGGACGCCTGCATAGGCTGCGGTCAGTGCACCCGCGCCTGCCCGCAAAAGATCGACGCGCCCGAGATAATGAAGAAGCTTGCTTCCGAGATCGCGTCAAGGCCGACATGGGAGCAGATGTGCAAGGAGCGCGAGGCCGCCGCGGAGGCAGCGAAGAAGAGGTAAGGCCGACTCGCTTGAAATTGTAAAAGGCACTTGAAAAAGTCTCACGACTTTTTCGAGTGCCTTTTGTATAAAACCTCCACTTAAAGGTAAAAATAGGGTCGTAACCCAAAATTAAACGGAGGTTTGTAACTATGAGCAGCAACAGCTCCGGCAAAAAGCTGGAGGGATTCTTCACAGGCAAGGGCTTCTACATAGTCCTTTTCCTGTGCGCCGCTGTCATCGGTGTTTCCGCATGGATGATGGCCGCCGGAAATGAGGCTATGGATGACCTTAACAAGACCAACAACGCAAGCTTTGACAACAAGCGCGTAGAGACGATCATAATCCCGCCCGAGAAAACCGCCGCGGCGGAGCCCGTGAGCACTCCACTGCCCGTCATCGCCGGGGACGCAAAAGCTCCCGCCGACACACAGGCGCAGGGTGAGACCGAGCAGGTCTGGCATGAGGGCGACGTCAAGCCCGTCGAGGTGCCGATGTACGTCTGGCCGGTGCAGGGCGAGCTTGAGCGCGTCCATGATACCGACAAGCTCGTTTACGACGTGACCATGCGCGACTGGCGCACCCACGAGGGCATCGACATCGAAGCGGCGATCGGCAGCACGGTCTCCGCGTCGCACGCGGGCTCTGTCGAGAGCGTCGTGGACGACGACTTATACGGCACTGTTGTCACCGTGAACCACGGGGACGGCTCCTGCACGGTATACGCAAACCTTGCGGAGCTTCCCGCAGTGAGCGTCGGCGACTGGGTGGAGCCGGGCGACGTTATCGGAGCCGTCGGCGCGACCGCGCTGTGCGAATCCGGTCAAGGCACACACCTGCACTTTGCGATCTATGTCGACGGTACTTGCGTCGATCCGCTGATCTATCTCCCGGCGTAATAACGGAACACGCAATAGTGGCACCCGTCACAGCGTGCCACTATTCAGTATGTCAAAGAAAACAGCGTTAAGTTAATCAGGAACGGCATAATTTAAGCGAAAGTTGAAAAAACGAGCAAAAAAGCAGAAAAA
>CAKTIH010000099.1 GCA_934565615.1 uncultured Oscillospiraceae bacterium | reverse complement strand
CCCATCGTCGACCTCGTCGAGAAGGGCTATGAGGTCATCATCGGCCACGGCAACGGCCCGCAGGTCGGCATGATAAACCTCGCAATGGAGTTCTCCGCGAACAAGGGCGGGAACACCCCGTTCATGCCCTTCCCCGAATGCGGCGCTATGACACAGGGCTACATCGGCTATCATCTTCAGCAGGCCATCCAGCATGAGCTGAAGAACCGCGGCATAAATAAGGAATGTGCGACCGTCGTGACGCAGGTCGTCGTCGACGAGAAGGACCCCGGCTTCCAGCATCCCACGAAGCCCGTCGGCAGCTTCTACACCAAGGAAGAGGCAGCGAAGATCGCCGAGGAAAAAGGCTTCATCTTCGTTGAGGACGCAGGCCGCGGCTACCGCCGTGTCGTTCCCTCCCCCATCCCCAAGCGCATCGTTGAGCTGAACGTTGTCGATCAGCTCGTGCGCGCCGGCGATATCGTCATTACTGTCGGCGGCGGCGGCATCCCCGTCGTCGAGACCGAGGACGGCCTTCGCGGTGTCGCGGCGGTCATCGATAAGGACCGTGCAAGCTCCCTGCTGGCGCAGGACGTGCGCGCAGACCGACTCATCATCCTCACCGCAGTGGACGCGGTATGCATAAACTTCAATAAGCCCGACCAGAAGGAGCTCTCCTCCATGACGATCGCCGACTGCGAGAAGTATATCGCGGAAGGCCAGTTCGCCCCCGGAAGCATGCTGCCGAAGGTCGAATCCTGCATGGAGTTCGTGAAGAACAACGACCATGGCGGGACCGCACTCATCACCTCCCTTGCCCGTGCCGCGGACGCCCTCGAGGGCAAGACCGGCACCGTGATTACCCGGTAAGCGTTTTACGTTTTAATATCGCGCTATCTCAGTTCCACTTGCAAAGTCCAAACAAATTAAAAGAGAGGGGTTTCAAATCATGTCCAAAAAGGCAAAAAGATCGATCAGTACATTTGCGATCCTGCTCGCCGTTTTGCTCCTTGTGTCAATAGCCACATGGATAGCAGCGGGCAACACCTACACCGACGCTGACGGCAATACCGCCGAAGTCGTCGGAGCAACCTCCAGCGATATCTTTATGGCTCCCGTCAACGGCTTCGCTGACGCAGCCGACGTTATCACCTTCGTGTTCTGCCTCGGCGCGTTCCTCGCGATCGTGACAGGCACAGGCGCTCTTGAGACCGGCATCCAGTCCCTCGTGCGCAAGCTGCACGGCAAAGAGCTTGTTCTTATCTGGGTCCTGATGTTCGTGTTCTCCGTCGGCGGTACCACCTACGGTATGGGCGAAGAGACCGTCGGCTTCTACATCCTGCTTGCAGCGACCATGATGGCCGCCGGCTTTGACCCGGTCGTCGGTGCGGCAACGGTTCTGCTCGGCGCAGGCACCGGTGTTCTCGGCTCCACCATCAACCCCTTCGCCACCGGCGCGGCGGTCTCCGCTGCGGCTGACGTCGGCGTTGAGGTCAACATGGGCATCACTTATGTCATTGCCATCATCCTCTGGCTCGTTGCCTATGTTATCTCCGCACTGTTTGTCACCTCTTATGCAAAGAAAGTCCGCGCCAATAAGGGCTCCATCCTCACTGCTGAGCAGCTCAGCGAGTGCAAGCTGGCCTATGGCGGCAAGGACGATATCGGCGATGTCAAGCTCACCGGCCGTCAGAAGGCTGTTCTGTGGCTGTTCGCCCTGTCCTTCATCGTCATGATCCTCGGCTTCATTCCTTGGGGTGATCTCAGCGAAGGCGCTTATAACTTCTTTGCTCCCATCTCCTCCTGGCTCACCGGCTCCGGCTTCGGCGATTGGTGGTTCTATGACGCGGCAACTTGGTTCCTGCTCATGGGTATCATCATCGGCATTGTCGGCCTTGAGGATAAGGGTCAGCTCATGAAACTCATCATCGCCGGCTTCGGCGACATGGTCGGCGTCAACCTCGTCATCGCGATGGCGCGCGCCACCACCGTTATCATGAGCACCACCGGCCTCGGCACTTGGATCGTTGAGGCTTCCGTCACCGCACTGAGCCAGTCCGGCGTTTCCGCTGGTGTGTTCGGTATGCTTGACTACATACTGCATGTCGGCCTCAGCTTCCTCGTTCCCAGTTCCTCGGGCCTTGCGAGCCTGTCCAGCCCAATCGTATCCCCAATCGTTGCGGGCATGGGCTGGAGCGTAGAGACTGCTGTCATGATAAACGTTGCCGCGAACGGCCTCGTCAACCTCTTTACTCCTACCTGCGGCTTCATCATGGGCGGCCTTGCACTTGCACGTGTCCCCTATGAGACCTGGGTCAAGTGGGCATGGAAGCTTCTGGCCACTCTGTTTGTCGTCGTCGGCGTTATCCTCACGATAGCTATGGCGGTGCTGAGCTGATTTTAAGCTTGAATTATCGAATGAACTAATCTAAAATACCGGGTGTACGCACCTTTATGCGTACACCCGGTATTTCACAAATGAAAGGACGGTGCAGACCATGCCAAGACGCGCAATGCTTCAGGACGCCCGCGCCTCCGCCTCAGACCCGGCAGTGATCTGCTCGTTCGACTATGAGGCGATAGAAAAGCCCACAAGGGCGATCATCCATCAGGCGGCGCGCTTCCTTTACGTAAAACGGGGGGGCGGGAAAATCATCATAGACGGCGAGGAATATCCCCTCCATCCGAACACGCTCATCGCTATCACACCGTGGAAGATAACCGACATGGTCGAGGTGACGGAGACGCTGCAATTCATCAAGGTCATCTACGACTATGCCTACCTCAACTCCGTGTTCAAGAGCGTCACCGGCGCGGGCGACGCCTCCGCTGAGCCGCTGCGCTTTCTTACCGTGGAGCCGGTCGCGTACCTTGACAGCATACAGGCGGAGTATGTCGACGGCATCATGGAGAACCTCAAGGCGGAGCTCGGCGTCGAGTCCACGCGCGTGAAGCCGCCGGATAAACCATTCTCGCAGCTCTACACCGTCAATAAGCTCATTGAGCTTGTCATCGTCTACAGGCGTTACATCATGTCGCATCGCGGCGAGCTCGACACAGGGCATGAGGCGAGCGTCAAGGAGCAGTCGATACTGAGCTATCTCTATGCCCACTCGTCAGAGAAACTGACGCTCTCGCAGGTCGCCGAGGCGTTCTTCCTGTCGGAGTCGGCGCTGTCAAAGCAGATATCCGGCATGACCGGCACGAGCTTTTCAAAGCTTCTCAGCAGCATCCGCGTGGAAAAAGCGTCGGATTATCTCATCTACACCGACCTCACGCTTGACGAGATCGCCAAGCTCTGCGGCTTTGTGGACGCATCGCACGTGTCCAAGCACTTCGCGCAGCGCGTCGGGATCACGCCGATGCAGTACCGGAAGATATACTCCAAGGCCGTCACGAAGTTCAACATCTCCGATAAGGCGGTCGCCTTCGCGCTGACGGACTATATCTATAAAAATTACGAGACCGAGAAACTCAGCGCGGCAAGCGTCGCGGCGGAGTTCAACGTGTCCGTACCGGAAATGAACCGCCTGCTGCTCTATTATAACGAGATGAACTTCGATACGCTCCTCAACTCCACGCGCGTCAACAAGGCCTGTGAGCTGCTGGTGTCTACGGATTATCTCGTAATCGACGTCGCGATCGCCGTTGGGTACAGCAACATCAAGACCTTCAACATGAACTTTTACCGGTTCAAGGAAATGACGCCGACAGAGTTTCGCGAGCGCATAACGCTTCAGCGGACGGACGGCAGCGAGGCCAGCGGCAAGGGCCGCGGCGGCCGCCGCCGCGCGTCGGGCGGAAAGACGCCGGACGCGGATAAAACGGACGAATAAATGGCAACAGTATGGCGACGCTCCGCGGTTTGCGGAGCGTCGCTTTCGTTATCATAAACAGTAGCATTTTTTGAATATATGTGTTATTATCTGGACATGAACAGAAACTACCAAAAGGAACTGGATAAGATCATCCAGAAGCGCGGTAAAAAGCTGCCGCGTGTTTTGCTCCACAGCTGCTGCGGCCCGTGCTCAAGCTCCGTGCTTGAATATCTGACGCAGTATTTCGACGTGACGCTGCTGTGGTATAACCCGAACATCTACCCCCAGCAGGAGTTTGACCGCCGCTTCAAAACTCAGGTAAAGCTCATTGAGGACATGGGCCTTGCAGATAAAGTAAGCGTCCTGGCCGAGCCGAGAAAGAGCGAGGATTACTATGCGCGCATAAAGGGCCTGGAGAACGAACCGGAGGGCGGCAAGCGCTGCACCGAGTGCTTCCGCGTGCGCTTGCTCGAAGCGGGCCGGCTTGCCAAGCACTACGGCTTTGACTATTTCTGCTCGACGCTGACGCTCTCGCGCCATAAGGACGCGGTGAGGATAAACACGATCGGCGAAGAGGTAGGGCGCATGGTCGGCGTGAGCTGGCTGCCGTCCGATTTCAAGAAGCGCGACGGTGAGAACCGCTCCATCGAGCTGTGCGAGAAGTACAATGTTTACCGCCAGCTCTATTGCGGCTGCGAGTTTTCACTCAAGCACCGCGAAGAGGTCGCACGTGAAATGGCGGAAGGCCGGGAGGAAAAGACAAATGAAAATGAATAATACCGCGCGCTCGATCACCGCTGCCGCCGTCGTCGGCGCGGCGTATGCGGCGCTTACGATGCTGCTCGCCCCGATAAGCTACGGTGCGATCCAGGTGCGCGTGTCCGAAGCGCTGTGCATCCTGCCGTACTTTCTGCCTTGCACGGCATGGGGGCTGTTTGCCGGCTGCGCGATAGCAAACGTCCTGACGGGCAACATCTTTGATATCATATTCGGGTCGCTCGCGACGCTTGCGGCGGTGCTCACCGCGGCGCGCCTTGGCCAGGGGAAGCACACCCTGCTCAGCGAGTTTCTGGCGTGCAGCGCAAATGTCGTGATAAACGCAGTCGTCATCGGCGCGGTGATAACCGAGGCGTATAACGGGCAGAAGATATTTGCACACCCGGAGGTGTTCGCACTCAACGCGCTGTACATCTTCCTCGGCGAGGCCGCGGTGATGTATCTGATCGGCCTGCCGCTGATGAGGTATCTTCCGGAAAAGAAGTTTTTCCGTGATTTTATAGAGAAATTCAAAGACTGAAATATTACACCGAGGAGGTAAGGACATGAAAGTAAGGAAAGCGATAATCCCGGCGGCCGGTCTCGGGACGAGACTGCTGCCGAACACCAAGAGCATCCCCAAGGAGATGCTGCCGCTGGTGGACAAGCCCGTCCTCCAGTACATCGTAGAAGAAGCTGTTGCGGCGGGTGTTGAAGAGATCCTCATCATCACAAACCGCGGTAAGTCTCCGATCGAGGACTATTTTGACTATGCTCCCGACCTCGAGGCGCGCCTGCTGTCCGACGGCAAGGAGAAGGAAGCCCGCACGGTGCGCGAGGTCGCGGACATGGCGGACGTGTACTTCCTGCGCCAGAAGGAGACGAAGGGTCTGGGCCACGCGATATGGCGCGCGAAGAGCTTTGTCGGCAACGAGCCCTTCGGCATACTGCTGGGCGACGATATAATGCTCAGCGACACACCGGTACTCAAGCAGCTTGTCGATGCCGCCGAGGCGAACCACTGCAGCGCCATTGCCATCAGGGAGTTCCCCGGCGAGGAGATATGCAAGTACTCCTCCGTCAAGCTTGAGGAGAAGCTGTCTGACCGCGTATACCGCATAGGCGACATGAACGAGAAGCCGACTATGGCAGAGCGTCTTTCAAACTATGCCATCATGGGGCGCTACGTGCTGACCCCGGCGATCTTCGATATCCTCGCGAACACCGCCCCCGGCCGCAACAACGAAATCCAGCTCACCGACGGCATGAAGCAGCTGTGCCATGTCGAGCCGATGTGCGCCGTGGACTTCGAGGGCCGGCGCTACGATACCGGCAACCTCAAGGGTTATCTGGAATCGATAATCGACTTTGCGCTGAAGAACGAGGAAGCCGGCGAATGGCTGCGCCAGTTCATCATTGACAAGGCGGAAATGCTGAAGTAAGGCAATACAGAAAAATTCCCGGAACTGTCAGTTCCGGGAATTTTTTGTGCTTATTCAAGCTCGAATGCGCCGGTGTAGAGCTGGTAGTAGGTGCCCTTTTCCTCGAGCAGCTTTTCATGGCTGCCGCGCTCGATGATGCGCCCGTGGTCAAGCACCATGATGACGTCCGAATTGCGCACGGTTGAGAGACGGTGGGCGATGACGAACACCGTCCTGCCCTCCATAAGCTTATCCATGCCGCGCTGGACGATGGCCTCGGTGCGGGTGTCGATGGAGCTTGTGGCTTCGTCGAGGATCATTACCGGGGGATCAGCGACCGCAGCACGCGCGATGGCGATCAGCTGGCGCTGCCCCTGAGAGAGGTTCGCACCGTTGTTGGTGAGCATGGTGTCATAGCCGTTGGGCAGACGGCTGATGAAGTCGTCCGCACCGGCGAGGACTGCGGCCTCGCGGCACTCGTCGTCGGTCGCGTCGAGACGTCCGTAGCGGATGTTGTCCATGACAGTGCCGGTGAAGAGGTTCGTGTCCTGAAGGACAAGGCCGAGGGAGCGGCGCAGATCCGCCTTCTTGATCTTGTTGATGTTGATGCCGTCATAGCGGATCTTGCCGTCGGCAATGTCATAGAAGCGATTGATGAGGTTCGTTATCGTGGTCTTGCCCGCGCCCGTCGCGCCGACGAAGGCGACCTTCTGCCCGGGCTCCGCGTAAACGCTGACGTCATGCAGCACGTCCTTGCCCTCGACATAGGCAAAATCGACATCGGTCAGGCGCACGTCGCCGCGCAGGGGAGTATAGGTCAGGCTGCCGTCGCCGTGCGGATGCTTCCATGCCCATTTGCCGGTGCGCTCCGAAGTTTCGGTCAGGCTGCCGTCGGGGTTCTCGGTGACGTTCACGAGGGTGACGTATCCGTCGTCTGTCTCGGGCTTCTGATCCATCAGGGCAAAGACACGCCCCGCGCCCGCACCTGCCATGACGATGGAGTTTATCTGCTGGGAGAGGGTGTTGACGTTGCCGGTGAACTGCTTTGCCATATTAAGGAACGGAACAAGGATGCTGATGCTGAAGGCCATACCGGAAATGCTGATATTCGGCGCGCCCGTCAGCAGCAGCACGCCGCCGACCAGCGCAAGCACGACATAGAGGATATTGCCGATGTTGCCGATGATCGGACCGAGGATGCCGGCGTAGGTGTGCGCTTTGAAGCTGTCGTCGCAGAGCTTGTCGTTTATGCGGTCAAAGTCCTCAATGCTCTGCGCCTCGTGGCAGAACACCTTGATGACCTTCTGGCCATTCATCATCTCCTGCACAAAGCCTTCGGTATCGGCAACGGAGCGCTGCTGTTTCACGAAGAAGCGCGCCGAGCCGCCGCCGAAGCGCTTGGCAACGAAGAACATAAGCACTACGCCTGCAAGCAGCACAAGCGTCAGCCATACGCTGAAGTACAGCATGATCGCGAGCACGACCAGCACTATCGCGCCGGACTGGATAAGCGTCGGCAGCGACTGGCTGATGAGCATGCGCAGGGTGTCAATATCATTGGTGTAGTGGCTCATGATATCGCCGTGCTGATGGGTGTCGAAATAGCTGATGGGCAGATCCTGCATGTCGTCAAACATTTCGCGGCGGAGCTTGTCAAGATAGCCCTGAGTCATGTACGCCATGAGCTGGGTATAGGCCGTCATGGATATCAGCGAGAGCACGTACAGCACCGCAAGCAGCGTGATGTACGGGATGATCTCCGCTTTGGCGGAAGCCCAGTCACCGCTGAGGTACCATTTTTCGATCACAGCCAGCACGTTCTGCACAAACAGCGACGGGATCGAGGACACGACCGACGAAAACAGTATGCAGAACATTGTGAGCGGCGCCATCACGGGGTAATACTCAAACAGCTTCTTTACCGCTCTGCCGAGGGCCTTGGGGTCGGCTGCGCCCATCGCGCCGCCTTGAGGCCGGCCTTTGCGCATATTACTCATCGTCCTTACCTCCGCTCGTCTGCTGTTCGTATGTCTCACGGTATATCGGGCTGCGCGCCATAAGCTCCTCATGAGTGCCCATGTCGGCAACGCGCCCGTTGTCCATGACGATTATCATGTCCGCGTCCTGCACGGAGGCGATGCGCTGGGCAATGATGATCTTCGTCGTCTCCGGAATATATTCGCGGAAGCCCGCGCGTATCATTGCGTCGGTGCGGGTATCGACGGCGCTGGTGGAGTCGTCAAGGATGAGTATCTTTGGCTTCTTGAGCAGCGCCCGTGCGATGCAGAGACGCTGCTTCTGACCGCCGGAGACGTTCGTGCCGCCCTGCTCGATGTGCGAATCGTAGCCGTCCGGGAAAGAACGGACAAATTCATCTGCCTGCGCAAGCTTGCAGGCCTCGATGATCTCTTCGTCGGTCGCATCTGGGTTGCCCCAGCGCAGGTTCTC
>CAKTIH010000098.1 GCA_934565615.1 uncultured Oscillospiraceae bacterium | reverse complement strand
GGACAGACTGTAAATCTGCTGGCAATGCCTTCGGTGGTTCGAATCCACCTTCCCCCACCAAAACAACCTGAACAATTGTTCAGGTTGTTTGTCTTATCTGGATATTTTGCGCGGATTTGCCTTGAAATAGTGACGGGGACGTTGCTGCGTCAAGGCCACGAAATGATTGATGATTCATAGATGTTGCAGCCTCCAAAGTGCTCAAAAAGTGACGGCGTTTAATTTGCACTGACGTGCACGTAAAAGCCATGAAAACTCCGTTGACCCAAACGATGACCCAAATGCGGATAGGAGCAGAAAGCACCGGACAGTTTTTGCCCGGTGCTTTCTGAGTTTATGTGTCTTGGCTTTTCTTTGAATATAGCGATGCAGTTTTTGACCTTTCGGGATGTTGACACTCATCATGGTTTCAAACGTTTTGCAAGCAAAAGTTTAGACAAATATACGATATTGACAAATTATTTTCCCGGCGTTATAATCCGTCAGACCAGTATTTTAAGGTTTAGCAATAAAGCCAATTCCGGACTGAGGAGGTTTCAGATGAGCGTCCAGATAATTGTAGACTCGACAGTGGATATTCCGGATCGTATCAAAGAACGTTTTCGCGTCGTTCCGCTGACCGTGCATTTCGGCGATGAGGAATTTATTGACGGCGTGACGATAGACAAAGCGCGCTTCTACGAACGCCTTGTTGAAAGCGACGTTCTACCGACAACGAGTCAGGCCACGCCTGCCGCGTTCCAGAAAGTATATGAAGAAGTTACCGCAGCAGGGGACAGCGCCGTTGTTATAACTATTTCTTCCAAGCTTTCAGGGACATATCAAAGTGCGTGCATTGCCGCGGAGGATTTTGATAATATCTTTGTTGTGGACAGCATGACTGCCGCTATCGGGTCCGGTATTCTTGCCGAGCACGCGCTGAAACTGGCGGAGATCGGGATGAGTGCGGAGCAGATCGCCGAAGAGATCGAGGAAAAGAAGGCGGATGTGTGCCTCATAGCATTGCTGGACACGCTTGAATATCTGAAGAAAGGCGGGCGCATCTCCAAGACGACTGCGTTTGCCGGCGGTATTCTTAACATCAAGCCTGTGCTCACCGTTCAGGATGGGGAAGTCGTTGTTATCGGGAAAGCGCGCGGCTCAAAGCAGGGCAATAATCTGCTTGTAGAGAAGATACATAACAGCGGCGGCATAGATTTTTCAATGCCGATACTGCTTGGTTATTCCGGATTGAGCGATGTGTTTCTTAAAAAGTATGTAGAGGACAGCCGCGCGCTCTGGCAGGACGGAACTGACGCACTTGATTCCACTCTGCTGTGCGGTGTTATCGGGACCCATACCGGCCCAGGTGTTGTTGCCGTTGCGTTTTTCAAAAAAAGCAGCGCACAATGATTAAAGCTCCAAGAGTATCCGTGAACTGTAAACTATGTAGCCTATAAATTAGACAGACCTGTGAAGCGTTTCGCTTGTGGGTCTGTTTTACTATACATTAGACAGCAGATTTTACCGTTTCATTATTGGAAGCAGTCATGTAAAGCAGAGCTTGCATACCGAATCTTGCACGGTGCAAGCTCTGCTTGCTTGTAAAACTGAAAACAGATACATATGATGTCTCTGTTAATTAAGTTGAAATGCAAATTGACATCAGCACGTAAAATCCGATATTCTTGCTTAATATACAATGTATAATTTTTGGCCATTCAGTTGCAGAAGAGATGCCCGTAATGTCAACGTGGGACTATGAAAAATCGAAACTTGCTCCATGCCGACAGTATGGTTCGATATACTCTGATGACCTCGTCAGCGCAGCCAAATTTTTGTGCGGAGTATTTCATTTGTGACGAACCTGTTTCGCATACACATCAAAATAGGCGTGGGATCAATCGGCGCGGGCGGCGCGGATATCCTTTGTAGAGCTGCGCACCTTCAGCACGCATGGGTATTTGAACTCCATTGAGGAAATGATACGGTTGTCGCTCTCCATTGCGGAGATCAGCATCTGGCATGCCGTATAGCCCATGTTGCTCGATGGCATCTCCACCGTTGTGAGCGGCGGGAAGATCATCTCGGAATACATGATGTTATCCAGCCCGATCACGGAAATGTCTCCCGGCACGGAAACACCGGACTGATTGAGCGCCTGAATGACCCCGTAGGCCGAAAGGTCGTTTATCGCGATGATGGCGGTGTAGCCAAGCTGCTTGTAATCCTGCTGTTTGGCAAGCTGCTTGCCGACCTCAAATTCGTACTGACCTGTCAATGATTCACTCTCGACCTCGGCGGTGTAAACGTCACTGTCGGTAAAGCGGATACCGCTTTGCCTGAGCTCGTCACGCACCCCGGCCAGAACCTTCTGCCTGAACTTTTTCGTTATCGGCGTCGAGAGAAAGGCAATCTTCCTGTGGCCATAGTCTACAAGGTGCCTTGCTGCCATGCGCCCGCCGAGGTAGCTGTCGGAAACGGCGTTGATGGCATTGTCAAGCTCGAACTCCGCCTCAAGCAGCGCGACCTGACCGCCGGCGTCGATATAGTGATTGAGCGTGTCCGGACTTGTGTCCACTGAGACGATGAGAAGGGACATGACGCGGCTGTGCAGCAGGAACATGATGCTGCTGCGTTCCTGCTCTATGCTTCTGTGAGAGGAGAACAGGCGTATCTCGTGTCCGCTCACCATGGCGGCGGACTCAATACCGAAAACGACCTGATTATAAAACGGGTTCTGCAAGGACGGCACGATGATGCCGATGGCTCCGCTGGAATTGCTGCGCAGGAGCTGGCCGAAAATATTCGGCACATAGTTGAGCTCCTTGGCGGCGGCAAGGACGCGCTTCCGGACCTTGTCGCTGACGGGGTACTTTGAGCCGCTGAGCACTCTGGATGCGGACGCGACCGAGACCCCGGCGCGCGCGGCGACGTCGGAGAGGTTCGCGCCAACGGATGGCTGCTTCATTAGGTTCACCGTCCTCTTCTTATGGGTTTGCACACAGTTTTATATGATATATAGTAAACCAATGTAAAGGAAACGTCAACAAAAAAGAAAAGGTTTTCTATAAAAAATATACTACAAAGGAAGAGAAGGCAACGATTATGTACTGATTTGAGGTAAGAAAACAAATTTCTTGGGCTATTTTCACAAAAATGAAAGTGAAATATTGTTGAGAAAGCAAAAGAAAATGAGCTTTACAGAAAACGTTTTCTGATGTATTCTCAAAACGTAGTATAGCTGGTGACACAGCTGTGTGATATAAATAAAAACATTTAGGAGGAAGAAAATGAAGAAAACATTAGCCATGATCCTTTGCCTCGTTCTCTGCGCAGCACTGTTCACAGGCTGCGGCAGCACCGCTGAAGCTCCCGCTGCGGCCCCCGCGGCAGACAGCGCAGCCGATGCGGCACCCGCCGATACGGCAGAACAGAGCTTCACCATCAAGATTGCTGGCATCAAGGCAGACGAGGATCCTGCAAGCCAGGCGATGCAGGTCTTTGCCGATGAGGTCAACAATAATTCCGACACGCTCAATGTCAAGGTCTACACCAACAGCGTTCTCGGCGGTGTCAATGACCTGCTCTCCGGCATGACCGACGGAACGATCGACATGTTCTATAATACACTGTCATGCTATCCCTTCGTTGCAGGCGCAGAGAAGTTCACCGCAGTTTCCGCGCCTTTCCTCTGGAAAGACAACGCAGAGCTGGAGGCCTTTCTTGAGACCGATGAAGCCAAGGGCTGGTTCGAGGACGCTGCGGCTCAGTCTGGTGTCCGCTGCCTTATTGCAGCAGGCGAGCTTGCTCCCCGTGAGCTGACGTCCAACAAGGCGGTAAACAATGCCGATGATTTCAAGGGCCTCAAGATCCGTACCGCTGAATCCGTCATAGTACAGAAAACAATGGAAAAGCTTGGTGCACAGCCCACTGTCGTACCTTTCTCCGACTTGTACATGGCACTGCGCCAGGGAACCGTTGATGCGCAGGAGAACGGCTTCATGACCGTTTACAGCGCAAGCCTCTACGAGGTACAGAAGTACTTCATGAAAACCGACTACATCCGCGACGTAAGCGCGATTTTCATAAGCGACGCACTCTGGAATCAGCTCAGCGATAACCAGAAGGCGGTTCTTTCCGCGGCAGCAGAAAAGGCTGTCCGCACAGAGGAAGCTACTATCGCCTCCCAGATCGACGACGTGATTGCAAAACTCAACGAGTCCATGACCTATGTTGACATCGATGTACAGTCCGTGCAGGATGCCCTCGGCGAGGACTTCTACGATCAGTTTGACGGAGACCTCTGGCCGGAAGGCACCATGAAGGCTATAAACGACTTCAAGGCCTCTTACGCCGGATAATAAAGCAAATAGTCATGCTCCCCCATACTCGTTGATATGCAGGTATGGGGGAGACTCGTAAGAAGGAAGGTTTATATGAACGTTCTGCTGATATTTGCAACAATGTTCCTGCTGATGTTCCTCGGCACAGATATATTTGTCTCGATGGGCATAGCGGCGGTGGCGTACCTTCTGGTGACGGGAAACGCTCCGCTCACGCTAATCTCGCAGAACATGATAAACGGAATATCCGGTTTTTCGCTGCTGGCGATACCGTTTTTCATGCTTACAGGCGACCTGATGAACATCTCTGGTATGACACTGCGTCTGGTCAATTTCGCAAAGTTCTTTATCGGGCGCATAAGGGGCTGCCTCGCGTACACCTGCATATTCGTTAATATAATCGCCGCCGGCGTTTCCGGATCGGGCCCTGCCGACTGCAGCATGGTCTCTTCGGTAATGCTGCCGGCAATGAAGAAGGACAACTATCCGGAGGACTTCTCCGCGGCGCTCAACGCTTCCGCCGCTGTTGTCGGGCCAATCATCCCGCCGAGCATACCGATGGTGTTCATAGCTATGCTCACGAATCTTTCCGTTGGCAAGCTGCTCTTCGGCGGCGTTATCCCCGGACTGCTGCTCGGCATAGGCATGTTCGTCATATGCTTTTTTGAGACGCGGAAGATGGACCTCCACGAGGAGGATCAGCCAAGCCCGACATGGAAAGGCTTCTGGAGCATGATGCACGAATCATTCCTTTCCGTGCTTGCACCGGTGATAATCATAGCCGGCGTGCTTACGGGCTTCGTGACCGTAACTGAGGTCGCGATACTTGCCGCGGGCTATGTCCTTATTGTCGGTATGTTCATCTACAAGACGATAACGCTCAAGGATGCGCTCAAGTGCTTCAAGGGAGCAATGCTGTTTTCCTCCAGCATCATGGCGCTGTTCTCGATAGTAGGTATCTTCTCATGGCTCATCGCCGTAGAAGAGGTCGGCAAGACCCTCGCGGCGCTGGTCGTCTCATGGAACCTCAAACCGTGGGTGTTTTTTGCCATTATCAATGTCTGGTTCCTGCTGATGGGAATGATAATGGATGCGATCCCGGCAATGACGATATTTGTCCCGGTACTCCTGCCCATATCAAACAGTCTTGGAATAGACCCGATACACTTCGGTGTGGTGGTCGTTGTCAACCTGATGATAGGACTTATAACGCCGCCAGTCGGCGCGCTGCTGTTCGTCGAATCCAAGCTGTCCGGCGTCCCGTTCGGGAATCTTGCACACAGGTCGATGCCGTTTTTGTTCTCAATGCTGATAGTTCTGGTACTGATAACGTATATACCGCAGCTTGTGACCTTCATCCCGGGGCTGTTTTTCTGAGGGGGAACGCGATATGAAAAATGTACTTGATAAGTTCCGCAATATTCTGGCGATATTGGCGGCGGGAATATTTGCCGTGATATTTCTGCTCGTCGTCGCCGAGATATTCTGCCGCAGCTTCTTCGGATTCTCGCTGCTGTGGGTCACGGACTTCATACAGATAATCGTCTGCTGGATGCTCGCGTTTGGTATGTCGGCGATAGTCTATACAAACGACCATCTGAAAATAGATTTTCTGATACAGAAGCTTCCGGAAAAGGGACAGAAGGTCATAGCGATAATTACGGATGTGCTTGAATTGGCCTTCTTCGCAATGCTCGTCCCCTACGGTATCAAGACCGCGGTCACAAAAATGAGCATAGCCTTCACGACCCTGCGCTGGCCAATGGGATATATGTACGCGGCGCTGCCGGTATTCGGAGCCTTATGCACGATCTTTATGCTCTACAGGATTTGTGCGGCGGTAAGCGGACTAAAGGGCAAAGGCTGATGAGCAGATTCGGAGTAAACGAAAAGGAGCGGGTGTATCAGCACTTTGAGCACCATGATTACCTTGAACTGTTAGGAGAGGAAAACGGCTGCCGCGCGGGCTGCCGCACCGGACTGCTGGTGTACAGGCAGACGGAGTTCATCCAGGGCGGAGTGCATGAGGACCAAGAGGGATTTTATGTCCTTGAGGGACACGGCAGAGCCAAGGTCGGTGAAGAGGTATTCAGCCTTGAGCCGGGCACCAGCTTCATAGCGCCGGCGGGCATGGAGCACTATATCTGCCGGGATGCGGACTGCCAGTATATCAAGCTGTTTTTCTTCCATGCATTTTCAGACTGACACATTGAGAAAGGAACAAAAAATGTCTGATATCATAAAGACTTACGCACAGGTCGTCGCGGACACCGTGGCGCAGATAGCCAGCGAGACAGAAGCCATCGACAAGGCTGCACAGCTCGTCGCGGACGCGATAAAAAGAGACGAACTGGTACACGTGATCGGTCCCGGCGGGCATTCGAATATGGCAGTCGAGGAGGTTCTGTGGCGCGCTGGCGGACTTGCACCGGTCGACGCGATACTCGATGCCGGAACGAACGTCATCCACGGAGCAAAGCGCAGCAATATCATAGAGCGCTGCCCGGGATACGGGATACGCGTACTCGACGCATACGGCATTAACAAACCCGGCGAGGTGATGATCATAGTGAACGCCTACGGGATAAATTCGATGACGATAGACGTCGCGCTCGAATGCCGCCGGCGCGGATTGAAAACCATCGGCATCACTTCGGACAGCTTCGCGCGGATAGTTCCGAAGGACGCGCCCTCAAGGCACCCGAGCGGACTCAACCTTTTCGAGAACGTGGACGTTTATGTGAACAACCACCTGCCAGAGGGCGACGCGTGCATCGCCGTCGAGGGAGTGTCCCAGCACATGGGGCCAATGTCGACCTACTGCAACTGTTTTGCGATAGACTGCATCATGATGAAAGCGGCGGAAAAGCTGGCTGCGGAGGGCATAGACCCGCCCATCTGGATGAGCGCGAACATGCCGGGCGGCGACGCTGCCAACAAGGCACTGGAAGAGAAATACTTCATGAGAGTCAAGCATCTGCGTTAAGGAGAGAACAAGAGTGCACAAGGAATTTTTCGTAGATAAACTTCGCGTTGTAATTACGGACACCCGCGATGAGATGGGAGCGGCAGCAGCTTCCGACGCGGCAGAGTACATGCGCGCGCAGATAGCAAAGCTCGGCGGCATCTCCGCCATCTTTGCCGCGGCGCCCTCGCAGAACGAGGTGCTCGAGCATGTGAGCCATGCGGATATTGATTGGAGCAAGGTCACTGCGTATCATATGGATGAATATGTCGGTCTCGCGCCTGACGCCCCGCAACGCTTTGCAAGGTATCTGGACGAGCATATCTTCTCGAAGGTGAACTTCGGCAAGGTCAACTACCTCGCCGGGGACGACGGGAAGCTCAATCCCGCCTACAGCGACATGTTCACTCACAACCGCGCGGATATCTGCTTCATGGGCATCGGTGAGAATGGGCACATCGCTTTCAACGATCCCCCTGTTGCCGATCTCTTTGATGATAACTTTGCCAAGGAAGTGAAGCTGGACGATGTCTGCCGTATGCAGCAGGTACACGACGGCTGCTTTGCAAGCTTTGACCTCGTCCCCGAGAAGGCCATCACGCTTACCGTGCCTACCCTCCTGCGCACGAGCAAGCTGATCTGCGCCGTTCCCGGCTCAACAAAGGCAAAGGCCGCGTATGATATGCTCAACGGCCCCATCGGCGCCGAGTGCCCTGCGTCGTCGCTCAGACTGCACCCCGACGCGACTCTGTATCTGGACGCTGACGCTGCGGCGCTGCTGAAGGTATAAGTTTCATGCCGTCTCACGGAAAGCAGGGGAGCCTGCTCACAGGTTTTTATGTGACAGGCTCTGCTTTCCGCGGGCGGCATTTGTACGATTTTTAAAGGAGAGCTATGAAAACTGTTTTCACCAACGGCAGAATAATCCTCACTGACAGGATCCTTGACGGCTACAGCGTGATCGTAGAGGACGGCGTTATCTCTGACGTGACCAAGGGCAATACTGCGGCGGACAAGGTCGTCGATCTTGACGGCCGCTACCTCGCCCCCGGCTTCATCGACATGCACACCCACGGCGCGGGCGGCCATGACTTCATGGACGGTACCGAGGAGGCTATAAAAGGTGCGTGCATGACCCATCTGAGCCATGGCACG
>CAKTIH010000097.1 GCA_934565615.1 uncultured Oscillospiraceae bacterium | reverse complement strand
ACACAGGACAGCTCTATGTATGAAAGAACTGCCTGCCAAGATATATCAATACTTAAACAGGTGCATGACACCGGAATCCGCGAGAGATACAAACTCATCGTTGGCAACAATTATATGATCCTCCAACGTTATTCCAAGCAGGCCGAGCGAACGGTACAGAGTGCGGGTAAAGTTATCGTCCTCTCTCGACGGCAGTGCCACGCCGTTCGGATGATTGTGAGCAACGATGACCGTAGTCGTTTTCACCTTCAGTGCCGTTTCGACCATGCGGCGTATATTCGCGTCAACGCAGTTCACTACTCCCCTGCCCATTTCGCGGCAGCAGATGACAGCGCGCTTGTTGTCAAGGCAGAGCATCATGACGATCTCATCCAGTTCGTCAAGAAAATACGGCAGGAGATAATTTCCGGCGTCTGTGGAATTTCTTATTATCTTGGTTTCCCTCGCTTTTGACACATGTGCCTTCTTAACGATCTGCGGGACCATGAGTATCAGCGTCGCCGCGTTCTCACCTATTCCGGGGATACTGGTAAGCTCCTGCATAGATGCCTGAAACACGCCGCTGAGACTGCCGAAGGCATCCAGCAACCTGTGTGCGATCTCGTTGGTATCGCGCCGCGGGATCGCATAGCAGAGCAGCAGCTCCAAGGCGTTAAGCTCATTAAAGCTTTCCAGCCCATGCTCTGCAAAACGCGCTCTGAGTCTTTCTCTGTGCCCGTCATGTACACCCATAATAAAACTCCCGGCAGTTGTTTATCTCAAATGTCCATTGTAGCGTATGCATTGAGGTCGCTGCCCGCCGTGTGTCCGGCCAGATACTCATAATATCCCTGTGCGCCGATCATCGCGCCGTTGTCGCCGCACAGTCTGAGCGGCGGGACATACAGCTTGCACCCGGCCTTTTCAGCGGCTGCGGTAAAGTCGGCTCTTATTCTCGAGTTTGCCGCAACACCGCCGGCAACGACGATCTTTCCGTAGCCGAGTTCCCTCGTGGCCATCATCGTTCTGGGTACAAGGCTGTCGCTCACGGCCTTGGTAAACGAGGCCGCAAGCGCTGCACGGTCGATCTCCTCGCCCTTCTGCTGCGCGTTATGTACAAGGTTTATGACCGCTGTCTTGAGTCCGGAAAAGCTCATGTCGTAAAGGTTCCCGTCAACATGCGCGATTGGGAAGGAATAGCGGCTGTCGTCCCCGCCCTTTGACAGATCGTCTATGGGCTTGCCGCCGGGGTACGGCAGGCCGAGCACACGCGCGGTCTTGTCAAAGCATTCGCCTGCCGCATCGTCTCTCGTGCAGCCGATGATCTTCATGTCGGTATATCCGCGCACATCGACAAGCAGAGTGTTTCCGCCAGATATCGCAAGGCAGAGAAACGGCGGCTCAAGCTCCGGGTACGCAAGATAGTTTGCAGCAATGTGACCTCTTATGTGGTGTACAGGTATAAGCGGCTTATCAAGTGCAAGCGCGCATGACTTCGCAAAGTTCACACCTACGAGCACCGCGCCTATGAGTCCCGGCGCATACGATACCGCAACAGCGTCGATATCCTTCTTTTCTATTCCCGCCGCCTTGATCGCACGCTCGGAGAGAATGGATATCGCCTCTATGTGGCAGCGCGACGCGATCTCCGGCACGACCCCGCCGTAAACCGCGTGGAGCGAAGCCTGAGACAGTATCTGATCCGTCAGTATCTTTCTGCCGTCCTCGACAACGGCGACTGCGGTCTCATCGCAGGTCGATTCAAAAGCAAGTATCTTCAAATCATACGCCTCATTTCAAATAGCAAGTCATTAACACGGCGTCCTCTTTAGGGGCGTCGTAATAGTTTTTTCTTTTTCCGACAGGGTGAAAGCCGTGCTTGGCATAGAGCGCGATCGCAGGAGCGTTGCTCTCCCGTACTTCGAGTGTCAGAAACGCAAGCTCAAGCTCTTTCGCCTTTACCGCGAGCGCGTCTATAAGCGCGTCGCCTATTCCCTGCCGCCTGGCCTCCGGATGCACCGCAACGTTCGAAATGTAGCCCTCGTCCAGCACGTACATGAGCCCCACATAGCCCAGCACCCTGCCGTTATCCACCGCAGCAATGAACTCATGCTGCGCATCGCGCATCTGACCGCTCAACTGCTCCGCGGTCCACGGACGTGAAAAGCATTCACGCTCGATCTCCTCGATCTGCGGGATATACTCCGCGCTCACGTCAACGATTCTGAATTCCATCAGTGTGCCTCCGCCCAGCTGTGTCCGATGTGCGCATCGACCGTGAGCGGGACAGACAGCGCCGCCGCATTCTCCATCTCACGCGTCAGGATCTCCTTGACCCTTTCCGCCTCGCTGTCCGGGCATTCCACGATAAGCTCGTCATGCACCTGGAGGATGAGCTTCGCTTCAAGTCCCTCCTCTGCAAGACGCCGGTGGACGTTGACCATTGCGATTTTGATAATGTCCGCGGCCGTGCCCTGTATGGGCATGTTCAGCGCCACTCGCTCGCCGAAGGAGCGCACGTTGAAGTTGGAGCTTTTAAGCTCCGGCAGATATCTGCGTCGCGAGAACAGAGTATCTACATATCCGTCCGCCTTGGCCTTTTCCACGATGCTCTTCATATAATCGCGCACGCCGCGGTATTTGTCAAGATACGCCTCCATGTACGCCTTCGCCTCGCTTGGATATACTCCGATGTCCTGCGCCAGAGAAAACGCCGATATCCCGTATACTATCCCGAAGTTTACCGCCTTCGCCCGGCTGCGCAGAGCGGGCGTCACCTCGTCCAGCGGAACTCCGAATACACGTGCCGCCGTCACGGTGTGGAAATCCTCACCGCTCAGAAAAGCTTCCTGCATTGCCTTGTCACCGGATATGTGCGCCAGCAGCCGCAGCTCGATCTGGCTGTAGTCCGCATCCACCAGCACCTTCCCTGGCGACGCGACGAACATTTTCCTTATCTGCGCGCCAAGCTTCCTGCGCACGGGTATGTTCTGCAGGTTCGGCTCTGTCGATGACAGTCTGCCCGTCGCTGTGACAGTCATCTGGAAGTTTGTGTGTATTCGCCCGTCCGGCGCTATCACCTTCAGCAGGCCGTCAGCATAAGTGGATTTGAGCTTTGTCAGCATGCGGTATTCAAGGATCTCGCCGATTATCGGGTGCTTGTCCCGTAGCTTCTCTAAAACGTCCGCATTGGTGCTCCACCCGGATTTCGTCTTTTTCCCCGATGGCAGCATAAGCTCCTCGAAGAGAACTTCCCCAAGCTGCTTCGGTGAATTGATATTGAATTCGTGCCCGGCGTGTGCCCATATTCCGGCCTGCATCTGCGCAATGCCGTCGTTCAGGCTCTCTCCGAAATCGTACAGCGCCTTGCGATCCACATAGAATCCGGAGGCTTCCATATCCGCAAGCACTCCGCACAGCGGCAGCTCGACCTCGTAATATAGCTTTGTCATGCCAAGCTCATCCAGCTTGGCATCAAGGACTGAATACAGCTCAAATATCGCCTGTGCACCGTCAAGCTCACGGCTCAGATATTTCGCGCTTATCCTCGGCAGCGAGTAGTCCCCATCGTTTGCATCGAGTAAATATGCCGCAAGCGCCGTGTCAAACTCAAAGCCCTCAACCGGAAGATTATCCTTTATAAGCAGACCCATCAGGTCTTTTATGTTATTGCCAAGCTTTTTGACTTCGGAAGAAAACACAGTGCGCAGCAGTTCGTTGTACTTTTCACCGGCAACGCTCCACTGCGCGCGGTATACCGTCTCCCCGTCACATATCTCAACAGCGTCAAGCCCGTCAGCCGGCACGACCGCGATTTGCTCCGCTTTTCTGACTGCCGCAATTAGCGCATCCATCCCGGCTTCATCCGAGACGATCTGCTCTGTGAGCTTCTTCGGCGCACCAGTATCAGCCGGCACTGTATCTGTTTCGGTAAGCCCCCATTTGTCAATGAAGCGCTTGAACCCGAGCCGCTTCATCACGCCGTAAAGTTCCGGGGTATAGCTGTTGTTCCAAATATTCTCCTCCGGCTTGAAGCTCAGCGGCACATTCCGCACGATAGTCGCAAGCCAATATGACTGTCGTGCGCTCTCCTCTCCCTCTGTGAGTTTTTTGCGCACGCCGTCCTTTATATCGAGCGCAGCAAGCGACGAATATATCTTGTCCACCGTGCCGTACCTTCTCACAAGGTCGAGCGCGGTCTTTTCCCCGATGCCGGGCACGCCCGGAATATTATCCGAGCTGTCCCCCATCAGTGCTTTCAGGTCGACCATCTGCGCCGGGGCAAAGCCGTATTCCTCGCGGAAACTTTCCGGAGTATAGAGTATAGTCTCCGTCTGCCCTCTGACGGTTTTTACGTTGCAGACCGACGTTGTATCGCTCACAAGCTGTAAGCTGTCCTTGTCACCCGTGACGACAACACAGTCCCATCCGCTTCTTTCGCACACGGCGGCAGCCGTGCCGAGAATATCGTCCGCTTCAAAGCCTTCTATCTCGTAGCGGCGTATGCCCATCGCGTCAAGCGTCTCCTTGAGCAGCGGCATTTGTACCGCAAGCTCCTCCGGCATCGGCTTGCGCTGCGCCTTATAAAAGTCGCAGGCCTTATGGCGGAAGGTCGGTGCCTTGAGGTCGAAGCTCACACAGACCGCCTCTGGCTTCTGCTCATCGAGCATGCGCTGCAAAATCGCAAGGAAGCCATACACTGCGTTTGTCGGCGTTCCGTCCGGGGCGCTCAGCGGCCGCACACCGTAGAACGCTCGGTTGACAATGCTGTTGCCGTCAAGTATCATCAATTTCATTTGCTTCCTCACCTCTCCCCACGCAGTCTGATTATCTCATCGCGCAGCTGGGCAGCGATCTCATACTCCAGCATCGCCGCAGCCTTCTTCATCTTGTCCTCAAGCTGGCTTATCAGTTCCCGTCTCTCTCGGTCGGTCATCTTGACGCCGTTTGCCTTGGAGGCCGTGACCGCGTCAGTGGATATCTCTATCAGGTCGCGCACGCTCTTTACGATGGTCTTTGGTTCAATGCCGTGAAGCTTGTTATACGCCATCTGCTTTTCGCGGCGGCGCGCGGTCTCGTCAATGCAGGCACGCATCGATGGCGTTATCGTGTCCGCGTACATGATGACCTTGCTGTCAGCGTTTCGCGCGGCACGACCGACCGTCTGGATAAGGCTCGTTTCGCTGCGCAGGAAGCCCTCTTTGTCGGCGTCGAGTATGGCGACAAGCCCGACCTCCGGGATGTCCAGACCCTCGCGCAGCAGGTTTATTCCGACGAGCACGTCAAACTCGCCCAGACGCAGGTCGCGTATGATCTCCATGCGTTCTATCGTGCCGATGTCATGATGCATATATCGGCAGCGGATGCCCGAACCTGTGAGGTACGCGGAGAGATCCTCCGCCATCTTCTTTGTCAGCGTAGTCACCAGAGCGCGCTGACCCATGCGTATCTTCTCGTTTATCTCCCCCATCAGGTCGTCTATCTGGCCTTCTATTGGGCGCACGAATATCTCCGGGTCGAGCAGTCCGGTCGGGCGGATTATCTGCTCGACGATCTGCCCCGCGCGCTCGCGCTCATACTCTCCCGGCGTTGCCGAGACGTAGACGCGCTGGTGTATTCTTTCCGTGAACTCTTCAAACTTCAGCGGCCTGTTATCGAAGGCCGAGGGGAGTCTGAAGCCGTAGTCAACGAGCGTTTCCTTTCTCGCTCTGTCGCCGCGGTACATCGCGCGCACCTGCGGGAGCGTAACATGACTCTCGTCAACGAACAGCAGGAAATCCTTCGGGAAATAATCCAGCAGTGTCAGCGGCGGGCTGCCCGGCGCGCGGTTCGATATCACGCGCGAATAGTTTTCAATACCGGAGCAGTAACCCAGCTCCTGCATCATCTCTATGTCATAATCGGTGCGCTGCTTTATACGCTGTGCTTCCAGCAGCTTGCCGTTGTCCGTAAAGTATTTGACGCGTTCATCACACTCCGCTCTGATGCGGTCGATAGCCGCCGCCATCTTTTCCTTGGTCGTCACATAGTGGCTCGCGGGATATATCGCGGCGTGGCTCAGAAAGCGCGTTGCTGCACCGGTTACAACGTTTATCTCGCTTATCCTATCTATCTCGTCCCCGAAGAACTCAACGCGGATCGCTTTATCGTTGGAGTACGCCGGGAAAATTTCGACCGTGTCCCCGCGGACGCGGAACATATTGCGTCCAAACGCGATGTCGTTTCTCTCGTAGCGTATCTCTATAAGCTTTCTGAGCAGCTCGTCAAAATCGCGCGTCTGTCCCGGGCGCAGTGAGATGACCATGTTCGCGTAGTCGATAGGGTCCCCCAAGCCCCATATGCACGAGACCGACGCGACCACAATAACGTCCCGTCTCTCAAACAGACTCGAGGTCGCGCTATGGCGCAGGCGCTCTATCTCATCGTTTATGGAACTGTCCTTTTCAATGAAGGTATCCGTGTGCGGAATATACGCCTCAGGCTGGTAATAGTCGTAATAGGAAACGAAATATTCAACAGCATTCTCCGGGAAGAACTCCCTGAACTCACTGCACAGTTGAGCCGCAAGCGTCTTGTTATGCGCTAAAACAAGCGTAGGCCGGTTGATGCGGGCGATCACATTGGCCATCGTAAAGGTCTTGCCCGAACCTGTAACGCCAAGCAGTACCTGCTCATCAAGGCCGTTCTCTATCCCGCTGACCAATGAATCTATCGCCTCGGGCTGGTCGCCCATAGGCTTATATTGTGATACCAATTTGAACCCGTCCATAAAAGCTCCTGCATATAAACTCAATCTAATTTATTATATCACTCATGCCCCGATTCCACAAGACAAAAGGATATCTCCACCTATAAATACACATATGTATAGACGGAGAAAACCTGCAAATCAAGCTTTCTCCGCCCTCGCTGTCAGGTGAACGATCGTTTAACATCGATCGTTCACCAAATCTATTATCTGCCTTTTACAACTTCAAGTGCCTTGATAAGCATCTGCGCGGCCTCCGCTCGCGTGAGTTCGTCATGCAAAAGCGTCTGGCTCTCAACAATGCCTACCGCACTGAGGTTTGCACATGCCTGCGCCGCCTCCGGTTCCCATTCGCTGTCAAGCGAGATATAATCAATGTCCTTCAACCCGAGCGCACGGTTAAGCATGCTCATCGCTTCATTCTTGCTGATCGGTTCATCGGCACGAAATACATTTTCATTTTCTTCCCTTTCGCTCACGCCGCGCATGACCGCTGTCGCAACATACTGCTGCATCCAATACGGCATCATGTCCACATCCTCATAGCCTGTCGACATCACCCCGTCTATCAGCGGCTCGCCCGCAGTCAGCATGCACATACTCAGAAATTCACCGCGGCTCACGGTCTTTTCCGGGCCAAAGCAGTATTTGCCGCCTATCATTTCAGCGGTGAAAATATTGTTTTCGCTCAGTGCCACAGCCGCATACTCCTCCGCGCGGCCATCCATATCCTCGTAGCAAACGTCCTTCTTCTGCTTTTCGATGCGGATTATTACGGTCGCTTCCTGGGAGACATTGCCCTCGGCATCAATGGCCTTGTAGCCGAAATAATCCTTTCCGCGTTTGTTGTCGTTCGGCGTATAGGTGAAGCTGCCATCCTCACCCTGCACTATTTTGCCCTTCACCGGCTGAGTCGTTATCTCATATGAAACGACGTCATCATCCGGATCATAGGCCGACATCTTACCGCCCACGGATACGTTTTTGTATGTCTTTATTTCAAGGTTCTCAGCGATCGGTGTCGTGCCTGCCGCAAGCGCGGGGCTTGCCAAAGAGACGCACATAAGCAGCATCAGCGCCGCGGCAGTCAGTGATATCAGTATTTTTTTCATTGCATATTCCTCCTTTACCGTTTGGAGATATTTTGTGCAGAATTATCCCCGGTATGCAAATAAAGGTAGACCCGGAAATACATTTGTGGTAATATACAAACAACATTATTTTCAATAGGAGAGTATAGTATGGAGATCAACGCTGCCGCTGCGTGGCTCAATTCCACATTCGGCAATCTTGACGTCAGCGTCGCACTGGCGGTACATAAGCTATATGACATGGCTGGCGTTTTTTTACACCGTTCTTTGAAGTGATTTCGTTTTTCGGCAAGGGTGGTATATGCCTTATTCTTCTTTCTCTGGCACTGCTGTTCTTCAAGAAAACGCGCCGTTTCGGCACCGCGATGTGCATCGGGCTTGCGATTGGCGCTTTGATCACAAACTGCTGCCTAAAGATCGTTATCGCGCGGCCGCGGCCATATGTGGATCAGAGCGGTATACTTTATCAGCTGTGGCTGTTGGTCGGTCAGAACGTTGAGAGCGACAAGAGCTTCCCTTCCGGGCATACTACTGCCGCATTCGCCAGCATGGTCCCACTTTTCATTTTGGGCAATAAACGCTGGAGCTGGACGGCTCTGCTGTTCGCATTCACGATGGGCGTTGCGCGTATTTATCTCGTAGTTCACTATACCTCTGATGTCATCGGCGGCCTCATAGTCGGCACCTTTGCCGGGATAGTCGCCGTTATAATTGCAAAGAAGCTGCCGCAGAAATGGTATGAGCTTGACTTTTATAAAAGCAAATCAAGCCAGCCTCCCGATAGTCTCAGCGCGTAAATATTAAAGGTTGTAAACTAAAAGTTGGGGTGTCTGGGTAAGCCCGGGCACTCCAACTTTTAGCATGTTGAAAAAATAAGAGTAGAGCATAACAGAAAAATCCTTTAAAATGAAGCTGCTAGACAC
>CAKTIH010000096.1 GCA_934565615.1 uncultured Oscillospiraceae bacterium | reverse complement strand
CGCGCAAGCCAGTATGTTTCCGTCACGCTGAACATTGACGGTGCTCTTGTTCATAAGCCCTATACCATCCGCTCGAATCCCAAGGACGCTCTCGGCAGCGAGAACACCAGCTACACTCTCACCATCAAGCTCACGAACCCCTCCTACGCCTCCAAGCACATCCTTTATACATGGAAAGAGGGCGACGAGGTCGAGATAAGCGGCCCGCTCGGCGACTTCTATTATCAGAATCTGCGCGACGCAAAGCATGTCATCGCCATTGCCGGCGGCTCCGGTATCACGCCGTTCTACTCTATGGCCTCCGCGATCGCCGACGGAATCGAGGACTTCGACATGACCATCCTCTACGGCAGCCGTACCTCCGGCGGCATACTTCTCAAGGACGAGATAGAAGCCGTCGCCGCGCGCTCGAATGGCCGGGTAAAGGTCGTCCATATTCTCTCCCATGAGGAGAAAGAGGGCTATGAGCACGGCTTCATCACCGCCGAGCTCATAAAGAAGTACGCACCCGAGGGAGAGTATTCCGTGTTCATGTGCGGCCCGAAGGCTATGTACACCTTTGAGGAGGGCGAGATGAAGAAGCTCGGTCTGCCCAAACGCCTTTACCGCATGGAGATGTCCGGCGACTATCTCAAGGCCGCTGAGAATGCCGACTTCCCTGCAGATAAGAAGGATGCTCAGTTTAAGCTCACCGTCGTCATCCACGGCGAGAAGCAGACCATCCCCTGCAATGCGAGCCAGTCTCTCCTCTGTGCGATGGAGGGTGCCGGTATAAAGGCTCCGTCGCACTGCCGCAGCGGCGAATGCGGCTGGTGCCATTCCCGACTTGTGAGCGGCGAGGTCTATATCCCCGAGGACGCGGACGGGCGGAGACTTGCCGATAAGAAATTCGGCTGGATCCACCCCTGCTGCTCCTTCCCTCTCAGCGATATCGAGCTTGAAATATTCCCGACGAAGTAAACACGCATTATAAAAGGCCACGGCAGCACTTCCGCTGCCGTGGCCTTTTCAGACTCAATTATTTCCCTGCCCTGTTCAAGAGCTTTACTATCGCTATCACCGCGCCGTAGAGCACACCGGCGATAGCCCAGATGAACCAGCTGTACTGCGCCTGCCCATTTCCGTTCGGGCCGAAGGTGTAGAACAGGAATATCGCCGTCACCGCCAGCCAGTATATCGTGCTGACCTTGCCGGTGATATGGCTGCGCGCCTTGCTGCTGCGGGTGTAGTCGCCCTCCTCAAGCAGGCGGTCCATGCCTGCTGTGTACGTGCCTATGTACACGAACATGATGCAGGCGATACCGACCAGCAGAAGCAGCGCACACACCGCCGCGACGCATATAATATCCGTCGGCTTAATAAACAGCGCCGCAAACAGCGGGATGACCGAGAGAATGCAGAGTACAGTACCGATCATGTTGAGCCTTGTGCGGCTGTCCTCGATTTCTTTCCTGCGCTCCTTCACCATGCCGCTGACGCCGTATTCTGTCTCGAACGGCTCACTTTCAAGAAACTCATAAGCGCGCTCCTTCGCGGCGCAGGACATATACAGCATGACCGCGATAGCCACGAGCACGATAAGTACGCACAGGCCGATACCAGCCGCTGCATTTTCGCTTATGCCGAAGCCCGATACCTCGCTCAGCGCCGCAAGCATGATGAGCGTGATCGGCGAAATGACGCACAGGAACGTCGCGATAGCTCTCTTCGGCGCGGCTTCCTTTCTGAGTCTGAGGTACTCGGACGCCTCCGCCAGTGTGACCCGGCGCAGCTCCTGCATTTCCTCATCTGCCGTGATGAGCTCCGGCTCCTCCATCTCATCCTTGAGCAGATAGTCCGTCGAGACGCCGAACAGCCGCCCCATCTGGAGTATCTTATCTATATCCGGTACGGACTGCGCGCCCTCCCATTTGGATACGGACTGCCGCGTCACATTGAGCTGCTGCGCAAGCTCCTCCTGCGACCAGCCCGATTTTTTTCTGAGTGCAACTATCTTGTCTGCCAATATCATTTTTCAAATCCTCCGTTTCTGAGCGCCTCATTGCGCTTTCGATGTCCGGATACTATCATTTTCATCGGTTGCATGCCAGAAAGTCCACTGTCAAATTTGTCAACCGCCGGTTGCATTGGCAATTTTTTTGCATTGAAATCCGCCTTAAGGGGCTGTATTCTTTTCTTGAGGTGTTTTTCTTGAAGCTTTTATCGGTTATTCGGCGGATGCTGCGCATGTGTCCGCCCGCGTGGTACATATTCATCCGCTCCGTCCAGCTCACGGGCTTTCTGCTGCTGTGCGCGTTCGTTCTCCTGCTCGGCTGGAACGGCAGCATGATAAACGGCTACGGCAGCTACATGACCGCCGTCACGCTCTACGAGACGGGGCAGGCCGTGCTGCTGATCGGCGGGCTGTTTTCGGTGCTTATCGAGGATGTTCAGACTCAGACTTGAAGCGTCAGAAACTCCTCCCGGCTCATTGTCGCGTTCAGCACGTCGAGCAGGCCGTCAGCCGTCAGGCGCTCCGGAAGATCGAGCTGTTTTATCAGACTCGCCCGTTTTTCCGCGCTCCCCTCGCGCCCGCTCAGCCCACGCGCGTACATATCCGCCTTGCTTATCCGCGGGGCGGTTTTTTTATTCTCCCCGTCGTCAAATGTCGCCCCTGCTCTTATGAGTGCGTCGAGCAGCACCTGCGGCTTCATCCCCTCGACACCGAGCTTTCCTTCGTGCGAGGGCGCGCTCTTGCGGTGCTCCTTGCCGTAGATATCCGGGATATACGCATGCTTCACAAGCTTTGGGTCGACACAGCCCTTGATGTAATTTCTTATCACAAAGCCCGCGCCGTCGGAGTCCGTCAGCACGATAAGCCCCCGCGCCTCGGCCATTGTCTGCAAAAGCTTCCGTTTTTCCGCGTCGTTGAATATTCCAAAGCCCGAGGTCTCTATGATGACAGCATCTACCACCTGGCTGAGCGTGTTTTTATCGTAGCGCCCCTCGACGACTATTACTTCCCTTATGCTGTGCATTTGCTCTCACCCGCAGCGATGCGCGCCACTGCTTCCTTGAGAAGCTCCCTCGCGTCCTGTCCGCTGCTCTTCATTCTGTAATCCGCCTCGCCGCACAGCTCCACCGCTCGGATAAGCTGCTGCAGTGTGAAGCCTCTCGCCGCCGCCATGAGCTTTGAGGCGATGTAATCATACTTTATCGCGCAGACCTCCATCACGTACTTGCTGCCGAGCTCCTGCTCTATCGCAAGGCGCGCGGCATAGAGCTTGCGCATCTGCAAGCCGAGCATGGCCGTCATGGCTATCGGCTCATTGTTCTTGTCCGACAGCAGCTCCGCTAATACGCTCATCGCGGAGTTATATTTCTTCTGCGAGATAAGCTCCGTCATTTCAAATATAACGGCCTCCGGAATGTGGCTCGCCACGGCGTCAACATCCTTTATTGTGACTCTCTCGCCCTTCGCGTAAGCCGCGATCTTGTCTATCTCCGGAATGAGCCTGCTCATAAGGTCGCCGCTTATGAATATGAGCCGCTGCGCTGCGTCAAGCTCTATGCTCTTCCCGGCAGCCGCAAAGCGGCGGACTATCCAGTCCGTCAGCATTCCCTGCGACTGCTGCGTGAACTTCAGTTCCTTCGCTTCTCCACGCAGAGCCTTGACAAATTTCAGTCTCCCGTCCGGTTCAAACTGCGCGCTCTGCACAAAGGCCACCGTGCAGTAATCCGGGATATCCTCCAGCAGCTTCATGCACTCATCGGCATTTGCAAGCTTGTTGATATCGACATTGCGCAGCTCAACAAAGCTGCGCTCGCTCATGAACGGTATCGCGTCCAGCGCCTCGCGCAGCCGCGTCGGTTCAAGCCCCGGACCGTCCATGCGCTTATAGCTGAAGTCGTCCTCTCCTTCCGGCAGGCATATCTTTTTTAACTGTGCAAGATACTGCTCGCGCAGATAGTCCTCCGGCCCCCAGAGCAGGTACAGCCGCTCCGGTCCGTCCGCCTTGAGTTCCCGCACCGCCGCGGAGTAATTCAGTTTTTCCTCGTCCTTGCCGCGTTTCTTAGCCATTGTCCTGTCCTATCCGTATCTCTATCGTTCCGTCCTCGTCGGTTCTGAGGACATTATACCCGTAAGCCGCCAGACGTTCAAGTGTTTCCTGCGCTGGCTGGCCGTAGCTGTTGTACCCCACGCTGATCACGGCAAGCGAGCCGTCCACCGCGCTGAGAAGTTCTTCCCCGCTCGAATACTTAGACCCGTGGTGCCCGACGATGAGCGTCTCTATTCCGTCGGTGTCATGCTCCTTCACAAGTCTTTTCTCGAGCTTCTTCGGTGCGTCCGCTGTGACAAGCACATCGTAGCTGCCGATCGTGAGCCTTGACATTAAACAGCACTCGTTCTCTTCACCGTCCAGGTACGCGTAAATCTCCATGTCTATATCGCCGCACATGACTGCCATATCGTCTCTCGCGGTGACGACCTCGGTCCCGTGCTTTGCCGCGCTCGCAAGTATCTCCTCATACAGCCTATCCCCGTGCTCCTCAGGTAATATCAGCGTTTTGATATCGTACATTTCCATCAGCCGCGGCACACCGTCGGCGTGATCCTCATGCAGATGCGTCAGCACCAGCAGGTCTATCCTGTCCCTGCCGCAGCTATGCAGATAGGCCGCCGCGAGGTCGCCTGCGTCGGAGAGGTTATAGGTGTTGCCGCAGTCTATCATCACCGTCGCGTCTCCTGCAAAAGCCGTGATGCACTGCCCCTGACCGACGTCCAGCGCACTTACCGTGTCGGTATTCCTGTAAAACTGCCGGTTTGCAATAATCAGCGCCGCCAGTGCCGATACCGAGAGCAGACACGCCGCGCTCACCCAAAGGGCGCGGCGCTTTCTTATCATGCAGGCAGCGGATATCAGCACATAGCTGCCGATTATCCAAGCCTCCGCACCGGCGCTGCCCATATAGAGCACCGCGAAAGGAACGCCCGATATAAGCTTTGCTACGAGCACGATGTACCTTGCAAGCCATGAACACAGCCACGCCGCGGCCTTTCCCAGCACCGGCACGACCGACAGCGCACAGGACAGCCATCCTCCGCCGAAGCAGAGTGACACCGCCCACAGGCCAAGTATGTTCGACAGGAACGCCAGCAGCGATACATAACCGAAGTGCAGCGCCGTGACCGGCAGCGTGAACACCGTCACTCCGGCGGACATCGTCACCGAGGCGAGTACATATCTCACCGGCCGGCACTTCATGCACTTCGGGAGCTTATTCATCGCCGCCTCGTAGAGTTTCCCGGAAAAGCATATTATCCCGGCCATTGCGCCGAAGCTCAATTGTAGACTGATGCTCGCCGCGGCAAACGGGTTTGAAAGCAGGATAAGCGCAAGAATAGCCGAAAGTGAGGTTACCGCGTCATTCTCCCGGCGCAGTACCGGCGCCATCAGCAGCATCGACTGCATGAAGCCCGCCCTCACTGCCGATGGGCTCGCACCTGTTACGAGCACGAAAAGCCACACCAGTGCAATGCAGACAACGGCGCTCCTTCTTCCCCTGCCAAGGATAAATTGCAGCAGCCCGACAAGGAACGAAACGTGCATCCCGGAAACCGCAACTATGTGCATAAACCCGGCTCGCGACATTGCGCAGTAGAGCGCATCGTCGTTATAGAAATCCGATTTATCGCCGAGCATCAGGGATTTCATGAATACTGCCGTGTCCGCCGGGAAAATCTCCTCCACCCTCTCACTCAGAAGATGGCTCAGCCTGACAGGTACGCTGCGCAGATCAAAGCCTGTGTTTTCAACGCTTACATCACTCTTTGCGCTTATCTTAAAGAAGATGCCCTTGGCGTGATAATTGTCATAGCTCTCGCCGAAAAAAGTATCGGCAGCTTTGAGCTTGCCGGTGAAGCTGACATAGTCTCCGGGCTTTGCATCCATAAGACCCTCATCGGCGTAGACTATCGCTTTGAGCTTGGGGAGTCCTTCACACTCCAGCCTTATCTCAGTGCGGCAGTATGTACCGTAATCTATGGGGTAGGTCAGCACATGGCCGCCGACCACCAGTGTTTCACCGGAATAGAGCTGCGCCTGTGCCGCGGTGCGATCGCTATAGGCGGAGTAATAAACCAGCCCAAGTGCAAGAAATACAAGGGCAAGCGCCGCCTGACGCAGCCGCGGCATATGCGATGCGGCAAGAGCCGCACCGAGCACCGCCGCGATAACGGCAACGGTGGTCAGCCGACCAAGGGGCAGTATGTAATTTGCCGCGAATATCGCCGCGCAAAAGGCAGTCGCCGCTGTCGCAAGCTTCCTCATTGCCGCCTCCATAGCAAAATACCGCGGAGGCAAAATGTCTCCGCGGTATTCAGAATTATATCATCTTATCGCTGAACTTCTCTCCGCCGAGGATGTGGAAGTGCAGGTGCATGACGGTCTGGCCGCCGTCCGCGCCGCAGTTGTTGATGACGCGGTAGCCGCTGCCGAGACCTTCGGCCTTGGCTATCTTGGCGATGGCTTCAAAGCAGCGCGCGACCCACACGCTGTTCTCCGCCGTTATCTCGTCGGCGCAGGCAATATGAGCCTTGGGAACGACGAGGATGTGCACCGGAGCCTGAGGATTGATGTCACGGAAAGCGTAGACATACTCATCCTCATAGACCTTTGCGCTGGGGATATCCCCGGCAATTATCTTGCAAAACAGGCAATCGTCCATTTCAATATCTCCTTTTCAGATTTCAGTTCAGTCCTTGACATTTGCGTTGACGAAATCGTCAACAGCCGCCATAGCGTCGTCAAGCTTGAGGATCTCCTTGCAGCCTCCCATTGCGGAATCGGGCTTACCGCCGCCGGAGCCGCCGCAGATTTTGGTGATGTTCTTTATGAGGTCGCCGGCCTTGATGCCGCGGGCAACGGCGTTCTTGCCGCAGACGGCAAGCATGGTAGCCTTGTCCTCGGCGGTCGCCGCGAGGACCGCGACGATGTTCGGGAAGCGATCCTTGAGCTGGTCGCCCATCCTGCGGATATCGGCGGCGTTGACCGGGCCGTTCGTAATGGTGATGACCTTGAGCCCCTTAATGTCCTTTGCGCCGTAGAGCATGCGCTCCGCCTCGCCGGACATAAGCTGATCCTTCATCTTATCGAGCTTCTGCTTCAGGTCGTGGATCTCACTAAGGTTATTCTCGACCTTGGTCATGATCTCAATGGGTCTTGCCTTGAGCTTATCCGCGACGCGGCTGAGCATACCTGACATGGAAGCGTAGCGCTCGATGACCTCCTTGCCGGTGATGGCCTCGATGCGGCGCACACCGGAAGCGACGGAGCCTTCGGAGGTGACTACGAACATACCGACCTTGGCAGTATTGTCAAGATGCGTGCCGCCGCAGAACTCCATAGAATAATCGCCCATCTTCACGACTCTGACGGTGTCGCCGTACTTTTCTCCGAAGAGCGCGGTTGCGCCAAGCTTCTTTGCCTCGTCGTAAGGCATGACCTTGGTCTCAATATCAGTGCCGTCAAGGATCATATCGGCCATGAGAGCGTTGACCTTGCCGATCTCTTCCGGGGTAAGCGCGGAGAAATGCGTGAAGTCAAAACGCAGGCGGTCAGGCTCGACAAGAGAGCCAGCCTGATGGACATGGTCGCCGAGCACCTGCACAAGAGCCGCCTGAAGCAGATGCGTCGCGCTGTGAGCGCGGCGGATGGCGCGGCGGCGCTCCTCGCAGTAGCTTGCGGTGACATGGTCACCGACCGAGAAATGACCCGATTTGACCACGCCGTAGTGCATGAACTTGCCGCCCTTGTTTTTCTGGACGTTGTTGACCTCGAACACGCAGTCGCCGCAGACGATCTTACCGTGGTCGGCGACCTGGCCGCCCATCTCGGCATACATTACAGTCTTATCGAGAACGATTATCGCTTCGGCACCGGAGGCGACCTCCTGCTGCATCTCATCCTCGGAGACGATGGCGAGTATCTCCGCTTCGGTCTCCTTCCGGTCGTAGCCGACAAACTGAGTTTCCGGCATTTCCTGACCGAAGTTTATGCCCGTCCAGCCGAGATCGCCGAGAGCCTCTCTCGCCTTTCTCGCTCTGACGCGCTGCTCCTCCATGAGTGCCTTGAAAGCATCCTCATCGACGGTCATGCCCTCATCGGAGCACATCTCTATCGTCAGGTCAAGCGGGAAGCCGTAGGTATCATAGAGCTTGAATGCGTCAGCACCGGAGAAAACGTTCTCGCCCTTTGCCTTATGCTCTGCAAGAAGCTCAGAGAAGATAGCCATACCGGCGTCGATAGTGCGGGCAAAGTTCTCTTCCTCGGTCTTTATGACGCGGGTGATGTATGCCTGCTTCTCGCGAAGCTCGGGGTACTGGCACTCGTTCTCATGGATGACGGTGTCAATGACCTTATAAAGGAACGGCTCATTGACGCCGAGGAGCTTGCCGTGGCGCGCTGCGCGGCGGAGCAGACGGCGCAGAACATAGCCGCGACCCTCGTTGGAAGGCAGCACGCCGTCGCAGATCATAAAGGTGGCGCTTCTGATATGGTCGGTTATGACGCGCAGGGAGACGTCCATCTTGTGGCTCTTGCCGTAGTAAGCGCCGGTCAGCTCGCTGACCTTATGGGTGATGTTCATAACGGTATCGACATCAAAGAGGGAGTCAACGCCCTGGCAGACAACTGCCAGACGCTCAAGACCCATGCCGGTGTCGATGTTCTTCTGCTTGAGCTCGGTATAGTGACCCTCGCCGTCATTGTCGAAC
>CAKTIH010000095.1 GCA_934565615.1 uncultured Oscillospiraceae bacterium | reverse complement strand
TGCTTGCACTCAGCCGCTGCGCCGCCATCCGTGGACGGGTCAGCCTGCACTGCAGCCGCCCCCAGCATTGCGGGCTGAACCTCAGCATCAGGATCACCGTCATTTTCGCCCGGGTTTTTCGTCTCTGCCTTATCAGGCTCAGCAGGTGCGCCCTGATTTTCCTGCCCCCCCGTGCCGGGTTCATCCGGGGTCGTGGGTGTGACCGGGTTCGTCTGCTGTTCCGGGTTCTTGGGCTGCTCCGGAGTCGTCGTGCCCTGATCCGGATTAGAAGCCGGAGGTGCCGGGGGATCAGGATTAGGATTTGAATCCACCTGTTCCGTCGTGTCTCCGGGCTCTTCTCCATCTGCGAAAGCCGCAGGCGTTACAAGCGTAAGCGCCATCGCAAGCAGCAGACACAGCAGGATAAGTTTCCTCAGCTTTTTGTTCATGCTCTTCCTCCTATAATTTGATTTCCTGTTATTATGTATACCATCAAATGATGTTCTGACGTTATTGTACAATGTATGAATGATTTTTGCAAGGTAAATCTTTTGTTACTTTTTTGGAGCCCAGTCAAGGGCAAAGAGCGCAAAGTATAGGGAGCACATTTGTGCTCCCTATACTGCATATACTTTTTAGTCCTCGTGTTCGCCGACGGCTTCCTTGAGAGTACGCCAGCCGAGGACGGCGCACTTCACGCGCGCGGGCATGTGCGAGATATCCTTGAGCGCCGAAGCCTCTTCAAGGCTCTCGATCTCCTCATCGGTGGCCTCGCCCTTTATCATGCGCATGAAGGTCTCTCCCATCTTAAGGGCTTCGTCCTTCTTTTTACCGACTATCATGCCGAGCATAATGTCCGCCGAGGCCTGCGAGATGGCGCAGCCGTCGCCGACGAACGCGCCGTCAACGATCGTGTCCCCGTCCGTCTTGAGCTTGAGATAAATATCGTCACCGCAGCTCGGGTTCACACCCTCGAGCACGATGTCCGCATCGGGCAGGTCATGCTTAAACTCAGGGTGGATGTTATGCTCGGTGAGTATCTCGTTATAAAAGCTTCTATTTTCCATAGCCCATACGCTCCCTCAGTGTCGACAGGCTCGCGGCCAGACGGTCGATATCGCCGAAGTCGTTATAGAACGCGAGACTTGCGCGGACGGTGGAGCTGTACCCAAGGTGGGTCAGCAGCGGCTGCGCGCAGTGGTGACCGGCGCGGACGTCCACGCCGTCGGAGGCGAGTATCTCGCTGACGTCATGCGGGTGTACGCCGTCGACCGTGAAGTTCACGATGCCGATGTGCTCCTCGGGCTTATCGGAGCCGAGGACGTTTATATGCGGGATGGCCTTCACCGCGGCAAGGCAGCGGGCGGTAAGCTCCGCCTCGCGGCGCTGCATCACGTCAAAGCCTACTTTTTTAATATACTCTATCGCGGCCTGAAGCCCGGCAGCGCCCGCGGCATTGACCGTACCGGCCTCGAACTTGTGCGGAAGCTCGGCATACACCGCGCCCTCGCGGGTGACGGACTCGATCATCTCGCCGCCGCTCATGAACGGGGGCATCTTATTGAGCAGCGCCTTCTTGCCGTAGAGAACGCCGATGCCCATAGGTCCGAAGACCTTGTGTCCGGAGAAAGCGAAGAAGTCTGCGTCGATATCCTGCACGTTAACAGGCATGTGCGGGGTGCTCTGCGCACCATCGACCACGCAGACCGCGCCTTTTTTATGCGCCATGGCGGCGATCTCTTTGACGGGGTACTCGCGCCCGAGAACGTTCGACACCTGCATGATGGCGACGATCTTGGTCTTGTCCGTGATAAGCTCCTCGACCTTGTTGAGGTCAAGGCTGCCGTCCTGCTCGCACTCCATGAACTTGAGAGTTGCTCCGGTCTGGCGGCAGACCATCTGCCACGGGAGGAGATTGCTGTGGTGCTCCATGATGGAGACAAGTATCTCGTCCCCGACCGTGATGTTAGTCAGGCCGTAGCTGTAGGCGACGAGGTTCAGGCTCTCGGTCGTGTTGCGGGTGAAGATTATTTCCTCGCTCGACTTTGCGCCGATGAAAGCGCGGACGCTGTTTCTCGCGTTCTCGTAGTCCTCGGTTGCGGCAACGCTCAGGGGGTAGAGACCGCGGAGCGGGTTTGCGTTATGCAGACAGTAAAAGTCGCGCTCGGCGTCAATGACGCACTGGGGGCGCTGCGCGGTGGCGGCGCTGTCAAGGTACGCTATATCGCTGTGCGCAAGCAGCAGGAAATCATTTTTATAATTGTATTCCATTTTACAGCTCTCCGTTCAGTCTGTTCATTATATATTCCTCGCTCTCGCTGTCGCCGAGCAGGCGCGCAAGGCGCTCTATCGCGGCGCGGGCAAGGATGTTTTCGGCGGTCTGCTTATCTATGCCGCGGCTCTCGAAGTAGAAGAGCGTGTCCTCGTCAAGCTCGCCGATGGTCGCGCCGTGGTTGCCGACGACGTTCTCCTCCGCGCAGAGGATGAGCGGCACGGTCTTGTTCACAACGTCGTCACCGAGCATGAGGACGGTCTCCTTCTCGTTGCCGACGGAGGCAGACGAGCCGTTCTTGAAATCTATCGTCCCGCGGAACACCTTGTGCGCCGCGTCCTTGAGCGCACCCGCAGCGTTTATCTCGCTCTCGGTGCTCTTGCCCCAATGGTCGACGACAAGGTTCATGTCAAGCCTCTGCTCACGCTGGCCGAGGTAGCCGATATCGGCCTTGAAGCCGCTGCCCTCGCCGCCCAGCTCAATGTGGCTGTCGCAGTAGACATCGCCTGCGCCGATAAGTATCTGCACAAGCTCTATCCTGCCGTTCTTGGCGCACTCGCCGCTTACGCGGTTATAGAGCAGGGACTCTTTTCCGGTGCTCTGGATCTGCACAAGGCGGATGCACGCGCCCTCGCGCGCTGTAAGCTCCGTCTCGACTGCGAGCTTCGCGGCGTTTTCAAAGGTCTCGAAAACGGTGACAGTGCTGCCGGGCACGGCGTCAACGCTGACGCGCTTGCGGCTGTATTCGCCCTCGCCCTTTACGGTGAGCCTTGCGCTCTCGGCGGTAATATCCTCCTCGGGAAGCTTCGTTGTTTTATCCTCGTCCCAGTCGACGGCGGCTTCGTTTACCTTCAGCCAGTTCCACGTTCCGCCGGGGAGCTTGTTTATAAGCATTTTCTTTTCCATCGTTCTGCCTCCCCGTTCAGCCTATGCTGCCCTTCATCTCAAGGCGGATGAGGTTGTTCATCTCAACGGCGTATTCCACCGGCAGCTCCTTGGAGACGTTGTCGGCAAAGCCGCTGACGATCATTGCCCTTGCGTCCTCCTCGCTCATGCCGCGGCTCATCAGATAGAAGATAGCATCGTTGCTGATGCTGCCGATCTTCGCCTCATGGCCGACGGAAGCGTCCCTCGTGCGGATGTCCATAGCGGGGACGGTATCGGAGCGGGATTCGGAGTCGAGCATCAGGGATTGGCATGACACCGAGGACTTCGCGCCCTTTGCCGTCTTTGCGACGACGACGCTGCTGCGGAAGGTGCTTATGCCGCCGCTCTTGCTTATCGAGCGGGTGTTCATATAGGAGCTGGTGTTCTTGCCGATATGCGTGACCTTCGCGCCGGTATCGAGGTTCTGGCCCGCTCCGGCAAAGGTGACGCCGGTGAACTCCATGCGGGAGTTATCTCCCTTGAGGACGCTCATCGGGTACAGGCAGCCGACATGGGAACCGAAGGAACCGGACACCCACTCGATAACGCCGTTTTCCTCGACGAGCGCGCGCTTGGTGTTGAGGTTATACATATTCTTCGACCAGTTTTCAATCGTCGAATAGCGCAGCTTCGCGTTCTTCTTGACGTACAGTTCGACGCAGCCGGCGTGGAGGTTCGCGACATTGTACTTCGGAGCGGAGCAGCCCTCGATAAAGTGCAGGCTCGCGCCCTCGTCGACGATGATGAGCGTATGCTCGAACTGTCCCGCGCCCTTGGCGTTGAGGCGGAAGTAGGACTGGAGCGGTATCGAGACCTGAACTCCCTTCGGCACGTACACGAACGAGCCGCCCGACCACACCGCGCCGTGGAGCGCGGCAAACTTATGGTCGCGCGGGGTGACGAGCTTCATGAAATACTCATGCACCATCTCTGCATACTCGCCCTTGAGCGCGCTCTCCATATCGGTGTATATGACGCCCTGCTCAGCGACCTCGGACTTAACATTGTGATAGACAAGCTCGGAATCGTACTGCGCGCCGACGCCGGCGAGGGACTTGCGCTCCGCCTGCGGAATGCCCAGACGCTCAAAGGTGTCCTTTATATCCTGCGGAACGTCCTTCCAGTCGTTCTTCATGTCGGTCTTGGGTCTGACATAGGTCGCGATATGGTCCATGTCCAGCCCCTCTATCGAGGGCCCCCAGTTGGGAAGCGGCATCTCGTTATACGTTTCGAGGGACTTGAGGCGGAACTCGCGCATCCACTCGGGGTCGCCCTTCTCCTTGGAGAGCTTTTCGATGATCTCCGGGGTCAGTCCGTCCTCCATACGGTAGGCGTCGTTTTCCTTATCCTTTATATCATATATGCTGCGGTCGATATCCTCGACCTGAGTTTTCTCTTTCATCGCAAATCACCAGCCTTACTCGGCCTTGATAATGCCGAAGCCGTTTTCGTTGATCTCATCGACCAGCTCCGCGCCGCCGTTTCTGACGATCACGCCGTTTTCCATGACGTGCGTCTCATCTACCGTCAGCGCTTCGAGGATCCTCGTGCTGTGGGTGATGATGAGCAGCGAGCCGTGTACACGCTCACGGTAGAGCTGGACGCCCTGCGACACGGTGCGCACCGCATCGACGTCAAGCCCGGAGTCCGTCTCGTCAAGGATGGCGAGCTTCGGTTCGAGCATCAGCATCTGGAGTATCTCCGCCTTTTTCTTCTCGCCGCCGGAGAAACCGACGTTCAGGTCGCGCTCGGCATAGCTTGCGTCCATATGCAGAAGCTCCATCGTCTCCGCGAGCTTCTTCTTAAAGTCCCAAAGTCTCAGGCGCTTGCCGGTCTTCTGCTCAAGCGCGCTGCGGATAAAGGCGCTGAGCGTCACTCCCGGCACTTCGAGCGGGTTCTGGAACGAAAGGAATATGCCCTTGTTCGCTCTCACGTTTACCGGCAGCTCGGTTATATCCTCGCCGTCGAATATTATTTTGCCGGAGGTCACGGTGTACTCGGGGTTGCCGGTGATGGCATAGCCCAGCGTGGATTTGCCCGTGCCGTTCGGCCCCATGAGGACGTGAGTCTCGTCCTCGCCGACTGTCAGATCAACGCCGTGGAGTATCTCTTTGTCCTCAACGCTGATGTGAAGGTCCTTTACCTCAAGCAGATTTTTCTTACTCATATCCGTTCAACCTCTTTCCGTCCGCGGCCATCTCACCCGCTGACAGCTTCCATAGATATATCGCTGCGGCCGGCCGCGCTGCAGCCGTTCCGGCATTTGTGTGCGGGAGGCGGCATTAATTCCCAGTCCTCCAGCAGGAATTATACTTGTCTAATCCTACAATGTCAATAGGAGTTAGCACAGCTTGTGTATAAAAAGATGAACTTTTGGTTAAAAATACCGCATATTGTACGCTTTCCGCCGCGCGTACTTGCAAAAGCCGCGGACAGGTTGTATTATACATACGATTTTACCATTTAATTCAAGGATATGTATGCGGCAGACTTCGCCGCGGGATTTTACGATTATGCAGGATATTACAAGATACTCTTTACCGATACTGACCGTACTGCTTCTGACGCTGTTCTTCCTATCGCTGCCCGATTTGCGAAGCTGCGCGCTTACCGATCCCGATAAGACGCGCCACAGGCTTGGCCGCGCAGACGCCGTTATAATGGCGGTCATCACATTGCTGTATGCAGGTGTTGCGTTCTGGAAGCTCGGCAATACCTCATCACCCGAAAGCTTTGTGAACATGGAGAACCGCACCGAGAGCATCGAGCTTGACATAAGCGGCGGGACGGTCACGCACCTGATGGTCTATGAGGGCGTCGGCATCGGCAGCTACAGCATCACCTACTCTGACGGCAGCGCCACCTATGACATTGCCGAGCTCACGCAGAGTCATGCCGACGTTCTGAAGTGGCACGACGTCGCCATCAACTACTACCTGACCGGCGGTACGATCTATATCTCCGGCACTGGCAATGTCTGGCTCGGCGAGGTCGTCGCGCTCGATGTGGATGGAAACGTAGTCGGCGCTGTCTCCTCCGCCTCAGAGCTGTGCGACGAGCAATCACTGTGTCCCGACCGGCAGACCTATATGAACTCCACATACTTTGACGAGATATACCATGCGCGCACCGCATGGGAGAACCTCAACGGCGTTTATCCTTACGAGATAACGCATCCCCCGCTCGGCAAGATCATCATCTCGATCGGCATCGCGCTCTTCGGCATGACGCCCTTCGGCTGGCGCTTCTCGGGCACCTTCTTCGGTGTGCTTATGCTGCCGGTGATCTACATCTTCGCAAAAAGGCTCTTCGGCGGCAAGGCCGTTCCGGCCGCGTGTACGCTCGTGCTGGCAAGCGATTTCATGCACTTTGTGCAGACACGCATCGCCACTATCGACACCTACGCTGTGTTCTTCATCCTGCTGATGTACCTGTTCATGTATGGCTTCATCACGACCGGCAGCCGCCGTGAGCTTGCGCTCTCGGGCATCTTCCTCGGCATCGGCGCAGCGAGCAAGTGGACGTGTATCTATGCCGGTGCCGGACTTGCGGTGATATGGTTCATCTATGTCATTCGCGAGGCAAGGGCACAGCGGCTAGACATGAAGGGCTTTTGGAAGCTCTGCGGCTTCTGCGTGATCTTCTTCGTGCTCATCCCCTGCCTTATCTATTATTTCGCATATATCCCCTACGGGACAGCCCGCAGCATCTCCCCGTTCAGCGCGGAGTATCTGCGCATGGTGCTCGATAACCAGAGCTATATGTTCAATTACCACTCCGGGATCGTCGCCGAGCATCCGTACTCCTCGCGCTGGTACCAGTGGGTGCTGGACATCCGGCCGATACTCTATTACCTTGAGTATTTCGACGACGGTACGCATTCAAGCTTCGGAGCGTTCCTCAATCCCGCGCTCTGCTGGGGCGGCCTGCTGAGCCTGTTTGTGCTGATCTATACGGCGACCTTCCGGCGTGACCGCTGCGCTGGGTTTATCCTCCTCGGCTATCTGGCGCAGCTCATCCCGTGGCTGTTCGTCACACGCATCACGTTTGAGTACCATTACTTCCCCTGCTCCGTGTTTCTCGTGCTCTCCCTTGGGTACTGCTTCAACCTAATGCGGCATAACCTCAGGCACTGGCAATGGTACGTTTCAGGCTTTGTGACGCTGAGCATCGCGCTGTTTGTGATGTTCTACCCGGCGCTCTCGGGAAAGCCCGTCGCCGCTACGGGGCTGCTGTCGTGGCTCCCGACCTGGCCGTTCTGAGGTTTGTCATCGGCTTTAGAACAATTTATCCTAAATAAAAGCTTTGGCAACCGATTTGCCAAAGCTTTTTATGTACTTTTACAGCTTGATATTATTTCTCCATACAGCTATAATATGCAGGAATATGTCAGGTTTTGGAGGTCTGTCATGGCTCTCGCCCTACTTATTAAAATCGGTTCTCTGTTCACTATAGCGCTCGGCGCATACGCGCTCGTCAAGCTCCGTGTTCTCCGCAGTGAGGACAGCCGCATTCTCTCTTTGGTAATGCTGTACCTGATCTGCCCCTGCACAATAATTTCGGCCTTCCAGATAGACAGCACGCCCGAGATACGCTCCGGGCTGCTGCTGGCTTTTGTTGCCGCCGTAATCATTCATGTCGGGCTGCTGCTTTTTAACCTTATCATCCGCAAGCCCCTGCGCATGAGTCCTGTGGAGCAGGCGTCCGTTATCTATTCAAATGCCGGCAATATTATCATTCCGATCGTCAGTTCGCTGCTCGGCCCGGAGTGGGTCGTGTACACTTGTGCCTATATATGCGTGCAGATAGTGCTCCAGTGGACGCACTGCAAGCCGCTTATCTCAGGTGAAACGCACCTCGATGTAAAGAAGATCATTACAAACGTGAACATGATAGCGATCTTTCTCGGCATTGTGATCTTCGTTTTGGGAATAAAGCTCCCGAAGGTCGTTCAGGACGCCATTGACAGCACCGCTGTCATGATCGGTCCTATGTCCATGCTTATGATCGGCATGATGCTGGCCGGGATGGATCTGAAGAGCATCTTTGCTCATAAACGTATATGGCTCGTTGTCTTTCTGCGGCTCATTATCGCGCCGCTGCTGTTCATCGGCTTCCTGCGTGTGACCGGTTTCGGTGCCGGGGTTCAGGATGTGGATACCATTATGCTCATTTCCCTGCTCGCTTGCGCTTCCGCGAGCGGCGCTACCGTCACGCAGATGGAACAGATATATGGAAACGACGCTGAATACGCCTGCTCCATAAATGTCCTCACCACGCTGCTGTGCATCATCACGATGCCGCTCATCGTCCTTGTATATCAGCTTTGAGCATCTCATTACGCCAAGTACCCGGGACGAAAAATCATGTCATAAACTGAAATTTTATGCTTGACAAACGGGCTCCCATCTGGTAATATACTCCTTGCTCATGGGGGTATAGCTCAGCTGGGAGCACTACCCATTAAATACGCACCCCATGTTGAGAGCACATCAAATTGGCAAAATCCCTTAAAATTGCATACTTCGTACCCGGTTATCCGGGGGTATAGCTCAGCTGGGAGAGCGCTTGAATGGCATTCAAGAGGTCAGCGGTTCGATCCCGCTTATCTCCACCAAAGGGTACGATGAAAGGCTTGTTTCGAAT
>CAKTIH010000094.1 GCA_934565615.1 uncultured Oscillospiraceae bacterium | reverse complement strand
CGCCGGGGCAGCGCTCCCGGAAATAGCTGAAGTATTCGCCGCTTACGCTGTCGTAGGAGACGACGCCGAGCTTATCTTCCTCAAAGCTCACGCCGGTTATCGCGCATACGGACGCGCCGAGCTGGGCAAGGCCGCGCAGGAGGGAGCGGATATACTCGCGGTCGTATTCCTCGCGGTACTCCACGCCAAGCAGTAGGCAGGCCTCGGTGATATTCGGCAGAATGATGTCCGCACCCTGACACAGCCTCGCCATTTCACGCGGGAAGTCCGCATCAAAGCCCGAATAGAGCCGGCCGAAGTCCGCCATTGCCGGGTCGACGATGATCCTTGCACCTTTGCCGAAGTCGTCAAAGAAGCGGCGGACGACATCCACCTGCCGGGGCGAGCCGAGGTAGCCGGTATATACCGCGTCAAAGCGCAGACCGAGACGCTTCCAATGCTCCGCGGTCGCGGTCATTTCGTCCGTCAGGTCGCGGAAGGTGAAGCCTTCAAACTGCGAGTGCGCGGAGAGCACAGCCGTGGGCAGCACGGCGCATTCGACGCCCATTGCGGATATGACCGGCAGCGCCGCCGTCAGCGAGCATTTGCCGATATCTGATATGTCCTGTATGCTTACTATACGCTTCATCGTTTCACCGTCTTGACTTATTTCAAAAAGGATTATATTATAAATCTGGCATTGCCGATACTGTCAGATAAGGAAAGAATTATATAACCAGATGAAATACCAGATAGACAAAAGCTCCGGGGTGAGCGCGTATATGCAGCTATATGACCAGCTGCGGCGGGACATTGCCCGCGGCAGCGTCAAGTACGGCGAGCGCCTGCCGTCAAAGCGGCTGCTTGCGGGGGAGCTCGGCGTGAGCCTTATCACGGTCGAGCACGCCTATGCGCTGCTGGTCGACGAGGGATACGCCGAGGCGCGCGAGCGCAGCGGGTACTTCGCGGCTTTCGGCGGCAGGGCGGAGACCTTGGCTCCGCATGCACTGCCGGTGCAGGACACGGCACCCCTGCGCGTACCGGAGGACTTCCCGTTCTCGGTGCTCGCGAAGGTGATGCGCCGGGTGCTTACGGAGTACGACCGGCGCATACTGATGAAGCCGCCGGGAGCCGGCTGTGCGGAGCTGCGCGCGGCGATAGCGGCGTATCTTGAGCGCAGCCGCGGCGTCGTAGTTAGCCCGGAGCGGATCATCATCGGTTCGGGTGCGGAGTATCTGTATTCGCTTATCGCGCAGCTTCTCGGCGGGGAGCGCGGATTTGCGCTGGAAAAGCCGTGCTATGAGGTGATACGCCGGGTGTATGAGGCAAACGGTGTGGAGTGCACGGAGCTTGCGATGGGGGAGGACGGAATAATATCGTCCGAGCTTTCAGACTGCGCGGCGGGCGTACTGCATGTGACGCCGTTCAACAGCTACCCGAGCCATGTGACCGCCCCTGCCAGCAAGCGGCATGAATACGCGCGCTGGGCGAGGGCACACGGGGCGTACATTGTCGAGGACGACTACGATTCGGAGTTCTCATCGGTCACAAGGCAGATAGACACGATCTATTCTCTCGCACCGGAGCGGGTGATATACGTCAACACCTTTTCAAAGACCCTCGCACCCGCGATGCGCACGGCGTACATGGTGCTGCCGGAGGAGCTGATGGCGGAGTACACGCGCCGTCTCGGCTTCTATTCCTGCACTGTCCCGGCCTTTGAGCAGTATGTGCTGGCGGAGTTCATAAACGGCGGGGAGCTTGAGCGCTATATAAACCGGCGAAGAAGAATACTCCGACAGGAGAAAAAGGAAAAGTAAAAATAGCCACCGGAGGCCGTATATATGCGGCTTCCGGTGGCTTTTGCAATTATGCTTATTACTTGTTGTAGTTTGCGTACATGGTGTCAGTCGCCTTGCGGATGGCGGCGGTGACATCGGCGACCTTGCCGGCGTCCCACTCGGAGGGCTCGGCGCGGAGGAAGGAGGTCTTGTCCACGCGGTTATCAAAGATACCGATGGGGACATGGTAGGTGCGGCCGTGGGCGTTCACGGTGACGGTGTTCTCGACCTCAGTATTGTTCACGAGGTACTCCATATCGTCGCAGCCGTAGTCGCCGAGCATGACAGCCATGGGCACGCCGTGATGGAGGTTCGAGCCGGGATCGTTCGGGTCGGCGCGGTCGGCGTTCTTGCGGCGGGATTCCTCAGGAGTCACCCAGATATAGAGGATAACGGCGTTTTCAAGGATCTCGGGGCAGAACATGGGCAGGGAATACTGATAGCCGAAGGTGCCGGTCAGCGGCATGGAGGAGCCGTCAGGCCCGCCGCGGGCGCACTCGATGATGATGGTCTTGTTCTCAAAAGACTCGGGGTACCCGGCGTGCTTCTCATCGAGCATGGCGCGGGCTTCGTTTTCGAGAATCGCGGCGAGCTTTGCGCGCACGCTCTCATCCAACAGGCCGAGGCGCGGCGGGATACCGGCAACCTCACCTGCGCGGTCATAGCGGTCAAACAGGAGCTGCGCGGCGGAATCGGTCTTGACGACGTTGCGGTTCATGAGGTCATGATAATCCTCATTGAGCAGAGCGCAGAGCGTGCCCCAATCGCGCCCGTCGATGAAGGGCTCCTCGCCGGGATAGAAGATGCGGGGCTGACCCATAGCCTGAAGCTCATTGTCGATGCGGCGCATCATGTGGACATAGGGGAAATCGTCAAGCTGGAGGTTTTCGCCGATGTGGAACTCGTTCTGAAGCCGCTCGGGCTCGACGTTTGCCATGAAGTTTCTGACCTCGGACTTGCCGGAGGCGGGGAGCGCCTGAAGCAGGACGACCTTAAAGACTTTGTTTTCCATGTTGTTCTCCTTGATTCAATAAATTATATTAAGCCACTTTGTTTTATCGACCGTGATGTCTTTATGACGCAGGACATAGTCGATTATAAGCTCCGCAATCTCGGTCGGCTGTTCGCGCAGTAACTTGCACTCGGTATAGACGCCGTAGCCGCCGGCACCGGAGGCGCGGTAATTGTTCATGCAGAGCGAAAGGGAGCGCGTATCGTCAAGCTCTTCGCCGCGCCAGAGAATGGACGTGACCCTGTCTCCGACAGGGCGGCGCAGGTCGAAGGTGACATGCACACCGGAGATATAGTCGTAATTGAAGTGCTGCACGATGGGATGCAGGAAGCTTTCGCTGACAGATACCTGCCCGGCGCCGAGGGTGAAGTATTCGGCGCTGCGCTCAAGAGCTCGCTTGAGCTGCGCGCGGTTCACGGCGAGGGTCACAAGCGTGTTCGGGAAGATGTAGGTCGAGACGATATCGCGCACGGTGACGTTCCTATCAAAGCCGCGCACGGTGTTTGCAAGGCTCGCGCAGGAGATGTCCGCGCCTGAGGCCTCAAGCTGCACCTGATTGAAGAAGTTCGCGATCAGTGAGCCGTTCAGCGCCATGTCGAGCGGGGCAGAGGGGGTGAGCGCGGTATCAAGATGGCCGACGGGGCGGTCGAGCCACGCGGAGGTCTCCTCGTCAATGGGCGCAAGATACTCCGCCGCAGCAGGAAGCGGCTGCTCAGAGGGCCTGCACAGGCGGCTCTCAGCCGTGACGGTATCGCCGACGGTGACGTCCATGCGGATATATGCCGCGGCCTTGTCGGGCGGTTGGCAGGTATAGGTGCCGTTCAGGCACAGGTTCTCGACCGGCATATGCTGATGCCCGGCGAGGAGAATATCAAAGCCGAGCTCATTGCAGATGCGGCAGCCCTGATTTTCATCCGTCGTATAGAGCGGCGCGCCGGTGCGCAGGTCGTTTTCAAAGCCGCCGTGGTAGATACAGACCGTGAGGTCGACCTGCTGCTGTTTTAGCTCCGCATAGGCTTCGGCCGCGGCGGTGAAAGCGTCGGTCACGGTGATGCCCTCAAGGTTTGCGGGCTGCTCCCACTGGGAGACGAAGTGCGTCGTGACGCCGGTCAGGCCGACACGCAGACCGTTCTGGAGCGTGACGACCGCGATGCGGCGCACGCCCGCTATGCCGCCGATGTTTGCGCAGAGGCACACGGCGTCAAGCTCGCGCAGATAGCGCTCTATCTCGGCCTTGCCGTAGTTAAAATCGTGATTGCCGAGGGTGACGAAGTCATAGCCGCCGAGGTTCAAAAGCCGTGCCGGGACACAGTCCCCGTCACGGCGCTGACTGTAGAGATAATAGGTCAGGGGGCTGCCCTGAAGGATATCCCCGCCGTCGATGATGAGGGTGTTGCCGTCGTTGGCAAAGCCGTTCATGCAGTTAGCAAGACCCGACTGTGCGGGCGCTCCGCTGGCGTAGTCAACGGGGGAAAAGTAACCGTGGACATCGCTTGTATAGTATATCGTAAGCTTACGCTGCATGGTGATCCTTTCGTAATAATATCCCTGCGCCATGCGCAGGGATATTGGTTTTATGCCCCGTGGGCGAGCTTTCTGCGGATGCGGGTGGAGATGAACTCGATGATGAGCACCAGCACCATGAGCCCCCAGACGAAGGAGCCGACCATTGCCCAGCGGCGGCTGTTGAGGCACTGCACCAGCGACGCGCCGATGCCGCCCGCGCCGACGATACCGAGGGTGGTAGCGTCCTTGAGGTTGATGTCAAAACGGTAGATGGTGGTGGAGATAAAGCTCGCGGTGAGCTGGGGGATGACGCCGTAGCGAATCTTCTGGAACGGCGTGCAGCCCATAGCGTCGAGGCTTTCGAGGATGTGTGTGTCAAGATCCTCGATTGCGGTGATGTACATCTTGGAGATCATGCCTATCGAGCAGACCGACTGGGTGATAACGCCGCAGGCGGCGCCGGGACCGGTGACGCGGATCCACATGAGTGCCCAAACGATGCTCGGGATGGTACGGATCATGAGGATGATGACGCGCACGACGTAGGCCACGGGCTTCGGCATGATGTTGAAGGACGCGAGGAACGCGAAGGGGATGGCGAGGATCGCGCCGAAGAGCGTACCGAGCACCGCGATGGCGATGGTCTGGAGCAGCAGATACGGCACGTCGGAGTCACCGGAGCCGAACATCAGCGCCGTGTCCGGATGGAACACACCGTGAACGACGCCCTTTGCGACCTCGGTACCGGTAGCGGTAAGGCCAGTGAAGTGAATGTCATTGGCGGACCAGCCGATGAGAACCGCGATGATGAGGACTATCGCCGTGTACAGCAGCCACTTGCGCGGACGGTTCGCGTACATTTCAGCGACGGTGAGCTTGCGGTCGAGAGTCTCTTCGAGCATTTCTATCTTGTTTTTCTTACTCATTGCGCTTCTCCTTTCAGCTCAGCTTCTTGCGAAGATATTCGCTGAAGAAGTCAATGGCAACGACGACGACGAACAGAGACAGCAGCACCATGCCAAGGCTGTTATAGTCGCGCCAGCCGATGCGCTCGTTTATCGTGATGCCGAGGCCGCCCGCGCCGACGTAGCCGAGGATGGCGGAGGCGCGGATGTTCATCTCAAAGCAGTAAAGACTGTGGCTGAGATAGACGGGCAGTATCTGCGGCACGCAGGCAGACCAGAAGGCCTGGAACTTATTCGCGCCGAGAGCCTCCATAGCCTCGAAGGGCCCCATGTCGATAGTCTCGATGCTCTCGAAGAGCATCTTTGCGACGATGCCGAAGGTGAAGATCGCGATGGCGACGGTGCCGGAGAAAGTGCCGAGGGAGAAGATGAGCGCGCAGACGAGCGCGATAATAAGCGTCGGCAGGGTGCGGATCAGCGCGAGGATGAAGCGGAAAAAGCTGACCAGCGGAACGCTGCGGTTGATGTTGCTGGAGGAGAGGATCGCGACAGGCAGCGCGAGGACACAGCCGATGACCGTACCGAGGACGGACATCTTGATAGTATCAATGAGCGGGGAGATGACCTTCGGGAAAAACTCCCAGTTCGGCTGGAAAATTTTAGCCAGCAGGTCGAGCATCTTACTGAATTTATGTATGACGACGGCCATATCAAAGCCGGTCATCCTGAGCGACAGCCATATAGCCAGCGCGAGCAGCACGACTATCAGCGGCGCGCGGCTGCGGCGGCGTCTGACAGAATGCCCGTTTGCAAGGGTAATGACCTGGGGCTTGAAGATTTTGTCATACAGGGTCTCTTTATAGAGAACGGCGGAGTTTTCGTTATCCATGCGCTCAGCCCTCTGCCTTGACCTGCGGTATCTCGCCTTCGCCCTCGCCCATGGTGGGAGCCTTGGCACCGTTATAGACCTCGTCTATCTGCTCCTGAGTGATGGTGCTGGCGGGGCCGTCGAAAACTATCTCGCCCGCGCGGATGCCGATAACGCGGTCGCAGTACTTGAGCGCAAGGTCAACATGGTGGATGTTGAGGAGGATGGAAATTTTATATTCCTTATTGATGCGCACAAAGTCCTGCATGACCTGCTTTGCGGTGATGGGGTCGAGCGAGGCGACAGGCTCATCGGCGAGGATGATCTTCGGGTTCTGGTTCAGAGTGCGCGCAAGTGCAACGCGCTGCTGCTGGCCGCCGGAGAGCTGGTCGCAGCGGGTGTAGGCCTTGTCAAGAATGCCGACCTTATCAAGGCTTTCGAGCGCGTGCATTTTCTGCTCCTTGGAGAAGATGCCGAAGAGCACCTTGAAGAAGGGCATATCGGGCACGTCGGCAGTCAGCACGTTCTTGATGGCGGTGCTGCGCGTGACGAGGTTGAAGCTCTGGAAGATCATGCCGACCTTGCGGCGGTAGCGGCGCAGCTCCTTGCCGCGCAGGGAGTCGACCTCAACGCTGTCAACGGTGAGCTCACCCTTGGAGATATCATGCATACGGTTGATGCAGCGCAGGATCGTGGACTTGCCCGCACCGGACAGGCCGATGATCGCAACAAATTCACCCTGCTCGATCTGAAGATTGATGTTCTTCAGCGCGGTGAAGCCGTTGGGATAGGTCTTGTAAACATTCTTAAATTCTATCATGCTGCGACTCTTTTCTCTTTCAATATGGATTTCAGTTCCTATTAGCTGACAGGAAAGCACAGAAAACTGTGCTCTCCTGTCGGACAATAAGCCGCGTAAAAAGATTTAGGAAAACAGCGCCCTGTAGGGCAGGGCGCTGTTTATTGGGTGCGTTGAGCTATCAGTCGGAGACTGCGGTCAGAGCTGCGCGGGCGCCGTCGTAGTCGGAGTCAACAGCCTTGGCATAGCCGGTGTGGCTGTAGACGGAGAAGATCGCCTGACCCTCATCGGTGTTGATGATGTTGATGAAGCAATCCTGCAGAGCTGCGACGAGCTCGGGAGTGTAGTACTGGCTCTCCTTGGAGATAGCGACGGTGTCATTGTAGATACCCTCGGTGACGCCGATGACATTCAGCTCGTTCCAGATGCTGTCGGAACGGCCCATGCCCTGCTTGCCGGTCTCATCCTGCTGATCGGTCGGGAGCATCCAGCTGGCTTCGTAGTCGTTACGGCCGTCGGCGTAGCAGACGATGATGTCAACCTGCTCAGCTGCAGCGTAGGAGAAAGCGGTGCCGTAACCGGAGTCGAGGGGGATAACGTTGGAGAGGTCAGAGATCTTCTTGCCGTCGTAGTTGGCCATCAGCCACATGGAGGGGTAGATGTAACCGGCGGAGGAGGAAGTCTTCTGGACTGCCCACTTTGCCTTGTCGAGGTCTTCCCAAGTGAGCTTTTCACCGGCGTTGACCTTGGCTGCAAGTTCCTTGCCGTACTCGGAAGGAGTTGCGTAGATGAGGGAGCGGTAGTAGGTGACCTGCGGGCCGTTCTTCTGGGTGGCGTTTGCTTCGCCGTTCCAGTCGGCGGGGTTGGTGCTGTCGTTGGACAGACCGTTGCGGGTTGCGGTCAGGATGACGTCAACGTCGTCGGAGTAGAGGGCGTAGGTGCCGCCGGGCAGCCAGCCGAGGTCGATAGAGCCTGCGGACATAGCCTCGCCGGTAGCATCGTAGCTGGTGCCGACGGTGATGTCAACTTCGTCAATGTCATAGCCAAGCTTGGACATCTCGGCCTGAACGAGCTCGGGCAGATTCTTGGTGCCGGCAATGATAACGTCGGCGTCCTTGGAAGGAACGAACTCAAGGGTCAGCTTGTCGAAGTGCTGGTTCTCGGTAGCGGGAGCTTCGGTTGCGTCCGCTTCGGGAGCCTTGGACTCTTCGACTGCGGGAGCGTTGGTCTGGCCGCAGGCGCAGAGAGCAAATACCATGACAAGTGCGAGAAGCAGTGCTATGGTCTTTTTCATCTTTGTTTTTTCCTCCAAACAAAATTTTATGGCAAACGGCGGAAGCATACGTCGTCAGATGCATCGATTTAAATCAAAAAAACACCATGATTCCACATTTTTCGCGCCGTGTACCGATAATCAATATAGCATAGTTTAATTTGCTTTACAAGCTTTTTTGCAGATATTTTACAGAACCATGCTTTTAACTTTACCTATCGAGATGTATCCGTGCAGAACGGCCTCAATATCGCTGCCCGCAGGGGCGTCCCCGTGCGCGATGAAATCGGCGTCAGGGATGAGCGTCATGCCGCCGCTGCGGGGATTGGCGGAATAGGTATTGTCGAATATGAACTTCGGCGCTATCGTGCGCTCACGCAGTATACCTTTGAATTCGTCGAGCGGACAGCCCGGAAAATTGACGTTCCATATCTCGCCGGGGGCGAGGGGCGCGGCCAGCAGCTCGCGCGTGATATCGAGTATGTATCTGTCGGTCACATCGTAGCTGCCGTCGTGCTGCGCGGAGAAGGCGATGGCAGGGATGCCGTTGAGTACGGCCTCCATCGCGGCGGCGACGGTGCCGGAATAGGCGATGTCAAAGCCCGCGTTGTAGCCGATGTTGATGCCGGAGAAAACTACGTCCGGCCTTATCGGCAGCACTGCCTTCA
>CAKTIH010000093.1 GCA_934565615.1 uncultured Oscillospiraceae bacterium | reverse complement strand
TTTTTGCTCGTTTTTTCAACAGCTGCTTAAAATGTGCTGTTCCCGCTTGATGTAATACGCTGTTCTTTGACAGACTGCAAAGAACCTTTGGTTCTTTGGCGAGATGTTAAAATATAACATTCATGTCAACGATACCGCGTATGCCGTTGACGGTGCCTTTCTCCGTGAACTGCCAGATATCATAGCGCCCGCTGAAGTTCGGCAGACGCCCGCCGCGGGTGTAGTTTGCCAGCCATATCATGTGCGGCTCTATCGAACTGTAAGCGACGTGCTCCTCAAAGAAATAGAGCCCGGAATAAACTCCGGTCTTATAACCAGCGTCTCTGATGCGTTTGCAGAAGGCGGAAATTATCTCGTCACGCGCAGCCTTGCTGAGCCTGTCGCAGCGCCCCTTGGGATAGTCGCCCGACTGCTCGATATCAAAGAATATCGGGTACTCAAGCTCTGTGCCGTTGAGGCAGCTCAGAATGAAGTTTGCTTCGTCCACGGCCTCCTTGGCCGTCACTGCTGTCGAGTAAAAATACACACCGAGGTCGATCCCAGCCTTTTTCGCGTTGCGCAGGTTCTGAGCAAAGCAGGAGTCGGGATAGATGAGCCCCGTCTCCCAGCCGCGGCCGCCGGCGCGGAGTATCGCAAAGTCAATGCCCTGCGCCTTTACCGCCGGCCAGTTGATGCCCTTGTTATAGAAGGACACGTCAATGCCGAGCGCGCTTGCCTTCGCCCCGTCCTGCCCAAAGTAATAAAGCTTACCATCGACCTGCTGCAAGCCTGTGCGCATCCTGCCGAAAGCGTCATAGTTATATAGCTTGCCGTCCTCCTCTATCCAGCCGCGCTCAAGGGAATAGATCGGCTCGGGCGTAGGCTGCGGCGTCTGCACGGGAAGCGGCGTCGGCTGCACCTCGGAGGAGGGGAGCACCGCGGCGTCCTGATCCGCGGGCGCGTCGAATACGGACGCAGCGACGGCCTTGGTCGGCGTCGGCTCCGCGCGCTGCGCGGAATAATAGCGCAGGCGGGGGAGGAGTATCAGCCCTGCAATTATAACTGAAAGGCAGGGCAGGAGAATAACAAGAACGCGCTCGTTTCTCGGCTCGTTCATTTTCTCCCACAGCAGCCTGAAGAAATTTCTCATACGGTAAAATCGTCTCCGGAATGGAATATGTACCGTTACATAGTACTATCACGCGGGACAAATGTCAAACAATATGGGCATGCCGGTGCGGATAAATGTCGGGGCAATCGTCATTTAGCCCATTGAATGTGGGACGCGCTTGTGATAAAATCGGACACATGATGACTGATTTTGAAAAAAACTACATAGAAGCGCGCAAAGCCGTTGTGCGCGGTGATTTCCGGAACCTGAACCCCATGCAGCAGGAGGCCGTTTTGGCGACCGAGGGGCCGCTGCTGATACTCGCGGGGGCGGGCAGCGGAAAGACCACCGTGCTCATAAACCGCGTTGCGAATCTTCTGCGTTACGGCAGAGCCGGTGACAGCGACGAGATACCTGAGGATGCTGACGAGGAGCAGCTTGAGATCCTCAGAGCAGGGGGCGACAGAGCCCGCCGTCTTGCCGCGTTCGACCCGGTCGACCCGTGGCGCATCCTTGCAATAACCTTTACGAACAAGGCGGCCGACGAACTCAAGGCGCGCCTTGAAAGCATGCTCGGCGAACAGGCGCAGGATATCTGGGCCTGCACCTTCCATTCCGCATGTGTGCGCATTCTGCGCCGCGGTGCGGAGCGACTGGGCTACACCAGCAGCTTCACGATCTACGATACCGCCGACAGCCTGAGCCTTCTCAAGCACATCATCAAGGACATGGAGCTTGACGATAAGATGTACGCTGCAAAGTCCGTTATCGGCGAGATAAGCCGTGCAAAGGACTGCTGCATCTCCGCCGGGGAGTACAGCAAGAATGCCGAGCTTTCGGGTGATCTGCGCCGCAGGACGATCGGGCGCATATACGCGGAATATTCCCGCCGCTGCTTCTCTGCCAACGCTATGGATTTTGACGACCTTATTTACAATACCGTCAAGCTCCTTGACACAAACGACGATATACGCGATTACTGGCAGCGCCGCTTCAGATATGTGCTCATCGACGAGTATCAGGATACAAATAACCTTCAGTTCCGGCTTGCGGAGCTGCTGTCCGGCGGCTGGGGGAATATCTGCGTCGTCGGCGATGACGACCAGAGCATATACAAGTTCCGCGGCGCGACGATCGAGAATATTCTCAGCTTTGAGAGCCAGCATAAGCAATGCCGTACCATCCGCCTTGAGCAGAACTACCGCAGCACCGGCCACATCCTCGGCGCGGCAAACGCTGTTATCAGCCATAACGAGCAGCGCAAGGGCAAAAACCTCTGGACTGACCGCGGCGACGGCGACCTTGTGGAGCTGTTCACCGCGGATAACGAGCACACCGAGGCACAGTTCGTTGTCTCAACGATCATGGGCAGCTACGGCCGCGGCGCGAATTGGCGCGACCATGCCGTGCTCTACCGCATGAACGCGCAGTCAAACCAGCTTGAATATGCCCTCAAGCGCAACAGTATTCCTTACCGCGTCGTCGGCGGTACGCGCTTCTTTGACCGCGCTGAGGTCAAGGATATGCTCGCGTATCTGAGCGTCATCGCATCCCCGGCGGACGATCTGCGCATTTCGAGGATCATCAACGTGCCCGCAAGGGGCATCGGCGCAAAGTCTATTGACACCGTCCGCGAGCATGCGCAATCAAACGGCTGCCCGATGTTTGAGATACTCGACAAGGCGGACAACTACCCCGAGCTTCAGCGCTCGGCGATAAAGCTTCGGAACTTTGCAAACCTCATTAAAGAGCTGCGCGAGTACGCAAAGACGGCAACGCCCGACGCGCTGTATGACGAGCTGCTTGCGAGGACCGGGTACGTCATTGCGCTCGAGACCAAGGGCACAGTCGATGATATTGCCCGCGTCGAGAACGTGCGTGAGCTTAAAACGAGCATCATCGACTATATGAAGGAGTCCGGGGATAATACCCTTGAGGGCTACCTTGCGAATGTCGCGCTCTATACGGATATGGACAGCTACGACCCGGACGCTGACTGCGTCATACTCATGACCATGCACAGCGCCAAGGGGCTTGAGTTCCCGACGGTTTTCGTCGTCGGCATGGAGGATGGTATTTTCCCGAGCATGCGTGCGATCGGCGAAGAGGACGAGATGGAAGAGGAGCGCCGCCTGTGCTATGTGGCGATCACCCGCGCGAAGGAAAGGCTCTACCTGACCTGCGCGCGCCAGCGCATGATCTTCGGCCGCACTACGATGAACAAGCTATCCCGCTTCGTCTCAGAGATACCGGAGGAGCACATACATAAGAACATACCATCTTACGAAAAGCGTGAAAAGACATGGGAGGAGCGCAAGGCACACCGCCCGCGCTTCAAGGACAAGGGGCTGAGCTTCGCAGCCTCCGCGCCGGAGACGCCGAAACCGGAGAACACCGAGACTTTCGCTCTAGGCGACAGCGTCAGGCACAAGGCCTTCGGCAGCGGCGTTATCACAAAGATGTCGCCTATGGGCGGGGACTATCTGATAGAGATAAACTTTGAGAGCGTCGGCGTGAAGAAGCTTATGCTGCGCGCCGCGGGCCAGTATATGACCAAAGAATAGAAAGCCGGTGCATGAAATGAGAGAGCTTTCAGCGGAGATCATCCGCGGCGAGGTCAGCCGCCTGTGCAGGGAGGCAAACCTCCGCCTGCCTGGCGATATCAGCCGCGCGCTGCGCGAGGCGCAGCGTACCGAGCCCTGGCCGGTTGCCAGGGACACTCTCGGCGTGCTGTGCGATAATATGTGCGCAGCGAAAGAGAGCGGGCTCCCGGTCTGTCAGGACACGGGCATGGCCTGCGTGTTCCTTGAGATAGGGCAGGATGTACACATAACGGGCGACCTGTATAGTGCAATAAACGCGGGCGTCGCCGATGGCTACGTGGAGGGCTATCTGCGCAAGAGCGTGGTCGCCGACCCGCTGCGCCGCGTGAATACTGAGAACAACACCCCCGCGCTCATAACCGTTGACCTTGTACCAGGGGATAGGGTAAAGCTTACCGTTGCACCCAAGGGCTTCGGCAGCGAGAACATGAGCCGTCTCAAGATGCTCAAGCCAGCGGACGGTGCGGAGGGCGTCAAGGACTTCGTTATCGAGACCGTGAAGCTTGCCGGGGCAAACCCCTGCCCGCCGGTGATACTCGGCGTCGGCATCGGCGGCAGCTTTGATAAGGTCGCGCAGCTTGCAAAGCATGCGCTGCTGCGCCCGATAGATCAGCCTAACCCCGATGAATACTATGCCGCGATGGAGCGGGAGCTGCTGGAGCAGATAAACGCCCTCGGGATCGGCCCTCAGGGCTTCGGCGGCCGCACGACCGCGCTCGGTGTGAATATCGAGACTATGCCCACGCACGTCGCGGGGCTCCCTGTGGCGGTCAACGTGAGCTGCCATGTGACGCGCCGCGCAAAAAGCGTACTGTGAGGTGCCTATGGAATATGTGATGAGCTTCCCGGCGGATAAAACGGAGCTTTCAAAGCTGCGCGCGGGCGACAAGCTGACCGTGTCCGGGACGATATACACCGCGCGCGACGCTGCGCACAAGCGCCTGACGGAGCTTATAGCCTCCGGTGAGGAGCTGCCGCTGGATATCCGCAGCGCGGCGATATATTATGCCGGCCCCACCCCGGAGAAGCCGGGGCAGGTGATCGGCTCCTGCGGGCCGACGACCTCCGGGCGCATGGACGCTTATGCGCCGAAGCTCCTTGACCGCGGCCTTGCCGTTATGATCGGCAAGGGGGACAGGAACGCAGCCGTCATTGATGCGATAGTCAGAAACGGCGCGGTGTACCTTGCCGCGATGGGCGGCGCGGGCGCGCTGATGGGCAGCTGCGTGAAGGAGGCGCGCATCGTATGCTATGCTGATCTCGGCTGCGAGGCGATACGCGAGCTCAAGGTCGAGAACATGCCGCTCACTGTTGTCATCGACTCTCAGGGGAACGACCTCTATAAGAGCGGCCCAGAAGCGTATCTCAAAAGTCTGGAGGACTGAATATGGACGTTATGGAAAAATCCCTCGCGCTGCACTATGAGCGCCGGGGCAAAATAGAGATCGCCGCCCGCGTACCTGCCGACAGCAGCGAGGCGCTGAGCCTTGCCTATACTCCCGGCGTTGCGAGGCCCTGTCTTGAGATTCAGAAGGATATCAACAAGAGCTATGAGCTGACCCGTCGCTGGAACACCGTCGCCGTTGTGACGGACGGCACCGCTGTGCTCGGTCTCGGCGATATCGGCCCGGAGGCCGGTATGCCCGTCATGGAGGGCAAGTGCCTGTTGTTCAAAGCATTCGGCGATGTGGATGCTATCCCGCTCTGCGTGCGCTCAAAGGATGTGGATGAGATCGTCAACACCGTCGCGCTGCTGGCGGGCTCCTTCGGCGGCGTGAACCTTGAGGATATCTCCGCGCCGCGCTGCTTTGAAATTGAGGAAAAGCTCAAGCAGCGCTGCGATATACCCATCTTCCATGACGATCAGCACGGTACGGCGGTCATAATGCTCGCCGCGCTGACGAATGCCCTCAAGCTTGTCGGGAAGAAGATGGAGGATATAAAGGTCGTTACCTCAGGCGCGGGCGCGGCAGGGACAGCGATAGTGAAGCTGCTTGTTTCCCGCGGGGTGAAGAACATCGTCATGACTGACCGAAGCGGCGCGATATATCAGGGACGCCCCGGAATGAACGGCGCAAAGCAGGAGATCGCCGCGATGACGAACCCGAACATGGAGCAGGGAAAGCTTGCCGACGTTATCCGCGGCGCGGATGTGTTCATCGGCGTGTCTGCTCCCGGCGTGCTGACGCAGGACATGATCCGCACGATGAACCGTGACGCGATCATCTTTGCCTGCGCAAACCCTACGCCGGAAATTATGCCGGACGAAGCCAAGGCCGCGGGCGCGGCCGTCGTCTGCACCGGGCGCAGCGACTATCCCAATCAGGTCAACAACGTCCTCGCGTTCCCGGCAATATTCCGCGGTGCGCTCGACGCGAGAGCATCGGACATCAACAGCGAGATGAAGATCGCGGCGGCGGAGGCGCTCGCCTCGCTCGTCTCGGATGAGGAGCTGAACGCTGATTATATCCTGCCATACGCCTTTGACAAGCGCGTGCGCGAAACGGTCTCCAAGGCCGTGTTCGATGCGGCGCACCGCAGCGGCGTTGCAAGAATTTAATGAGATATAACAAAAGAGCTCAGGATAAATATCCCGAGCTCTTTTGTTATGTAAATAAAATTATGTAAATCAGCATGAGCTTAATCTATACTGACGCTCATGCCGTTGAGCTCCACTCCGTTGTCGGCGGGGATGAGGATGTACCTCCGTCCGTCGATCACACGCGTCTCGACGAGGTGGACATGCTGCGGGTCGACGCTTATCTTGACTTCGGGCGTCTCAAGCTTAAAGTGGCGGCTGTCGATGATGTTCGCGGGGCTGAGTTCTGCATCCTCGCCGAACTCCTCGCGGCATTTCTCTTCAAAGGCCTCGGCCTGCTCCGCGCTCACGCCGTGGTTTTCGAGTATCTCCGCCATGTCCTCGGGGCTTATCGACAGCGGCTCCGGGTCGCGGCTCTCCTTGTGGACGCTGATGCGCTCCATAAGCTCGGTGTGCACATCCTGCATCAGCGAGAGGCTGCACTCCTTATCGAGCGTGCCGGTCATGACGTCGATGAAGGTCTCCTGCTGCGCGCCTGCGGGCATCGGAACCTGCGTCTTGAACACAGCGTCAATGAAGTCCTGATGATCCTCATTCACGTTGCGGGAGTAGAACAGCGCGTTATAAATATTTGCGCTGCGCTCGTCAAAGCTCGGATACATGAAGCCGAGCTCCGGCGCGGCGACGAGCTGCCCGCCGGGGAAGTTCTGAAAGCGCTTATCGTCCGGGGAGTAACCGAACTGCGCCTTGCCGGTCTTGACAGGGCACAGGCAGCAGACCATGTATTTGAACACGTCGCGGTCGTTGTCGTCGGGGCTGCCGTCCTTGCCGTAGTGCGGCACGTCGTAAATATCAAAGGCCAGCAGTATCACGTATCCGCTCTCGTCGGGTGTGACCGCGTCAATGATGCACTTATAGAACTCATCGCGCAGCGCTGCGTCCGAGAGTTCGGACTTTCTCAGCGCAGAGAGCAAACGTACCTCGTCGCTGTCCATGACCTGCTTTGTCGCGAAGGACAGGGACATGAGGTTGCGCCCGAGCGTACCGGAGAGCGACTTACGCAGCAGGGACAAATACTTCTCCGTCTCCTCCTGCGTCAGCATTGCGACCGACTCATCTATGTAGGACACGATCTCTTTAGCTGAGTTTACATAACACCCATATATATGACTTATATTATTGCGTTCAAGCTTGAATCTGCGGCGTATCTCGCCGACTTCCTTTTTGTTCATAGCTCCTCCGTGGTGTGTCGTTTGCGGAATGATCCGCAGTTTTGATGCCCCGGTATTATCGCACATTTTGCGCGCGGATTCAAGAGAACAGTTTATCGCATCACGGCGCGGCGAAAAATTTTTATTGTGTACGCAACCAAAGCCGCCGAAAACGGAACTATATGTATGAGAGCGCTCAGTAATTACAAGGAGGATGTCATGCAAGACGAAAAGATAATCGCTCTGTATTGGCAGCGTGACCAGTCCGCCATTGACGAGACCGATAAGAAATACGGCGTCCAGCTCCGCGGGCTGTCATATGGCATACTTTCCGACAGGGAGGATGCGGAGGAGTGCGTCTCCGATACATATATGGCGGTGTGGAACAGCCTTCCGCCGCAGCGCCCGAAGCGCCTGCGCGCCTATGCCGCGGCGATAGTGCGCAATCTGAGCCTTCGGCGTGTGCGCGACAGGTATTCCAAAAAGCGCGGCGGCGGTGAGGTAGCGCTCGCGCTGGAGGAGCTTGAGGACTGCCTGTGTTCTCAGACCTCCGTGGAGCGTGAGTATGAGCAAAAGGAGCTTGCCGGGAAGATAGAGGAGTTCCTGTACACGCTCTCCGCCGATGACCGGAGCATCTTCATGTGCCGCTATTGGGGCTTTGCCCCCGTCGCGGAGATCGCCCGGAAGCTCGGCTGCCCGCAGAGCAAAGTGAAAAGCTCGCTGCACCGCACGCGCGGGAAGCTTCAGAAGTATCTGACAAAGGAGGGGCTTATATGAACGCTTATGATTTTCTCCTGTCGCTCGACAGGCTTGACGGGCGGCTCATAGATGAGACGATGGACTGCCTTTATCCGAAAGAGCGGCACGGCGGACGCGTCGTGCGCACGCTGCTTATCGCCGCGGTGCTCGCGTCGCTCTTCACAGCCGCGGCATTCGCGTCGGATTTCCTTGGCTTCAGGGAAGCGATAATAAAGCCCGAAAGCATTGGCCGGATACCGGACATTACCGTCACGCACGAGGACGGTAGCACGGAGACGCAGGATATGTCCAACAGCGCGAACGTCAGCATGACAAAGCCAGAGAATGCGCCGGAGAGCATGCAGCCATGGGTCGAGAACATAAACGCCGCGGCGAAGGAGTGGGGAGACTACCGGCGTGAAGAGTGGAAACGCTATCTGAATGAGATGCTGCCGAACGTAGGCAGGTTCTATGACGGCAGCTCAACCGAGGAGCCGGAATACGTCAATAACGGCGACGGCACATATACCGTGAAGCCCGTCAGGCAGAGGATATACAAAGACCCGGTGACAGCGCCGGTCATAGAATACGAGGATGAATCGAGCTTTTTTGTGATAAGCGAAGAGGAATATGAAAACATCACTGAACTTTCCCAAATCTTCTACGGCGGATATTACCAGAGCAAATACGACTGGAATTACGGCGCATGGGACGAAGCGAGCGACGCAAAGCTTGCGGAGATAGCGGAGAAACA
>CAKTIH010000092.1 GCA_934565615.1 uncultured Oscillospiraceae bacterium | reverse complement strand
ATTGCGCCGAGACGAAAGCGCTTCTCGTCCGCGACAGAAACCTCGTTCAGAATGAGCTTTGCCGCAGCGAGATGAAGGATTCGGGATGCCATAGTTTTACCCCCTGTATACGAAAAAGACGGGACGCCGCCCGAAGGCGCATCCCGTCTTTTTCCCAAAAATTACTTGAGGCCGTACTTCTTGTTGAACTTGTCCACGCGGCCGCTGGTGTCGACCAGCTTCTGCTTGCCGGTGTAGAAGGGGTGGCACTTGGAGCAGATCTCAACGGTGATGTCCTTCTTGGTGGAGCCGGTCTCGATGATGTTGCCGCAGGCGCATCTGATGGTGGTCTGCTGGTAATTGGGATGGATTCCTTCCTTCATTGCGTAAAACTCCTTATCATATGCTGTCATGATTGTGCCCCGCACAGAGCATAGTTACAAGACGCGACAAGTATTCTATCACAGCCCCATGAAATTTGCAACAATAATATTTGCAGAAATCACCTGCAAATTCGCCGCCGCATCTGCCGCGCGGAATGCACATCCTACGCAAACCCTGTACTTGCCCCGCACGCCGACTCATGTTATAATAATAAATTGCAAATCAAGTAACCAAGGAGAAGCACATTGGAAAGCATAAGCCAAATTCTTGCCCGCGAGCTTGGCCGCGAGCAGAGCCATATCGATAATGTCATTAAGCTCATCGACGAGGGCAACACCATCCCCTTCATCGCCCGCTACCGCAAGGAGCTGCACGGCGCGATGGACGACACGTCCATGCGCACTCTCGCCGAGCGCCTTGAGTATCTGCGCGGGCTTCAGGAGCGGCGCGATACCGTGAAGAAATCCATCGAGGAGCAGGGCAAGCTCACCGAGGAGCTCTCGAACGCCATAGACGAGGCCGCGACCCTTGCTGCCCTCGAGGATATCTACCGCCCCTATAAGCCCAAGCGCCGCACGCGCGCGACCGTTGCCAAGGAGAAAGGGCTTGAACCGCTCGCTCTCGCGCTCTTCGAGCAGGGGAGCGGCCTGCCGGAGCCTGAGGAGCTCGCCAAGGAATATATAGACCCCGAAAAGGGCGTTGAGACTATCGAGGACGTGCTTGCCGGCGCGTCGGATATCATCGCCGAGATGATCTCGGATAACGCCGATATCCGCAGCAGGCTGCGCGATCTCATCGCCGCAAAGGCCATGCTCAAGTCCGAGGCCGCGACCGATGAGGACAGCGTCTACCGGCTCTATTATGACTTCAGCCAGAGCATCGGGAAGCTTCAGGGACACCAGACCCTCGCCATCAACCGCGGCGAGAAGGAGGATAAGCTCAAGGTCAGCATCGAGCTTGACCGGGAGCTTGCGCTCCAGAACGTGCGCCGCGCCGTCATAAAGCCCGGCAGCCGCGCGATGGCCTTTGTCCGCGCCGCGGCGGACGACGCTTATGACCGCCTTATCTGGCCGTCGATGGAGCGCGAGACGCGCGCCGCCCTCACCGATACTGCCTGCGAGGGCGCGATAAAAATGTTCGCCCTCAACCTGCGCCCGCTGCTGATGCAGCCGCCCGTAAAGGGCAAGGTCACGATGGGCCTCGACCCCGGCTACCGCAACGGCTGCAAGGTCGCCGTCGTCGACGGTACGGGCAAGGTCCTCGATACCGCCGTTGTGTACCCGACCTTCTCCACCGGGAAAAAGGCCGAGGCCATCCGCACCCTCTCCAGCCTTGTGCGCAAGCACGGGGTAGAGCATATCGCCATCGGCAACGGCACCGCCTCGCGCGAGACCGAGCAGATGGCCGTTGAAATGATCTCCCAGCTCGGCGGCGGTCTGAGCTACGCGATAGTTAATGAAGCCGGCGCGTCTGTCTACTCCGCCTCAAAGCTTGCCGCCGAGGAGTTCCCAGACTATGACGTCAACCTTCGCTCCGCTGTCTCCATCGCGCGCAGGCTCCAGGACCCGCTCGCGGAGCTTGTCAAGATAGACCCTATGGCCATCGGCGTCGGCCAGTACCAGCATGATATGCCGCAGGCGCGCCTTGAGGAGACGCTTACCGGCGTCGTCGAGGACTGCGTCAACGCCGTCGGCGTGGATATAAACACCGCGTCCCCATCGCTTCTGCAGCGCGTGTCGGGGCTTACCAAAACCACCGCGAAGAACATTGTCGCCTACCGTGAGGAGAACGGCATCTTCACCAGCCGCAAGGCCATCAATAAGGTGCCGAAGCTCGGCCCCAAGGCCTTCCAGCAGTGCGCGGGCTTCCTGCGCGTGCCGGAGAGCAAGCAGGTGCTCGATAACACCGCTGTCCACCCCGAGAGCTATGACGCCGCGTCAAAGCTCCTTGAGCTTTGCGGGTACACTATGGCCGACGTCAAGGCAGGTAAGCTCTCCGACCTCAAGCAGCGCCTGGATAACTACGGCGTCGCGAAGGCCGCGGCAGAGTGCGGCGTCGGCGAGCCGACCCTGCGCGATATCGTCTCCGAGCTTCTGAAGCCCGGGCGCGACCCGCGCGATGAGCTGCCGCCCGTGCTGCTGCGTCAGGATGTGCTCGAGATAAAGGACCTCAAGCCCGGCATGGTGCTGACCGGCACAGTGCGCAACGTCATTGACTTCGGCGTGTTCGTCGATATCGGCGTGCATCAGGACGGCCTTGTCCACATCTCGCAGATAAGCGACAAGTTTATCCGCCATCCGAGCGAAGCCGTCGCCGTCGGCGATATCGTCAAGGTCGTCGTGCTCGATGTGGACGAGAAGAAGCACCGCATCTCCCTTTCGATGAAACAAGCAAAGTAAAACTCCCGCCTCCGCAAAGAGGAAAAAGGAGGACACATGACTCTTAAAGAAAAATGGAACTCCGGCGCGAAGCTTCGCCTGCTCGGCGCGGTGCTGCTCAACGCCCTTGTGCTTGCCTGCATGCTCGTTGTTGTCCGGGCGGGCTTTGAGAGCAATGACGATCAGACCCTTGCCGCCTTTGTCGACGGGCAGATGTCCATTAAGGACGCGCATATTCCTTATATGAATTATGCGCTCACGACCCTGCTCAAGGGCCTGTACATGCTCGGCGATACGCTCCCGTGGTTCACGATCCTTCAGTATGCCCTGCTCTTCACGGGCTTCACGGCGCTGACATGGATCATGTTCGAGCGCCTGCGCGCGTGGCAGGGAGCGGTGCTGACCGTTATAGTGCTCGTGCTCATCGGCGTTGACAGCTATACCTGCATCAGCTATACCAAGACCGCCGCCGTCTGCACCATCGCGGGGCTTGCGCTGATGCTCCACGCGATGGAGTTTTGCGCGAAGGGCCGCCGCGCGCTGCCGGTCATTCTCGGCGGTGTGCTCGTCATCTTCGGCGCGATGCTGCGCTTTATGGAGTTTCTGCCCTGCGCGGCTCTGATGTCGGTGCTCGGCCTGAGATATATCTGGGGCGTCCTTGCGGACAAGGGGATCGAGAAAAAGCTCTCCGTGATCGTGCGCTATATTCTGCCCTTTGCCGCCGTGCTGGTCATCGCCGCGGGGCTCTACGCATTCGACGGCGCTGTCTGGAGCCGCGGCGAGTGGGGCACCTACCGCCGCTTTGACGATTCGCGCATCGCCCTGACCGACTACGGCATCCCCGCCTATGAGGAAATTCCCGACGCGTATGACAGCCTCGGCTTGAGCGAGACGGCGGTCGAGGTCCTGCAAAGCTGGAACTTCTATGATCCCGACCTTTTTAATAAGGAGACCATTGACGCCATAACCGCCGCCCGGGACGAGGCGAAGCCCGCGCCGAGCCTTGGCGAGTGTCTCGGCAAGCTGCTCGATACCTGCACGGTGCGCTTTTTTGAGCATCAGGCCGTGTACCTGCTGCTCATCGTGTTCGCCCTCTGGCTTGCATGCGGGGAGCATGACCTGCGCGGCTGGTTCACCTTTGCTGCGGAGATCGGCATGTTCTGCGTTTTCTATCTCTATCTTATCCGCCGTGGGCGCTATCTTGTCGACCGCGTGGATATGGGACTTTTCATGGCGGTCATCACCGTCCTGATCTGGACGCTGAAAAAGGAACTGCTCGATAAGGAGCGTGTGCTCTCCGCGCTGCTGCTCCTCTGTGCTCTGTTCACAAGCTATATGTACAGCCGCGCGGATTACCGCTTCGGCTCTCACAGCCTGGTCGAGGACAAGAGCGAACTCAAGCAGGCTGTCGATACGCTCCTTGAGGATAACGACTGCCTGTATCTCTGCAAGGTAGACCCGCTCGACAAGGCCATATACTCTGCCTTTGAGACCCCGCCCGACGGCTATTGGGACAGGATCGTCACCATCGGCGGCTGGCTTGCGCAGAACCCCATCGTTGCCCGCACGATGGCGGACTACGGCGTTGTGAACCCCTACCGCGATATCGTCGGTAAGGACAATGTTTATATCATCGATGACGACATTGACCTCACAGTCAGATTCATAAACGAATACTACGATCCGGACGCCTCGGCGGAGCTTGTAGAGCCGCTGAGCACCGAGACCGGACTTGAAATTTACCGCATCACCGGATGAAGGAGGGAAGGACAATGCGCCTTAAAGAAGCATGGCAGACCAGGGGCTGGGTGAAGCTCGCCGCTGCCGTCGTTATAAACGCTGTTTTCCTCGCCCTCATGCTGACCTGCTTTGCCCCCGTGTATGAGACGAACGACGATCTGTTTCTCAGCAAATTCGTCGACGGTCAGCTCAGCCACCGGACTATATGGATGCCCTACGTCAACATCGTGCTCGCCTGCCTGATAAAGGTGCTCTACGGCGCGTTCGGCACGGGCTTTCCGTGGTACAGCTTCTGTGAATATCTTGTGATGTTCTGCGGCTTCACCGCGATAACCTGGGTGCTGCTGCGCCGCTATAAGCCCGCCCCCGCCCTCGTCATGACCGTCATACTGCTCGGCGCGTTCGGCACGGACTGTTACCTCAGTCTCAACTTCTCAAAGCCCGGCGCTATAGGTACGGCGAGCGGGATGTTCCTCATGCTCTATGCCATGCGCAATGAGACCGGGCGCGTCATGAAGCTGCCGCTGTGGCTGGGCTTTGCCCTCAGCCTGTGCGGGCTTGCGTGGCGGTACGAGTCCTTCGGCGTCTGCGCGCTGATGATGACGGGCGGCTGCCTGTATGTGCTCGTCAGGATATGGTTCGAGCGCCGCGGGCAGAGCGCGAAGGACGTGCTCAGACCAATGCTGCGCTTTCTCACGCCGTTTGTGCTGCTGGCGGCCTCGGCGCTCGCGCTGTTCGCGTTCAGCCAGTGGATGTGGAAGCGCCCCTATGTCAAGGCGTATACGGAGTTTGACACCGCCCGCTGCCAGCTCGTGGACTTCGAGCTGCCGAAGTACGACCGCCTGAAGGACGTCTATGACTCCATCGGCATTGACGAAAACTTCCTCAAGATGATAGACGGCTGGGACTTCTATGATACCGAGAAGTTCACCCAGGAGAATATCGATACCATTATCGCCGCGCGGGACACCGAGTACCAGCGCAAGAGCCTTGGCGAGTGCCTTGGCATATTCCTCGGTAAATGTTTCCACGGCTTCTGCCTTGACCGGCCCTTTGCCGGTTTTGCGCTCATGCTGCTGCTGTGGCTTGCCTGCTCGCGCCGCCGGGCGGAGGACTGGATAACGCTCATCTATACTCTTGGGCTGTTCTTCATCGTGTACATGGTCTTTATCTATATCGACCGCTACCTTGCAAACCGCATCGATATCGGCATCTTCCTGTCTATGGCGCTCGTCACCTCCATGCTTCTGGATGAAGATAAGCTGCGCGGTGAGCCTCTGCTGCTCCTCGCCCTGCTATGCACGAGCCTGTTCATAAGCTGCCGCGCGAACCGCGCCTATTGCCTGTATGACAGCCATAACACCATTGAGGACAAATCCTCGGAGAAGGCTGCAATAGAGACTCTGCTCGCCGATAATGAGCATTTCTATTTCTTCACGACGTGGTCTATCGATCACTCGCTCTACAGCCCTCTTGAAACTCCGCCCGCCGGCTATGCCGATAAGCTCGTGCAGATCGGCGGCTGGAGCATGCACCACCCCGTTATCGAGGAGCTGCTCGAGAGCCACGGTATAGAAAACCCGTTCCGCGATATCGTCGGCCGGGAGGATATCTATATCATCGACAACAACATCGAGCGGACAATGAAGCACATAAACACCTACTATGACCCCGACGCCGTCGCCGTCCCGGTCGAGCCGTTGAGTGAGGAGACAAATCTTAAGATTTATTATATAAAGTAAATCTTAAGTAAAAAGATTAAAAAATTTGTTGCATTTTGCATTGAACCATTTTATACTGACGATTGGCAGCAAATCTATAACAAATAATTAACGAGAGGTTTTTATGGAGAAGAGAGAAAAAAAGCACGGCGACCGCTTTGACGCCTATTGGCTTCGTGACGAAGCACCCTCGATGGCGCAGTTCATCGCCTTCCTCTACCCGAACCGCGCGGATAACGAGGCATATATCCAGCAGGATATCGACCTGCGCCCGATAGACGAATATCTCGCCAAGAAGAACGAGGGGCTTGAAAAGGATAAGTATAATTACTTCCACATAATCATGGCGGCGCTTGTCAAGTGCTTTGTGCTGCGCCCGCGCATGAACCGCTTCATCTCCGGCAACCGCGTCTATGAGCGCGACCATATCTCCGTCGCCTTCGTCGTGAAGAAGCACTTTGCCGACTCCTCCGAAGAAGGCCTTGCCTATAAGCACTACGGTGGGGACGATACCATCGACACCCTCCACACCTCCATTCTGGAAGAGATATACCAGTGCCGCCGCGATGACGTTAAGGACAACTCCAGTGACTTTATGGATAAGCTCGTCCGTCTGCCGCACTGGATGCTCAAGATAGTCGTGAATATCCTCTTCTTCCTTGACCACCGCGGCAAGGTTCCCTTTGACCTTATCAAGGCTGACCCGAACTATGCCTCGATATTCCTCACGAACCTTGGCTCCATCGGCCTTCAGAGCGGGTATCACCATCTGAACAACTGGGGCACGAACTCCTTCTTCTGCGTCATCGGAAAGAAGCATCTTGCTCCCGAATGGCATGAGGACGGCAGCTATACTGTGCGCCCGGTCATCGGTCTCGGCCTCACGGTCGATGAGCGCATCGGCGACGGGTACTATTATTCCGGCACCGTGCGCCTGCTCAAAAAGCTTATGGAGAACCCCGAGCTTCTTGAGCAGCCCTTCAGCACTCCCGTAGAGTATTAAACAGAAAGAAGGATCAATTATGGAGATCACAGCAAAAAGGCCCTGGCTCAACAGCCTTGGCGATGTTCCTGCCACGCTGGATTATTTTCAGGGCTCAATGGTCGAGGCGGTCGAAAAGATCGCCGAGCAGTATCCGAACAATATCGCCTTCGATTTCATGGGGCGCTCCACCACTTATAAGGACCTCGTCGCGAATATAGAGAAGTGCGCCCGCAGCCTGCGCACCCTCGGCGTCAGGGCGAACGACAAGGTCACCATTGCCATGCCGAACTGCCCTCAGGCTATCTACATGTTCTATGCCGTCAACATGGTCGGCGCCATCGCGAACATGGTACATCCTCTCTCCAGCGAGAAGGAGCTTGAGTTCTATATAAACGAGTCCGAGAGCGTCACCGTCGTCACCCTCGACCAGTTCTACGGCAAGTTTGAGGCCATCCGCCAGAACACCTGCGTCGTGAACGTCGTTATCGCCAGCATCCGTGATGAGCTCTCCCGTCCCATGAAGGCCGGTTATATGCTCACCGAGGGCCGCAAGATAAAGAAGATCCCGGAGGACGCTCCCGTCATCCGCTGGAACGAGTTCATGCGTCTCGGCAAGGCCTGCTTCTGGAACTATAAGGTCAGCCGCGAGGGCGATGACCCCGCCGCCATCCTCTATTCCGGCGGCACCACCGGCACCACCAAGGGCATCCTGCTCACGAACCTGAACTTCAACGCCCTCGGCCAGCAGATCATTGCCACCAACCCCATGTTCCGGCCGGGTGATCGTATGCTCTCCGCCATGCCGCTGTTCCACGGCTTCGGCCTCGGCGTATGCATTCATTCCATGCTCTCTCAGGGCGGCCGCTGCATCCTCGTCCCGCGCTTCACCGCGCAGAGCTATTCCAAGCTCATCACCAAGTACCGCTGCAACTTCATCGCCGGTGTCCCCACGCTGTATGAAGCGCTGCTGCGTCTGCCCAATATGGACAAGGCCGATCTTAGCTGCCTCAAGGGCGTTTTCTCCGGCGGCGACTCGCTGTCTATCGAGCTCAAGAAGAAGTTCGATAAGTTCCTCTATGACCACCATGCCACCGTCCAGGTGCGCGAGGGCTACGGCACTACCGAGACCGTTACCGCCTGCTGCCTGACTCCGACGCATATGTTCAAGGAGGGCAGCATCGGCCTGCCGTTCCCGGATACCTATATCAAGATCGTTAAGCCCGGCACGGATGAGGAGCTTCCCTACGGCGAAGAGGGCGAGATCCTGCTCGCCGGCCCCACCGTCATGAAGGAGTATATAAAGCACCCCGAGGAGACGGCCAATACCCTGCGCAAGCATGCCGACGGCCTGACCTGGGTCTATACCGGCGACCTCGGCGTTATGGACAACGAGGGCTTCATCTACTTCAAGGGCCGCAGCAAGAGAATGATAATCACCTCCGGCTACAATGTCTATCCCGCGCAGCTCGAGAATATCCTCGATGCCTGCGATCAGGTGCAGATGAGCTGCGTCATCGGCGTGCCCGATTCTTATAAGATGCAGCGCGTCAAGGCCTTCGTCATGCTCAAGCCCGGCGTCCCCGCGATCGATGAGACCCGCAAGGAGATCATGGCTTATGCCGCAAAGCACATTGCGAAGTACGCCATGCCCAAGGAGATAGAGTTCCGGGATGAGCTTCCCAAGACCCTCGTCGGCAAGGTTGCGTACCGCCAGCTCGAGGAAGAGGAGCTTGCAAAAATCGCCGCTGCCAAGGCCAAGGAAGAGCCCGAGACAGTCGAAGCAAAGTAATAAAGTAATATTTATAAAAACGAAAACAGGCTGCGGCATGTGCCGCAGCCTCAGTCTGTCGAAAAAGTCCGGCTGGAGCTGGGCTTTTTCTGATAGATATGGTAGAATGGACAAGGGTGATGAAGATG
>CAKTIH010000091.1 GCA_934565615.1 uncultured Oscillospiraceae bacterium | reverse complement strand
CAGCATACAATGGCGGGAATCTGCATCGTACTGGATGACATTTTTGTTCTCTGCGATGAAGTCATAATCCGCCAGCAACGCATGACTGAACTCCTTAAATCGCTGGGCGGGCAACTCAATGACCTTGTCCACGATACAGGCTTCGCCTTCGTATTCGGATTGTTTTCGTCTCAGCTCTGCTTGAATGATCATTTCTTTACCTCCCTCATTTCAGTTCTCAGACGTTTGCCGTCGCAGTGCCAACAGATAAAACCGTGCGCTGATAGCCATCGCACTGCTCGTATTCACGGCATGTCACCGACTCATTGTCCTGAAGCCCAGCGTCCGGCAAATTCTTGAACGCCTGTTTGATTTCGTAGTTCTTCAATTCGATACCCCCTTAGAATACAAAAAGGCCGGAACCTTTGATTTCTCAAAAGTTCCGACCTTACCGATTTATTTACTCTTTTAACATATGCAGTTTACATAATCACAGGAAACGCCTCCGAAAATGAAAAAGCGCCGAATTGTTGATTCTACGAAACCAACAATCCGGCGCTTGAATTCTTGTGATATTTTTTTTAAGAATCTCAAAAAAAATTTTCAGGAATCAGCGGCAGAGGAGAGATAAAATTACCCAGAACCCGGTTCAGGTAGTTCAAGTCTCCTCAGTTGCATGAAAACCGCGTTTGTCATCAATGGAAAAACAAAAAAATTTCCGAGCTGAAAAAGCCCGGAAAGCATTGATGACACTGCGTTTGACGCAGTGTCATCAAAATTGGCTGACAAGCCTGGTGCGAGAGAGGAGACTTGAACTCCCACGTCGGTTGACACACGCCCCTCAAACGTGCCTGTCTACCTATTCCAGCACTCTCGCATATTTTGCCGATGCGTTGACTCCATTTAAAGCCGTCTGCATTACTCGGCGTGCCACATCTAAGGCATGGAGAATTATAGCAGATTATTTAGATTTGTCAAGCGTGAATTTCGATTTTTTGAAATTATTTTTCCTCAGCGGCTTTGGAGCCGCTGAGGAAAAAGCTGAGATTATTCAGTATCAGTCACCGTATCGGCGGAGCAGGTGTCGCTGCGGGCGGAGAGCAGCTTGATAAACAGAACGATGCAGAGGATGAGCACAACGATGAGCGCCCGTGCGCCGTGATCCATAAGCAGCAGATACCGCATCTTCAAAAAGGCATAGTAACAGAGCAGGGATGCAAACTGCGTAAGCGGTGCGGCGGCAGCGTACTTCACATAGGCGTAGGCCATAACGACTGTCAGCACATCAGCGGCGAAGAAATAACGGTCGTGCATGTGCGGCAGCAGAAACGGGATGCCTACGGCAAAAAGCACTGACACCGCGAGGATCACGCCGTTTGTGAGACTGCGGCGCTTTATTGCGCACACAGTGAGGATCGCGCCCATAAATACGAACGCGGCAATGATGCCAATGCGCGATGCTGCGGCGAGGTCGGTCACGTTCGGATCATACTGGAAGAAAGCGTACACGGAAGGGGAGTTGTAGTTGAGCCCACCTCCGACGGTCTCGGCCTGACTTGCGTACAGCGTAAGCGTCTCAAGAAACGGCTTGCCAAGAGCGACGGCGGGGAGCACGAGCAGAACATAGAAGACCGGGAACAGCAAGAAGTGCCATAGCTTATATTTGCCATTCAGCCACAGAACGGCCATGACCGGGAGCAGGAACACTGCCTGAAGCTTAAAGCCGAAGGACAGCGTGAAGAACAGCACCGACGTGATCGGCCTGTCGTCAAGCGCAAAATATATCGCAAGCACGGCGAGAGCAACATAGATACTGTCGCACTGCGCCCAGAGCGAGCCGTTGAGGATCACCGTCGGCAGGAAAAGGACTGTGAAGAAGCAGGCGATGCGCGCCGGGATGCTCTCTCTGACCTTACCGAGCAGCATCATCGCACCGTAGGCAAGCAGCACATCAAAGAAAATGCTCAGCAGCTTTATCAGATGAAGGTCATTTATAGACGTGTAGGAGAACAAGCACAGGAAGTACAGATATGGGACATTATAATTCCCTAGAGGGCAACTAAAGGCATGTATGCCTCCGTTCTGCCTATAGAAATCCACCCACTTCCTGAGGAAAAGAGTATAGTCAAGCGATTCATAGTCAAGGCACAGCCCACGCACAGTAAAAGCGGCGGTAAGCAGCAGCACGGAAGCGAACACGGCCCAGCGGTTTTTCAGGACTCCCGCATGCAGCAGCAAAAGAAAGGCAAACAGCGCCTCGGTGATCAGCATCAAGACAACTCTGAAGTCCATACAAGCCTCCTACACAAAAAATTATAAAATATTTTACCACAAGCAAGTATCTAAATCAACGCGCATACTGTAAAACATTTGAAAACAAGCAAATAGTTTACATAATTTAAATTACATAACACAAAAAGAGAACAAACGGTAGACAAAAACAAAAAAGTCAAGGCATATCACCTTGACAAAAACCATGATTTTACAAAATAATCCTTGACTTTGCAGTACCAGCGATGGTAAAATAGAGTGCTATGTATGTTGGGAGGGGTATCTATGCCCTTTTCCGCTTACGAAGCAAGTATACCATCGCCGAAGTGTTAAATCAACACCGGCTGCAAAGAGTCTGACAACACAGCCGGGCGTTTGCAATTACTTATAAGGAGAGTGCGCCAATGCCAAAAGATGTCCTCTACGGCAAGACTTTGAGAAAAAGCTTTGCCCGCACCCAGGAGATCAGGGAGATGCCCAATCTGCTGGAAATCCAGAAGAGTTCCTACAAGTGGTTTTTGGAAACGGGTCTGAGAGAGGTCTTTAAGGATGTTGATTCCGTAACTGACTACTCCGGCAATCTGGAGCTGAGCTTTATTGACTACTCCATGAACGAGAAGCCGAAGTACGACGAGGAGGAGTGCAAGGCGAGAGACGCCACGTACGCCGCCCCCCTCAAGGTCAGGGTTCGTCTGCGCAATAAGGAGACGGAGGAGATCAAGGAACAGGAGATCTTCATGGGCGACTTCCCGCTCATGACCGACGGCGGCACCTTCATCATCAACGGTGCCGAGCGCGTTATTGTTTCCCAGATCGTCCGTTCCCCCGGCGTTTACTTTGACAAGACCACCGACAAGGCCATGATAAACACCTACGCCGCAACGGTCATCCCGTACCACGGCGCATGGCTGGAGTACGAGACCGACGCAAACGACGTGTTCTATGTCCGTATAGACAAGAACCGCAAGCTCCCTATCACCTGGTTCATCAAGGCCATGGGCGCTTACGACGAGAACCGCCCCTCCACCTGGCTCAGCTGCGTGAAGGATCCCTTCGTCGGCGTCACCACCAATGAGCGCATCAAGGAGGTCTTCGGCGAGGACGAGCGTATCATCTCCACTCTCGACAAGGACACCTGCGACACCCGCGATGAGTGCCTGCTTGAAATTTACCGCAAGCTGCGTCCGGGCGATCCTCCCACGGTCGAGTCCGCGGAGACCCTGCTCGACGGTCTGTTCTTTGACCGCCGCCGCTATGAGATATCCGACGTCGGCCGCTATAAGTTCAACAAGAAGCTCTCCCTCTTCCCGCGCATCGCGGGCTTTGAGCTGGCAGCTCCTGTGGCAGACCCCTTCACGGGCGAAATTCTTGCCGACGCCGGCGATATCATCAGCCGCGACAAGGCACGTGAAATTTCCGACGCCGGTGTTATCGACGTTCTCCTCAATGTCGACGGCAAGACCGTGCGCGTTTTCTCCAACGGCATGGTGGACATTTCCCGCTATGTGGACTTTGACCCGGCAGAGCTCGGCATCAAGGAAAAGGTTCGCGGCATCGTCATGAAGGAGCTCTGCGAGAAGTTCCAGGGCGACGCGCTCAAGGATGCCATCCGTGAGAATATCGACGTGCTTATCCCCAAGCACATCGTTAACGACGATATCTTTGCCTCCGTCAATTACCTTGACTGCCTCGGCCACGGCATCGGCGAGCCGGACGATATCGACCATCTCGGCAACCGCCGCGTCCGCTGCGTGGGTGAGCTGCTCCAGAACCAGTTCCGCATCGGCTTCAGCCGTATGGAGCGCGTTATCCGTGAGCGCATGACCCTGCAGGATCTGGACATCGTCACTCCCCAGAGCCTTATCAATATCCGTCCCGTGACCGCGGCCATCAAGGAGTTCTTCGGCTCCTCTCCGCTGAGCCAGTTCATGGATCAGACGAACCCTCTGGCAGAGCTTACTCACAAGCGCCGTATGTCCGCTCTCGGCCCCGGCGGTCTCTCCAGAGAGCGCGCGAGCTTCGACGTTCGAGACGTTCACTACAGCCACTATGGCCGTCTCTGCCCGATAGAGACTCCTGAAGGCCCGAACATCGGCCTTATAAACTACCTCGCTTCCTACGCGAGAGCCAATGAGTACGGCTTCCTCGTCGCCCCCTACCGCAAGGTCGAGAAGGGCACCTGCCGTCTCACCGATCAGGTCGACTACATGACCGCCGACGTTGAGGACCAGTATGTTGTCGCCCAGGCATCCGAGCCTGTCGATGAAAACGGCTGCCTGCTCAACAAGCGTGTCACCTGCCGCCACCGCAACGATACGATCGAAGTCAACCGCGAGGATGTCGACTATGTCGATATAAGCCCCAAGATGATGATCTCGATCGCGACGGCGATGATCCCGTTCCTTGAGAACGACGACGCGAACCGCGCTCTGATGGGCGCGAACATGCAGCGTCAGGCAGTTCCCCTTATGACAACTCAGGCGCCTATCGTTGCCACCGGCATCGAGCACAAGTGCGCTGTCGACTCCGGCGTCTGCATCCTCGCCGAGGGCAGCGGCACCGTCACGAGAGTCGACGCAAAGTATATCACGGTCAGGTACGACGGCGGCGAGACCAAGGACTATAAGCTTATTAAGTTTGCCCGTTCCAACCAGGGCACCTGCATCAACCAGCGCCCCATCGTCTCCGCCGGTCAGCGCGTGGAGAAGGGCGACGTTATGGCTGACGGCCCCAGCACCTCCAACGGCGAGATCTCCCTCGGCAAGAACATCCTTGTCGGCTACATGAACTGGGAAGGCTACAACTACGAGGACGCTATCCTGCTCAACGAGCGCCTTGTCATGGAGGACGTGTTCACCTCCATCCATGTCGAGGAGTACGAGTGCGACGCACGTGACACCAAGCTCGGACCCGAGGAGATCACCCGCGACATTCCCGGCGTCGGCGACGATGCTCTCAAGTACCTTGACGAGCGCGGCATCATCATGGTCGGCGCGGAGGTCACTGCCGGTGATATCCTTGTCGGCAAGGTCACCCCGAAGGGCGAGACCGACCTGACCGCTGAGGAGCGCCTGCTGCGCGCCATCTTCGGCGAGAAGGCGCGCGAAGTGCGCGACACCTCGCTCAAGGTCCCCCACGGCGAGAGCGGCATAATCGTCGACGTCAAGGTCTTTACCCGCGAAGCCGGCGACGAAATGAGTCCCGGCGTCAACCAGGTCGTCCGCGTCTATATCGCCCAGAAGCGTAAGATCTCCGTCGGCGATAAGATGGCCGGCCGCCACGGCAACAAGGGCGTCGTCTCCCGCATCCTCCCGCGTGAGGATATGCCTTACCTGCCCGACGGCACCCCGCTGGATATCGTGCTGAATCCGCTGGGCGTTCCGTCCCGTATGAACATCGGTCAGGTACTTGAAGTCCACCTTGGCTACGCCGCTCAGGCGCTCGGCTGGAAGGTTGCAACGCCTACCTTCAACGGCGCGAACGAGACCACCATCCGCGAGACTCTGCGTCAGGCAGGTCTGCGTGAGGACGGCAAGAGCACCATGTACGACGGCCGCACCGGTGAGAAGTTCGATAACGACGTCACCGTCGGCTGGGTCTACTTCCTCAAGCTCCACCATCTGGTCGATGATAAGATCCACGCCCGTTCCACCGGCCCCTACAGCCTTGTCACTCAGCAGCCTCTGGGCGGCAAAGCCCAGTTCGGCGGCCAGCGCTTCGGCGAAATGGAAGTCTGGGCTCTCGAAGCCTATGGCGCAGCCTACACTCTGCAGGAGATACTCACCGTCAAGTCCGACGATGTCACCGGCCGTGTCAAGACCTACGAGGCCATTGTCAAGGGCAACAACATCCCGCAGCCCGGCGTGCCCGAATCCTTCAAGGTCCTCGTCAAGGAGCTCCAGTCCCTGTGTCTGGATATCCGCGTTCTGGATAAGGACGGCAACGAGATCGAGCTCAAGGACGACGATGACGACGATTTCATCCCCGACATGAAGGACGAGCTTTACTCTGCCGACGACAGCGAAATCGAGGCCGAAGGCTTCAGCATCGAGGATATCCCCGAGGACGAGCTGGAGGACGACTACAGCTCCAATGACTACAACAGCGAGGAGGATATGTAATGAGCTACACACCGTTTGACGCGATACAGATAGGCATTGCCTCCCCTGATATGATCCGCAGTTGGTCCTACGGCGAGGTCAAAAAGCCGGAGACCATCAACTACCGTACCCTCAAGCCCGAACGCGACGGTCTGTTCTGCGAACGCATCTTCGGACCGACCAAGGACTGGGAGTGCCACTGCGGTAAGTATAAGAAGATCCGCTACAAGGGCAAGATCTGCGACCGCTGCGGCGTCGAGGTCACCAAGAGCAAGGTCAGGCGCGAGCGTATGGGTCACATCGACCTTGCCGCCCCCGTCTCCCACATCTGGTACTTCAAGGGCATACCCAGCCGCATGGGCCTTATGCTCGACCTTACCCCGAGAATGCTCGAGAAGGTCCTGTACTTTGCAAACTATATAGTTATCGACCCCGGCTTCACTCCGCTTGAGCGCTGCCAGATCCTCACCGAGCGTGAGTACCGCGACATGCGCGAAAAGTATGAGGACGATTTTAAGGCCGGTATCGGCGCAGAAGCCATCAAGGAGCTGCTCTCCCAGATCGACTGCGACGAGCTCGCAAAGCAGCTGCGTGAGGAGCTCAAGACCGCCGGCGGCCAGAAGAAGGCCAAGCTCGTCAAGCGTCTCGAGGTCGTCGAGGCATTCCGCGCGAGCGGCAATCGCCCCGAGTGGATGATAATCGACGTTCTGCCGGTCATCCCGCCCGAGATCCGCCCGATGGTCCAGCTCGACGGCGGCCGCTTCGCGACCTCCGACCTGAACGATCTGTACCGCCGCGTCATCAACCGCAACAACCGCCTGAAGAGACTCCAGCAACTCAACGCGCCTGACATCATCGTGCGCAATGAGAAGCGCATGCTTCAGGAAGCGGTCGACGCCCTGATAGACAACGGCCGCCGCGGCAGAGCCGTCACCGGCGCAAACTCCCGCGCGCTCAAGTCCCTGAGCGATATGCTCAAGGGCAAGCAGGGACGCTTCCGTCAGAACCTGCTCGGCAAGCGTGTCGACTATTCCGGCCGTTCCGTTATCGTTGTCGGCCCTGACCTCAAGATCTACCAGTGCGGCGTGCCCAAGGAAATGGCCATCGAGCTCTTCCGTCCTTTCGTTATGAAGAAGCTGGTTGAGGACGGCGTTGCAAACAACATCAAGTCCGCAAAGAAGATGGTCGACAAGCAGCGCACCGAGGTGTGGGACGCCCTTGAGGACGTTATCAAGGAACACCCCGTCCTCCTCAACCGTGCGCCTACTCTGCACCGTCTCGGCATCCAGGCCTTCGAGCCTATCCTCGTTGAGGGCCGCGCGCTGCGTCTGCACCCGCTGGTCTGCACCGCTTACAATGCTGACTTCGACGGCGACCAGATGGCTATCCACCTGCCGCTGTCCGCCGAGGCTCAGGCCGAGGCACGTATACTCATGCTCTCCGCGAATAACCTCCTGCGTCCGCAGGACGGCCACCCTGTCACCGTTCCTACTCAGGACATGATCCTCGGCTCCTACTATCTGACTATGGTCCGCATAGGCTCTGCCGAGAAGGGCGCAGAGCGCATGATAATCGACGATCCGGGCGATACCGGCTTTGAAGCCGGTGCTATCGTCGACGGCGATGAGCTGTATCAGGCGAACGTCAAGGCTAAGAAGGAGGGCACCGCACCCGCGACCTATAAGCCCACCCTCATGTACCGCGACTCTGCCGAGGCCATCATGGCCTATAACGAGGGCGTTGTCGGCCTGCATGCGCCTATCCGCCTGAGAGTCACCAAGACCGTTGACGGCGTAGAGGTTCAGAAGACGATCATCACCACCGTCGGCCGCATCATCTTCAACGAGCCTATCCCGCAGGATCTCGGCTATGTTGACCGCACCGATCCCGAGCATGCCTTCGACCATGAGATCGGCTTCCAGGTCGGCAAGAAGCAGCTCGGCGATATCATCGACCGCTGCATCCAGAAGTACGGCTTTACCATCTCCGCCGAAGTTCTTGACAGCATCAAGGCTCTGGGCTATAAGTATTCCACCAAGGGCGCGATCACCATATCCGTCGCGGATATGACCGTCCCGAGCGCGAAGTACGAAATGATAAAGGCCACTGAGAAGGAAGTCGTCAACATCGAGCGTCAGTACAAGCGCGGCTTCATCACCGATGATGAGCGCTACCGTCTGGTCGTTTCCGAGTGGGAAAAGACCACCAAGGAAGTCACCGACGCACTGAGCAACGCGCTTGACGAGTATAACCCCATCTACATGATGGCAAACTCCGGTGCCCGTGGCTCCATGAACCAGATCCGTCAGCTCGCCGGTATGCGTGGCCTGATGGCGAACACCGCCGGTAAGACCATCGAAATTCCTATCAAGTCCAACTTCCGTGAAGGCCTTTCCGTCTTGGAGTACTTTATCTCCACCAGAGGCGCACGTAAAGGTATGGCCGATACCGCTCTGCGTACCGCGGACTCCGGTTACCTCACCCGCCGTATGGTCGATGTCTGCCAGGAAGTCATCATCCGCGAGGAGGACTGCGGCACCACCGAGGGCGTGTGGGCAAGCGCAGTCTACGACAGAGGCCAGATGGTCGAGTCCTTCGGCACCAGCATCCACGGCCGCTTCCCCGCAAAGCCCATCACCGATCCCGAGAGCGGCGAAGTGCTCTTCGATACCGACCACATGCTCATGCCCGAGGACGCTGATGTTCTCGAAGCGCACGGCATCCACAAGGTCTTCATACGCAGCGTCCTTACCTGCGAGGCAGCAAGCGGCGTCTGCGCGAAGTGCTACGGCATCAACCTTGCCATCGGCCGCCCTGTCAACATGGGCGAGGCCGTCGGCGTTATCGCGGCACAGTCCATCGGCGAGCCCGGTACTCAGCTGACCATGCGTACGTTCCATACCGGCGGCGTTGCCGGCGGCGGTGGTGACGGTGATATTACGCAGG
>CAKTIH010000090.1 GCA_934565615.1 uncultured Oscillospiraceae bacterium | reverse complement strand
CTCTCGGCCTTCACGCGCACAAGCTCCGCGCTCAGCGCCGCCGCGCGCTCCTTGAGACGCGCGCTCTCGTCAAGTATCCTGCCGACCGCCGCGGCGACCTCTCCGCGCTTTGCGCTCAGCGCGCGCGATACCGCGGTCACGCCCGTCTGGACTGTGCGGTAATCCTCGACCGCGTCCATCCCGCATACTACGCTCACGCGCACACCGCCGCGGTGACGCTGGCAGTCGAGTATCTTTATTACGCCCACCTCACCGGTGCGCGAGACGTGCGGCGCGCAGCATGCGCAGCGGTCTACATCGCCGATCTCAACTATGCGCACGTTCTCCGTCAGCTCGAGCTTGCTGCGGTATTCAAGCTGCGCAAGCTCATCCGCGTCCGGGAACCATACGCGCACCGGGAGATCGGCACGGACGGTCTCATTCGCGCGCTGCTCGATGTCCATGAGCTGCTCCCAGTCGAGCTCGCCGCTGAAGTCTATGGTCATGCACTCGGCGCCCATGTGGAAGCCGACGTTATCATAGCCGTAGCTGCCGTGGATAAGCCCGGAGACGATGTGCTCGCCCGAGTGGTTCTGCATACGGCGCAGGCGCTGCTCCGCGTCGAGGCGGCAGGCAACGGCCAGCCCCGGCTCAAGCGGAGCATCGGTATAGTGCAGTATCTCGCCGCCGCGCTCCTGTACATCTGTGACGCGCGCAGAGCCGATATACCCCGTGTCGGCAAGCTGCCCGCCGCCCTCAGGGAAGAAGGCCGTCCTATCAAGGATCACTGCCCAGCCGCTCTTTTCCTGCCGGCATTCAAGCACCTTGGCCTCAAAGGCGAACATGTGGCTGTCGATATAATAAAGCTTTTCGGTCGTCATCTGTATTGCTCCTGTCTCTTATATAATAAATAAAGAATACCATCCCCCGGCTGAGCAATCAAGGCTTTTATGCAATAAAAAACTGCTGCCAATACATTGAGCATTGGCAGCAGGGACGTTTTATTTATTCAGCTTTCAAGCACCGCGCGCTTGACCGCCGCAACGGAGGACGGGGAGACCGACAGCTCGTCAATGCCGACGGACATGTAGAAATCCGTCAGCGCGGTGTTTGCCGCGGACTCTCCGCATATCCCGACCCATATACCGGCGTCGTGCGCGTTCTTTGCAGTCAGCTCAATGAGGCGCAGTATCGCGGGATCGGCGGAGTCGAACAGGTCACTGACGCGCGCGTTCATGCGGTCGACGGCCATAGTGTACTGCGTGAGGTCGTTTGTGCCGAGGGAGAAGAAGTCGACCTCCTTTGCCAGCACATCGCTCATGACCGCGGCGGCGGGAGTCTCGACCATGATGCCGAACTGGATGCTGTCGCTGTAAGCTATCCCCTCGGCGTCAAGCTCCGCCTTGAGCCCGGCGATGATCTCCTTTATCTGCTGCACCTGATCAAGGCGGCTTATCATCGGGAACATCACGTTCAGGTTACCGTACACCGAGGCGCGCAGCAGCGCGCGAAGCTGGGCGCGGAAGATGTGCGGCTCCTTCAGGCATATCCTGATGGCGCGGTAGCCCATAGCGGGGTTATCCTCATTGTCGATGCCGAAGTACGGCGCCTGCTTGTCGCTGCCGAGGTCGAGCGTCCTTATGACGACGGGACGCGGAGCGAGCCGGGAGAGAACTTCCTTATAAATATTGAACTGTGTCTCCTCATCGGGGAAGTCCTCACTGTTGAGGTATATGAACTCGCTGCGGAACAGGCCGACGCCGTCTGCACCGCTGGATATGACCGCGTCGATATCGTCAAGAGAGCCGATGTTCGCCACGACAAGCACCTCATGCCCGGACTTCGTCACGGCCTTGCGGTCCTTGTACTGCGCAAGCTCCGCCTGCTGTGCCTTGAAGCTTGCAGCGCGGGCGTTGAAATCAGCAATGGCCGCAGCGTCAGGATCGGGAAGCACCTCGCCCGTGGAGCCGTCGATAGCGACGGCGCAATTCTCGGGGAGCGCGTCAAAATCGCTGCCCATGCCGACGATGCAGGGGATGCCCAGCGTCTTTGCCAGAATGACGGAGTGCGAGGTGACAGAGCCGTACTTTGTCACGAAGCCGAGCACCTTCGTCTTGTCCAGACGCACGGTCTGGCTCGGCAGCAGATCCTCCGCGGCGACGATCACAGGGTGCTCAAAATGCTCCCCGCCCTCGCTGATGCCCTTGAGGATACGGATGAGCCTGCCCGCAACGTCGCGCACGTCGGCGGCGCGCGCCTGCATGTATTCGTCCCCCTCCATCGCAAGGAACATCCCGGCGAGCATGTCCGCCGTCTGCTGCACGGCAAACTCAGCGCAGTGACCTGCGCTGATACCATCCTCTATGCCGTCGCAGAAATCGGGGTCGTCAAGCATCATGCGGTGGATATCGAACACCTGCGCGGTGGCTTCGTCTGTCTCCATCGCCATGTCATAGAGCGCGTCGAGCTCGCCAAGCGCGGTCTCCGCGGCGCTCTGGTATCTTTCGCGTTCTCCGCCCGGCTCGTAGCAGGCGGTACTGTCAACGGACAGGTCGGGCGCGCTGAGACGGAAAAGCTCCGCGACTGCCGCGCCCGCTGAAGCGGCTATTCCCTTAAGCATAACATTTACCTCCTTTGGCGTATATGGGTGTCGTTTTCTTTATACAGACATTATAGCAAAGTCAATGACCGCATATCCATAACAAAGCTGACAATTGTGAAAAATTGACAAATTCAGTCAAGCGTCCGTACTGGACAAAAGCGGACGATCCATATTATAATCAGAGCATGAAAGCTGATGAACTGATAATTTACGCCGATATGGACGGCACGGCCCTCTCCGACTGGAGCCGCGGGCCTATCGTGCCGGAAGAGAACCTCCGCGCGCTGGAGAGCTTTGTTGCGCAGGGAGGTCTGTTCTCCGTTGCCAGCGGGCGGCAGTACCCGGAGATCATGAACTTCTTCCCCGAGGGGCTTATCTGCGCGCCGGTCGTCTGCGGCAACGGGGCGATAGTGTATTCTCCGCGCGATAAGAAGGTCGTGCGTGAAATCCTGCTGCCGAAAGAATTTCGCCGCGAGGTCTTGGAGCTGTGCGAAAAACGCACTGAGCTGGTGCTTGCTGCCGCCGATGAATACGGTATCTATCAGGTGCGTATCGGGGACGGGCACCCCGCGCCTGACGGACTTTTAAGAAGATATATAACGCAGGAGGATTTCCTCACCGGGCCATACGTGAAGGCCTGCTACATCCTGCCTGATCCCGCGCTCATGCAGGGCGTGGAGGAGGCGACCGCGCTCTTTGCGTCCTATGGCCTTGTTACCGCCGCACGCTCAAGCAGCATTTATCTTGAGATCATCCGCCGGGACGTCAGCAAGGCGGCGGGTATAGCATACGCGCGCGAGTACATCGGGGCGGGGGAGCGGAAGCTTGCCTGCATCGGGGACTACTTTAACGACTATGAGATGCTTCGACACGCGGACATTGCCGCCTGTCCGTCGAATGCCGCGCAGGGGATAAAGGATATCTGCGATATCGTGACTTGCAGCAACGACGAAGGCGCAATCGCGGGGCTGATAACCGCACTGTGCGGAAAATGAAAAACTCAGGAAGCCGCGGCTTCCTGAGTTTTTGGTTTTCTGCAAAGGGCTTATTTATCAAGGTAATTCTTGAGCAGCTCCTGCATAAGCTCGTCCCTGTCGATACGGCAGATGAGCGTACGTGCATTGTTATAATTGGTGATGTAAGTAGGATCCTCAGAGAGAATGTAGCCGACGATCTGATTTATCGGGTTATATCCCTTCACCATGAGGGAGTTATACACGGACGATAAAATCTCTCTCATCTCGGTCTTACTGTCCAGCGCTGTAAACTTACGGGTCGAATCTTCCATGATTTTCCCCTCCTTTTCTCTTTCTTCTTGACTACATTATAACAGAAAATGCAATCAAGTAAAGTCGAAAGCGGGCGAAAATTCGTTAAGAATTATTAAACTTTTGGGCGTGCTACATGTATATGCGGCACGCCCAGTATGCTTTAATGACTTATCTGATGAATGCGCCGAACTTTTCTTCCAGCGCCTTGAGCACGGCCTTGACCGTCTCGTCCGCGTGCTCGACGGTCAGGGTCTGATCGTCGGAGCGCATCGTCAGCGAGAATGCGACGGACTTCTTGCCTTCGATTATATGGTGGCCGGTGTACACGTCGAAAAGTGTGCAGTCCTTAAGGTACTGGCCGCCGGAGGCGAGGATGCAGTCGCTCAGGTCGCCGACGGGGATGGACGCATCGCACACGACGGCGATGTCGCGCGTGACGGACGGGAAGCGCGGCAGCGGCTTGTAGACGGGCGTTGCGCCCTTGACGGAGTAGAGTGCGTCAAAGCTCAGCTCAGCGCAGTAAAGCTCGGCGTCCACGCCGTAGTTTGCGGCGACTGCGGGATGGATCTGACCGAACACGCCGATGTAGGTATCACCAACAAAGACCTTCGCGCAGCGGCCGGGGTGGTAGGAGGCGTTCTCTTTCTCAGCGACGAAGCGGGGCTTTGCAGCGCCGAGGTCGCTTATCAGAGTTTCGACCCAGCCCTTGACAGTGAAGAAGTCAACATCCGCGCCGTAAGCGCCGAGGGAGACTATCTTCGGCTCGTCCGCCGTGCCGTCGGGGCGCTTGAAGTATACTCTGCCGATCTCGTAGAGATAGGCGGCCTTGTTGCGGTAATTGTAGTTGCGGGTGAGTATCTCCAGCATCGAGGGGAGGACGGTCGTGCGCATGATGGAGGTGTCCTCGCCGAGCGGGTTGAGGATGCGGAGACTGTCGCGCAGCGGGGAGTCCGCGGGCATGCGGATTTTGTCATAGTAGCTCGGGCTTATGAACGAGTAGGTGATGATCTCATCCAGACCCATGCTGCGGCAGACCTGACCGACCTCGCGCTCGCACTGCTGCACCTCGCTGAAGCCGCCGCTCGTGGTGGCGCTGCCGGCAAACTGCGTGGGGATCTCATTGTAGCCGTAGAAGCGGGCGACCTCCTCGGCGATGTCGGAGTAATGCGACACGTCGCCGCGCCATGAGGGGACGTGGATGATGTCGCCCTCGAGGGTGAAGCCGAGGCGGATGAGAATATCGCGCATCGTGGCCTCGTCTATATCGGTGCCGAGCAGGGCGTTTATCTTCTCCGGTTCGAGCTTAACATCGGTGTGCGGCAGGGGCTTGGGGATAACGTCGATTATCCCGTCGACGACCTCGCCCGCGCCGAGCAGCTCAATAAGCTCGCAGGCGCGCTGCACGGCATCATAGGTGTTATAGACATCCAGACCCTTCTCATAGCGGGAGGAGGCGTCGGTGCGCATGCCGAGGGCAGTCGCGGTACGGCGGATGGAGGTGCCGTTGAAGTTTGCACTCTCGAAGAGCACCATTGCCGTGTCGCCGACGATCTCACTGTTCTCGCCGCCCATGACGCCTGCGACCGCGACGGGCTTCTCAGTGTCGCAGATGCAGAGCATGGAGGGGGTCAGCGCGCGTGCGGTGCCGTCGAGCGTGCGGATGCTCTCGCCCTCGCGGGCAAGGCGGACATGGATCTCATGGTCCTTGACGCAGCTGAAGTCGAAGGCATGCATCGGCTGGCCGTATTCCATCATGACGTAGTTTGTGATATCGACGATGTTGTTTATCGGGCGCATACCGGCGTTGCGGATACGCTCGCGCATCCATGCGGGGGACGGAGCGATCTTGACATTTTTGACCATGCGCGCGGTGTAGCGCGGGCAGAGCTCCGGTTCCTCGATGATGATCTTTGCCATGTCGTTTATATTGCCGCCGGCGGCCGCCTTGACAACGGGGGTGTGCAGCTTGAGGGGTTTCTTGAAGGTGACGGAGGCCTCACGTGCAAGACCGATCATGCACAGACAGTCCGGGCGGTTCGGGGTGATCTCGTAATCAACGACGTGATCGTCCAGCCCGAGCAGGACGGCGACATCGTCACCGGGCTTGCAGTCCTCATTGAGAATGAGAATGCCGTCGGTGATGCAGTGGGGGAACTCTTCCTGCTTTGCGCGCAGGTCGTCGAGAGTGCAGACGTGGTTCTTCGCCGTGTCGTAGGCGACAAGGTCGCCCGCGTGCAGGTTCATGCACCCGGTCTCGACGCTGACTGTTTCGGCACCGGTGCTGAGCGAGAGCGCGTATCTGGAATAGCCGACGGTCTCGACATGCTCGACCTGAGCGGCGATGACCTTGCCGAATATCCTGTCACCGGCCTTGATGTCGGCGGCGATAGAGGGCTTTGCCGGGTCGATGGGGTGATAATCGCCGAGGATAGCGGCGGGAGTGATAATAGCGTAGGGAAAGTCATGCGTCGTCATGCCAAGCTCCTTGAGCGAGCAGAGCATGCCGGTGGAGGGCACGCCGCGCAGCTTGCCCTTGGTGATCTTCACACCGCCGGGCAGCAGGGAGTTGTGCAGCGCGACGGGGACGATATCGCCCTCGTGGATGTTCCATGCGCCGGTGCATATCTGGACAGGCTCGCTCTCGCCCACGTCTATCTGGGTGACGAGCATATGGTCGGAATTGGGGTGCTTCTCGATGGAGACGATGCGCCCGACCTTCACGCCGTGCATGGTCTTGCTGAGATCATCCGTGACCTCGACCTTGGAACCGGAGACCGTCATGGCCTCGCCGAAGGTATGGTCGTCATATTCTTCAAGGCTGAGATCGACGAACTCGTTCAGCCATTTTCTTGACATCTTCATATATCATTTACCTCCCTGATCAGAACTGTTCGAGGAATCTGACATCGTTCTCGAATATCAGACGCATGTCGGTGATCTTGTACTCGCCGAGAGCAAGGCGCTCAAGCCCCATGCCGAAGGCCCAGCCGGAGTACACATCCGGGTCGATGCCACAGCCCTCAAGCACCTTGGGATGCACCATGCCCGCGCCGAGGACCTCTATCCAGCCCTCGCCCTTGCAGGTCGGGCAGCCCTTGCCGCCGCACTTGTGGCACTGAATGTCCAGCTCGCAGCTCGGCTCGGTGAACGGGAAGTGGTGCGGACGGAAGCGCGTGACCGTGCCCTTGCCGTATATCTTCTCGACGACGAGGTTGAGCGTCGCCTTGAGGTCTGCCATGGTTATGCCCTTATCGATGACCATGCCTTCAATCTGGTGGAACATGGGGGAGTGCGTCGCGTCGACTTCATCCTTGCGGTAGACTCTGCCGGGGGCGATGATGCGGATAGGCGGCTGGCGCGTCTCCATGGCGTGTATCTGCATCGGGGAGGTCTGCGTGCGCAGAAGTATCTTGCCGTCCTCGGTGAAGTAGAAGGTGTCCGTCCAGTCACGGGAGGGGTGGCCTTCGTCGATGTTCAGCTTCGTGAAGTTATACTCCGCAAGCTCGACCTCGGGGCCGTCGAGTATCTCAAAGCCCATGCCGATGAATATATCCTTGAGCTGGTCAAGGACGTTGTACATCGGGTGCTTGTGCCCCATGCGTATATCCTTGCCCGGCAGCGTCACGTCAACGGCTTCGCTCTCAAGCTTGAGCTCCATCATCGCGGAAGAAAGCTCCTCACGGCGCTTGTCTATCGCTTCTTCGATCTCGCTTCTGAGCTGGTTTGCAAGCTGACCCATTGCGGGGCGCTCCTCGGCCGAGAGGCTGCCCATCTGGCGCAGTATCGCCGTCAGCTCGCCCTTTTTGCCGAGGTACCTGACGCGCATCGCCTCAAGGCGCTCTGCGCTGTCGCAGTCCAGAATTTCCTTTACCGATGACTCTCTGAGCTTCTGCATTAGTTCTTTCATTTGCCAACTTCTCCTGTAAAAAAATAAAGCCCCCGTCCCTCCGTAACCAAGGGACGAAAGCATGGCTTCCGCGGTACCACCCACGTTCGGCTCTGATGAGCCGCTCTTTATGACGCTTAACGCGCGCCGCACGCCGGGGATTGGCCGGAGCTCACGGGCGAACCAAACGCGCGCGGCCTATGGAGGCTTGCAGCCGGTGACCCCCACTCTCTGACAGGTGCATCCGCGTTATTTTCCCGTTCAACGCTGTAACACATAGAATTTATCACAGCCTGACGATTTTTGCAAGACCTATTTGACTATTCTTTCATTGGTGATTATAATTGAACAAGCCGCATAAGGTTTAGCATAATTGATTTCGGAGGTCAACGGATGACTATGAAACGAGTATGCCTGCCTTTGTTGGCGATCGTGTGCCTGCTGCTCACCGGCTGCGCAGGCCGCGAGGTAGAGAAAGCCTACGCCGGTTTTTCCGAGCGGGTGAACGCAGCGCAGACGCTCTCCTTTACCGCAAACGTCCGCGCCGAGTATGAGCACAAGACGGCGAAGTTCACTCTGAGCTACACGGAGGATGACAGCGGCGGCGCGGTGACGGTCCTGGCGCCGGAGCTTATCGCGGGCGTGACCGCGCGCGTCGAGCCGGGGAGCACCGTTTTGCAGTATGACGGCGTCGTGCTTGATACCGGGTCGCTTGATTCATTTGGGCTCTCGCCCATGTCGTCACTGCCGGTGCTGGTGCAGGCAATGAAGAGCGGGCACCTTGACTCCTACGGCGAGGAGGACGGTCTGTACGTCTGCCGCCTTGAGCCGAACGATGAGTACCGCGTCGCGGTCTGGTTTGAGCCTGATGGGATGGTACCGCAGCGCGCCGAGCTTGAAAGCGGCGGGCGCGTCACGGTGATTGCCGAGATAAGCGGCTGGACGGAGGGCACGGCCGCCGCGGAACAAGAAACGGAATAATATTGAAAGGCAGAGAGAAATAAATGGACGATCTGCAGAAGAGAAGCTGGGCTGAAATAAGCCTTGAGAATATCCGCCATAACTATAACGCCATACGCGCGTCGCTCCCGGAGGGCTGCCGCTTCCTCGGCGTTGTGAAGGCTGACGCCTACGGGCACGGCGCAGTGCAGGTGTCGCACCTGCTGCAGGACTGCGGCGCGGACTATCTGGCCGTGTCCTGCCTTGACGAAGCGCTTGAGCTGCGCCGCGGCGGGATAACTATGCCCATCCTTATTCTCGGCCATACGCCGCCGGAGTATACGAGCGTGCTCATCGAGAACCGCATCACCCAGACGGTGAGCTGCTACGCCAAGGCGCTGGAGTATTCCACCGCGGCGACGGCGCTCGGCGCGGTGCTGAAGATACACATAAAGCTCGATACCGGCATGTCCCGCCTCGGCTTTCTCTGCGCGGGGGAATATTTCGACGAAGGCGTGCAGAACGTGATAGACGCCTGCCGCCTGCCCGGCCTTGAGCCCGAGGGCGTGTATACGCACTTTGCCGTCTCCGATGAGGAGGGCGAGGATAACGAGCAGTACACCCGCGAGCAGTTCTCGCTTTTCTGCGCGGTAATTGATGCTGTGTGCGAGCGGGGCGGCGTGGAGTTTAAGATACGCCACTGTGCGAACAGCGGCGCGGTCGTGAACTATCCGGAGATGGCTC
>CAKTIH010000089.1 GCA_934565615.1 uncultured Oscillospiraceae bacterium | reverse complement strand
CATTATCACCGGCATGGCCACCGCAGTCGCGCACAGCGTTGCCGCGATCTCGACCGCCGCGGCTATCGCGCCTTGGGACGCATCCTTGCACAGCTCCGCGCACAGCTTGCTTATCGCCGCGATCCCAGCGCATTTCAGCATCGGCTGAAGGAGCGTACCCGACACCCCCATCGCGTCCCTCGTGCGCTCGGCAAGCCCGGTAAGGCTCTGGATCATTCCTACCGTGCCGAGCAGCATGACCGCGACGGCGGCTGCGGCTGCCGCGAAGGAAAGCTCCGGATTTATCCGTTTTATAAGTATACATACCACTGTACTGAGCAGAGCCGTTCCCGCACATTTTGCAACTATCTCCATGTTTATAGATTAAAAAGGACCTTTATCATGTTGAACAGCTCGCTTATTTTCTGCACGACGATCATCAGTACAACTACCAGCGCGGTTATCGTCGTCATAAGCGCCTGCTCGTCACGCCCGGAGCGCTGAAGCAGTATGTTCAGAACGGCCACAAGTATTCCGACCGCGGCAATTTTGAAGATCAGATCAATATCCATTGCCACTCTCCTAAATAAGCGTAATAACTATCAGCGCGCCCGATGTGAGAGCAAGTCCCATCCCAAGTCTCCGCGTCTGCGGCAGGGCCTCCGCAGCGGCGGTGCGCAGCTTTTCCATTGCCTCACGGCAGCTGCGGAGCGCATCCAATTGGCTGTCGACGTCGTATCTGCCAAGAAACGCCCCGAGCGTACACAACAGCCGCGCTGCCTCCTCGGAATGTTTTACGCTCTCCGTGACGCTCTCCTCCCATATGCTTTGAAAGTCCAGGCTGCCAAGCTCCGGCAGACGGCGCAGCAGTCCGGAAAGCAGAGCCTTACCGGCGTTCTCCGTCCTCGCTTCCAGTTGAGAAGCGAGTTCCGGCAGCGGCAACGCGCGCGTCTCAAGCTCGTCCTGCATTAGTCGGAGCAGATGGCAGAGCGCTTCCAGCTCGTTTAGCTGTTCTCTTTTCAGCACCGTATAGCTTACCCCGCCATACACCGCGGCAGCAGCGACGAGCATTATTCCAATGATCCTCATGTTTTCAGCCTTTCAAGTAAATAGCCGCGTCTGCCGTTATTCAGTGAAACGGTGAGCAGGTTTTCAAATACGCCCATTTCAAACAGCTCCCTATATAATGGCCGCTTGAGCATTTCAGCGAGGCTTCTCCCATGCGCCGCCGCAAGGACGGCTACACCGCATCCGGTGATCTCGCCTATAGCTCTGATGTCCTCAGGCTGCGTTATCTCGTCCATCGCGATCACCTGCGGGTTCATGCCGCGCAGCAGCATCATCGCCCCCTGCGCCTTGGGCACATCCACAAGCACGTCCGTGCAGGGACCAAGCTCAAAACGTGTCTGCCCGTTTTCCGTCGCCGACAGCTCGTTGCGCTCGTCCACCACAGCGGTTCTGATGCCAGCCTCGGAGAATAGCCGCACAAGCTCCCGCAGCGCCGTAGTCTTGCCAACGCCCGGCGGCGCAGCTATGAGCGTGCTCTCAAGCCCGTCCGATATTAGCTTATGCGCTTCCGCACGGCATATATCATGGCACTCGTGCGGAATGCGTATGACAGCGGAGCTGTAATTTCTGAAGCCTGTAAACTCTCCGCGATTGTATATCGCCTGCCCGCACAAGCCTATGCGCAGACCGTGCCAGCTTATGTATCCGTTCTTCATTGACTGCATCGAGCTGTGCAGCGAAGCTCCGGTCGCTTTTTCAAGCATACGCATAAGCTCGTCCGGTTCAAAGTCTTTGTCACTGATGTGAAGCTCTGCCCCGCCGATAAGCGCCGTCGGCGGCTGCCCGATACGCAGTCGTATTTCCTCGGCACGGGCGAAGCGGCCGGCGCTTAGCGCCTGTCCGAGCGTCGGCGGCAGCAGCGCGCAGGCGTCTCTGAATGCGTCCATCCTCTCACTTCCTTGGGACAGACTATGCTCAAAGCGCGGCATATATTACGCAAAAGTGGTAAACGCCATGCGGCGAACGTACGTTCACCGCATGGCGTTTACCCATATCTTAGCGTTTATTAAATTTTACGCAGGATCATTTTTATAAAATTGAGATACTTTCCTGCTCTCGCTTCCATTGACCGCCTGTCTCTCGCCGCGTAGGGATTGTCCTGCGTCAGCCAATCCCTCCATACCTCATTGCGGCTGCGCATCTCTTCAATGCAAAGCACTTCAACGCCGGGCGTTTTTGATACTACGCCGCGCCAGAATTCCACATCGTGCATAAAAGTTAGCTGCTCCGGTGTCCATGACAGCAAAAGCTCCTCGGGAAGTGCGTCATGGCAGTCCTTCACCATCCCGGGCACAGCGATATAAATATATCCGCCGTGCTTCAAATATGGCAGTATCTCGTCCCGGAGATAGGCGTCATCACGTCCGTAATAGTTAAAGGCTCCTACATTTATGACCGCGTCAAAGAATCCCTTATCGATAGGTGCATCCTTAAGGTCAGTCTTGAGCGGCAGCACGTGGCTGCTCAAAAGCCCCTGAGAAGTGAAGAACCGCCTGTTCTCTTCCGGATCGCTCAGCGTATCGACGGCATAGACCTTGAGTCCATACTCCTTCGCAAGGAATACCGAAGTGAGTCCCTTACCGCATCCGAGGTCGCACACGACCGCACCGGGTCTCAGCGCGCTGTTTTCAAGCAGCTCCTCTGTAAGCTTGATTGGATTGGGGCCTGATAGTCTGCTCATGAATGCTGCTGTGCCGTATTTCCTGCTGCGCGGATATTCATCCGCGGCCGCGGCCGGTTTCCTATAACCGCTTACTCCATAGACAAAATGTTCAAAATGCTTTTGCAGCAGCTCAGATACCTTGCCCTTTGCGGCCATCCCGTCGTATAGGTTTATAAGCGTAAACATCGGCCCGTAAAACTCCAGCGCAAGCTCGGCAGCCGAACGGTACTTGCAGTCAAATCCCGGCATTTCACGCAGCAGATCCTCGGTGTACTTAAGCGGCCCTGTCCCGAGATACTGCTGGAACAGCTCGTTCATCTCAGGTGAGCGGAACTGCTCCAGCGTGATCATGCGTCTGAAACGCGACGCAAACGGATCCTCCGTCCAGTATATGAACTGCGCCATAGTAAAGCCGACAAGCTGCTCTATCGCCGTGTTCCGGTAGCTTTCGGGCATTTCGTCAAATATCCCGACAGGCAGAGAGAACCGCTCCGCGCCGCTGCGGTCGTTCTCCTCCATCCGCCGCAGGATGCTGTCAAATATATCCCGCTTATTCGTATAGTGCTTATACAGTGCGCCCTTGGTTATCCCAAGTGCATCCGCTATCATGCTTACAGACACAGCCTCGTAGCCGTCCTTTGCAAACAGCTCCAGCGAAGCCAGCAGTATTTTTTCTTTTGTATCCATGAATAATTCGCCTTTCCAAGCAGTAAACGTCAGTTTACCTCATTATAGTAAACTGACGTTTACGCGTCAAGCCTTATTTATTTGGCCACGGTGATATTGCGTGCTTCTTGAGCATAAATGCCTTGCCCGAAATTTCCGCCATAGGCAGGTCGGACATTGAGTCAGAATAGAACTCGTCGGAATGTCCGTCAGGATAGCGCTCATAAAAGCGGCGTACCTTCTCCTTGCCGTGGCAGTTTTCGCCGTCTATATTCCCGCTGTGCTTATCCATTCTTGTGCCGATGAGATCGACGCCGAACTCGCGGCATACCGGTTCAAGCAAGAACTCCGGTGACGCAGAAATTATCACGTCATCATTCTTTTTCTGCCTGAGGTACCATTCGCCGATCCCGTCCTTATGCTCTGCCCAGAAGCGCTCTACTTCGCTGTCGATATCCGGAATGTCCTTCAGAAACGCAAAGAGCCTTTCCTTCAGCTTTGCAGCGCTCCCGCCCTTTACCGCATAAGCGATAGCCGACGGTATTACCCCGGGGAAATTCTTCAGCATTATCCCCGGATATTTTTTGAAGCAGTGTTTTATGAACGTGACCGAACTGTCAGGATAGAATATCGTCTTGTCAAAATCGTAGGTATTCAATATGCGTCACCGTACATAATAAAGGCGGTTTTCCTTTACCGGTTTCGCTGTCGGCGTTTCCGCGGGATAGCCGAGGATGCAGTTGCCGATGCCGATGTAATCTCCCTGCACTCCCCACTTTTCAAGCAGCGCTTTTCCCTCTGCCGATGCGAAAACCTCCTGCGCGCGATTTACCCAGCAGGAGCCGATGCCAAGCGCGGATGCTGCGTTCATCAGATTACCGAGCACGAGGCTTCCGTCCTTTATGGCGTTTGCGTTATCCGCCTCTGCCAGCACAACAAGCACAGTCGGCGCGCCGTAGAACGGATCTCCGCCCGTCCCCATGACCTGCGCGTTGAGCTTTGACATGTAAGCGATCGTGTCCTTATCCTGCACGGCGATTATAATTGCCGGCTGCCTGTTCATAGCGCTCGGTGCACACAACCCCGCTTTGAGTATCTGCTCAAGCTCGCTGTCGCTTATCTGTTCGCTCTTATATTTTCTGACGCTGCGGCGCTCGTACAGCGCATTCAATCCGTCCTTCATATGCCCTGTCCTTTCATTTGAGTCTTAATGTGTTTACAAGCATAGCCGCCGAAACGGCAAAGCATGCTATGACCGCTGCTGTGACCGAAAGTATACCGGCTGCGCCGAGTACGGCGGCAGTGAGATTTACGCATATCCCAACGGCTATATTTTCCAGAGAAATATGCGAGGCAAGCTTTGAGATGCCGATTGCTTTCGGGAGCTTTCTGATATCTCTGTCCATCACCAGCACATCCGCCGACATGAACGCAGCCTCCGAGCCGAGCGCTCCCATTGCGATCCCGACATCTACTCTCTCCATAAGCGCCCGGTCGTTATATCCGTCTCCGACAAAGGCAACGCTTGATTTGCTGCCCTTGTTCGACATCAAATATGCCAGCGCCGAGAGCTTATCTTCGGGCTTGAGCTCCGCGCGCAGCATGTCAAAGTTGAGCTTTGATGCAAGCGGCCGTGCTACTGAGAGCACGTCACCGGTGAGCAGCACCATTTTCTTTATCCCCTGAACGCGCAGGCTCTCAAGCGCGTCAAAGGCTCCGCTGCGTATTCTGTCGGCAACAAGTATGTGTCCGCAGTATTTTCCGTCGACGGCCACATGTATCGCCGCGCCGCTGCGGCTGGGCAGCTCACAGCTTATGCCATGCTCCTCAAGCAGCGCGGTGTTTCCGACATAGACCAGCGCGTCCCCGACAATGGCGCTGACTCCCCTTCCGGGTATCTCCTCGACCTGCGTTACCTTCATGTCATTCGCGCTCCTGATGCCCACAGCCTCGCGCAGCGCATAAGCTATCGGATGCCGCGAGAAAACCTCGGCGGAAGCGGCGGTCGTGAGTAACTCACGCTCTGTCATATTCACCGGGAAAACGTCGGTTATAACATAGCGCCCTTCCGTTATAGTCCCGGTCTTGTCGAACACCATAGTTTCTGCTATCGCCATAGACTCTATGCAGTCCTCGCCCTTTACGAATATGCCGAGCTTCGCGGCAGCTCCTATGCTCTTTATGTACGCAAACGAAACCGAGAGCACCGCCGCCGATGGACACGCGCAGATGAGAACTATCGCGGCTCTGCGCAGCATCTCAAGCCATTCGGCATTGAACATCGGCACAACAACCGCCAGCACCAGCGCCAGCGCCAGCATGGACGGCGTGTATATAGAGATAAACTTACGTATAAAGCTCTCTTGACTCGAACTGAACTGCGCCGCTTTCTCGGACATACGCACGAGCCGCGCTGCAGTCGACTGCTCGAAGCTCTTTGTAACGCGTACCCTTATCGGAGCCGTGACGTTTGTGCACCCGGAATACACCTTGTACCCGGCCGCGACGTCCCACGGGCGCGCTTGCCCGGATATCGCGGAGGTGTCCACCGTTGTCACACCTTCGACAATGATACCGTCAAGCGGTATACGCTCCCCTGCCGGGACCTGAATAATATCGCCGACATTCACATAGTCCGGTTCGACATTCAGCACACCCTCGGCAGTTTCCACATTTGCCGTGTCGGGCTTTATTTCCGGCAACGCCTTGAGCGCCGCGCCGCAGCGTTCACTGACAAAGGTTTCCAGCAGACGCACCGCGCGGAAAAGGATCAGCAGCAGCACGGCCTCCGTATAAAAGCCTATCGCAAACGCCGCAATGGCCGCGATGAGCGTTATCTGCTCCGCTTCAAAATATTTCCGTTCTATAAGCTTATCTATGGCGTCCATCAGTACGGCAAAGCCCGCAAGGACAAACGGAATAAGGAACGCGACGCACTTCATCCAGCCCTCTGCCGGGAGGAACGACAGCGCTGCCAGCAGCACCGCCGAGAACGCGGCCGGCGCTATACCGCCGAAGCTTATGGAGCCGCAGTCGGCAAAGCCGCGTTTTGCCTTTTTCGCACCGCGGCTCTCCTCGTCGATCTCATCGATCTCAGGGAATTCCTGCGGTTCGTCTTTTGTTTTCAGATGTCGGCTCTGCTCGGAAACATGCTTTCCCATAACGCATCCGTCCTTGTCAATAGATGGTAATACCTAACTAATTCTTCTCAAGCTACATGATACATCCTTGACCCGATTTTGTCAACAAATTGCAACTTATTGAATATAACAAAATTGCGGAGCAGCAGAGCCGCTCCGCAATTCTGTATAAAGTCAAGCTTTTTCAAGCTTACTTCATGCCGTTCTCGTAAGCCTCGATCATCTTCTTGACCATCTGGCCGCCGACGGAACCGGCCTGACGGCTGGTGAGCTCGCCGTTGTAACCGTTCTTGAGGTTGACGCCGACTTCAGCAGCGGCTTCCATCTTGAACTTATCCATTGCCTCACGGGCTGCGGGGTTGACAAGATGATTACTGGTATTGGTAGACATAGTTTGCATCTCCTTTTTGATGTTTTGGGTTCGTTGCCCGTGCTTATCTTCTGCACTCAGGTTTTCTATATTCATAAAAAGAAGATGTAAATTTTTCATATTCGTGAAGAAACTGCCGCTTTCTCATGTATCCGCTTTGAACGCGCCTTATTTTTCTTCGATTTTGTTTTTATAGTCCGGGACTTAAAATGTGCAACGGAGGATGTGCTGTGGCTCGCCCCTATCTCCCCCGCTCTTCAAACCGCAGCTTTGCGCCGCGCGTATGGTCCCGGATCACCTGATCCAGAAACGTGACTATCTCCTCCGGGGTCTTATCTATCTCGCCGATGAGCCAGCTCTCTACAAGCCCGGCAGTAGAGACAACATAGAAATGAGTTATCATCTCAACGTCGGCGTACGGCGTGTCGAGCACGCCTATCTGCTCACCGATCTGCTCGGCAGCGCGATAGATCACCGCATGGATATCACCCTCGAAGAAGCGTTTGAGACAATCACGCCCGACAGAGTTGAGCGCTCAGAGACAGACGGCACGGTTAGCGTCGATATAATGAAAGAGCTGCAGCAGCCCGTCCTGCCAGAGCAGTGCTCCCTCGTGCTGGTGCAGCAGGGAGACGGCCTCTTCCTGAAACATCCAGCGCAGCAGATCGTAGACGTCCTCAAAGTGATAATAAAAGTGCTGCCTGCGGATGCCGCAGAGTTCGGTTATATCATGGATGGTTATCTTGTCAAAAGGCTTCTGCGCCATGAGTGTTTTGAGTGCCCCGGCCAGAGCGTGTTTCGTCTGGTCGGAAACGGTGTAAGTGCGTTTATCCACGGTCATCCCTCCATACGCCGAGTATAACACAGAAAAGAGAAAATTTCGAGTTAAATTTCTGCTGGTCAAACCGCCCCATGTTGTCAGATTTCTGACGGCACGGGGCGGTTTGACCGTTGTTTTCTGATTCAGCGAGAGCTATCTTCTATCAGGAAAAGGAGGCGGAAACTATGGCGGAAAGCTATGACATTGTGCTTGACAGCCAGCTCGGCGAGCGGCATGGGACGCTGACGATAGACAGTGCGGACGGCCATGTGCGCGGCAGGATAAGCCTCGTCGGCTTTGACAACGCCGTGACCTGCGAGAACCGCGGCGGGGTGCTCTATCTGCGGCATGAGCTGTCCACACTGATGAGCACGCTGAAATGCCGCTCGGTTATCTGCCTTGCCAGGGAGACGCTTACCGGCACCGTCGACGCTGGAAGCGCGGTAATGAAGCTGCGCGGCACGAAAAAATCAAAGACTGGAGCTGAACAGGATGAGATTCAATAACAAGATAGACTTTCAGGCGCATTACCTGCCGAATGCTTACCGGCAGTTCCTTGAGGACGAGGGGCTGTACTGTCCGGACGGCTTCCCGACACCGGACTGGGATGAACAGTGGCAGCAGGAAGCGATGGAGGAACTGGGAATAGGCTATGCGCTGCTGACGCTCTCCTCACCGAGCATCTATACCGGGAACAAGTTCCGCTCGCGTTAGCTTGCGCGGCGGATAAACGAGGAGGGCGCGGAGATCGTATCCCACGCTCCCGGTAATTTAGGCTTCATGGCGACACTGCCGCTGCCGCATGTACACAGCAGCATCTTTGAAGCGCGCTATGCGCTCGATGAGCTTGGCGCATCCGGCGTCGGATTGGTCACAAATTACGGCGGAGTCTACCTCGGCGACCGCCGGCTTGACGAACTGATGGAGGAGCTGAATGCATGCGGTGCGCTTGTCATCATGCACCCGACACACCCGGCTGTCAGCATCCCGGACGTAAATGAGGAAATACCGCTGCCTGCGTTTGAGTACTTCGTCGAGACGACGCGCACCTTTATCAACATGGTGCAGAACGACACTTTCACGAAGTACCCGGATATAAAATGGGTGCTCCCCCACGCGGGTGCTTTCCTGCCCATACTCGCTGACCGTTTTGAGAGCTTTGCGCTGATGCTGCGCTTTGCCGATCCCGACCGCCGCGCCGACATTATGGAGGACATGGCGCACGTGTACTACGACACAGCGGGCTTCTCCGAACAGAAGCAGGTAGAGCTGCTGCTGAAGAATGTGGACGAGAGCCACCTGCTCTATGGCAGTGACACGCCGTACACGGACATATCCGCCTGCGTCGGTCAAGCCGAGGCACTGGAGAATACAGAAAAGCTCACTGAGCGGCAGAAACAGCTCATGTTCACGGACAACGCGCTTGCTCTCCTGCCCGGGCTCAACGAAAAAATACATATCAACGCTTGAAAGAGGTAAATGACGATGGAATTCAAATGCGGAAATGATTACAGATTCGATGTGCAAATAAAGTCCCCGATGGGGTGGATAAAGATAATTGCACTCCTTACGCTCGGCAGTGACACGGAGTTTCACGGCAGCGCAAAGCTCATGGGCATGGAAGTACCGCTTACAAACTGCGCGAGGAATGGTCGGTACTTTAGCTTTGAGGCTGCACCGAAACTGCCGTTCGGAGTGGTGAACGTGCAGATCGAAGC
>CAKTIH010000088.1 GCA_934565615.1 uncultured Oscillospiraceae bacterium | reverse complement strand
TTACAAATCTCCTGATGGAAAAATGCGGCGGCATCGCCGCGGTTTTCTCCGGCAGTGACAAGGACGGCTGGCGCTATATCATCGGCAGCAAAAGCGTCGACCTGCGCCGCGAAACCAAACGCATCAACGCCGCGATAAACGGCCGCGGCGGCGGAACGGAGCGGATGATACAGGGACGCGCGCTCGCCGAAAAGGGTTACATAACCTCCGAAATTTTGTCTCTCAAGTTCGAATGTTAATAAAAGGTTCACATGTTTAGACACGAATCAGCAAATTGTATAGCATTTGCATACAAAAAAGTTGTGTTTTATGACACTTTTGCCCAATTAATAATTGACAGTTTGTTGACGATTTGTTAAAATATTGCTGTGTGAGTGGGGGCGTGTTTTTGCACGCCCTGAAAAATGGAAACAAAAATTTGGAGGGTTATCTGTGAAAGATCTCAAGCATCTGATCTACTTTGAGAATCTGCTTCAGGAAGCCAATAACGAGCTTGTCCAGAAGGCCAAGGCCGAAGGCAAGTACGCGATAGGCTACACCTGCTACTTCATGCCTGAAGTTCTTCTCGACCTGCCCGGCTGCTTCTCCGTCAGACTGAGAGCGCCGCGCTGCACTTCCCCTGACATTGCGACCTACTATATGTCCGCGCGTGTCTGCCACTATGCAAGAAGCCTTCTTGAGAGAGCTCTCGAGGGCGGCTTCAACTTCCTCGATGCGCAGATGGCGACCGAGACCTGCACCGGCACCTGCCGCTTCCAGGAGCACCTTCAGCAGAAGCACCTTGACTCCGTCAAGGATATGAGAATTATCAACAACGATAATTTCTTCTGCGAATTCTCCGATGTTCCCTTCAAGAACAATGAGAACGGCTACGTTCACTTCCGTGAGCAGCTTCGCGCCCATGTTCTTCAGCCCCTGCATGACAACCTCGGCATCGATGTTTCCGATGAAGCCATCATGAAGACCATCGAGCGTCACAATGAGGTCTGCCGCCTGATAAACGAGATCGGCGACTACCGCAAGCTTGATAACCCCACCATCACCGGCTATGAGTTCCACGTCATCCAGCTCGTCAGCCAGGTCTGCCCGAAGGAGCTTATCCTCCCCTACCTGCGCGAGACCGCCGAAGAGCTCAAAACCCGCGAGCCCGACGACCGCTGGCCGTTCCGCTGCAAGGTCGTCCTCTGCGGCTCCGAGAACGATGACCCCGATTTCACCAAGCTCATCGAGAGCTGCGGCGCGGAAGTCGTTGCCGACCGTTACTGCTACGGCGCCGTCGAGAGCCGTATCCCCATCGTCGTCAAGGAAGGCCAGGAGCCGCTTGACGCTATCGCACGCCACTATCTCGACACCTCCAACTGCCCGCGCTTCATGCCGCAGGACACCATGCGCGCAAGAAAGCAGCGCATTGCCGACCTCGCCAGAAACTACCATGCCGACGGCGTCATAGTCGCTTCCAACAAGTTCTGCGAATACTGGAGCTATGAGCGCGTCATAGACACGGTCGTGCTGCCGCGTGACTTCGGTCTGCCCGTGTGCTCGATCGAGAAGGAATACATAAATTCCGCCTCCGGCCAGCTGCGTACCCGCTTCCAGGCCTTTGTTGAGAGCATTGAGATCAAGAAGATCCAGGAGGGCAAGTAAGATGGCTAAGAAGAACATTGATTACAAGAAGCTGATGAAGGACTTCTGGTACGGCAAGCCCCACGGTGAGCGCCGTCTGGGAGACATCCGCGAAGATAAGACCGGCCTTTACAAGCACAGAGAGTGGCGCGGCGTAAAGGACACGATGTACTACTTCTATAACATCTGGCTGTATAACTACATCCACATGGTCATGGACGTTATGAAGTACGGCGGCGTCGTGAACTTTGCAAAGGGCGTATGGCGCTACCGCTGGGTCGGCCAGACCTATCTGCCCGTTCTGCACTGGTTCGACCGCGGCATGGAAGGTATGCGCGGCGAGGCTCTGAAGGCCTCCGCATGGCACTACCGCGGCATGGTCAACGCGACCATCGTCCAGTTCATGCGCATGTTCGTCGCAGACACCAAGCTGCACGGCGGCAAGAAGAACGACGCATACTATCACACCATTGCCCATAACGAGACCGTCTGGGGCGGTATGTTCTACCCCTGGTCCGATAAGTTCCAGAATGTTCCTCTGGAAATGATCCCCTACTTTGTCACCTGCCACGTTAATTCCCACACCGTCCTTAACTACATCGACGCCGTTCAGTCCATCGGTCTGCCCGGCGACCCGTGCCCGATGTGCCAGGCTGAGTCCGGTCTGTTTGTCCTTGACGACGTTCCCGACTACGCGCCTATGGTCATCACCTGCAACGAGGCCTGTGACGCTTCCGTCTCTACCTCCGTGCTTCAGGACTGGTTCTTTGACAAGCCTCTCTTCGCTCTGCCTATGCCCATGCTCTTCGATGATCCTCTGGTCAAGAAGCACTGCATGAACGAGATCGAAGAGTGCTGGAAGTTCATTGAAGATCAGACCGGCGTTCCCTTCAACTGGGAAGTCCTCAAGGAGCGCATAGAGTCCCAGAACAAGCTGCAGGAGTTCGAGTGGGAGAAGTGGGACGTTGCCGCACACACCAACTACTACCCCGTCAACGGCGTTGCACAGGCGCTCTACCGTATCTACCAGAGCCAGTACGGCGATCTGCCCGTGTGGCATGAAGTCGACGCAAAGGTTCGTAAGATCCTCAACAAGTGCGTTGAGAAGAAGATCAACTCCTTCCCCAACACCCGCCACAGAGTCATTGCATGGTCCTGCGCACCTCTGTATTACTCCAACTGGTGCACTTGGGCTTACAACTGCTGGGGTCTGAACGTCATCATCAATATGGACTCTCTGATGTTCGACATGACCATCCGCACTGACACCTACGAGCACTGCCTCGAAGATATGGCTCAGTACCATATGTGGGCTCCGATGCGCCGTATGGCCGTCGGCGGCATGAAGCACTTCTTCGAGCTGTGGGAGTACAAAGAGAAGTTCAACTGCGACATGGTCATGATGTATGACCAGCTGCAGTGCAAGGGCGCACAGGGTCTGCACGGCCTGTTCGAGGACGAGTTCCGTGACAGGAACATCCCCGCGATCTGGATGCCGCATGCTCTGCCCGACAGCCGCACCGTCTCCAGAATGGAGATCCGCCGCATAATCAACGATTACATGAGCACCGTCATGCACGAAGAGCCGCTCGATCCGTCTCTGCTTGACTTTGACGACTCCATGACATGGTAATTAGGAGGAAGAAAACATGAAAAAATGCAAGTGCAAGGGCAGCTGCAAGCTCGGCAAGCTCTTCGGCAAGCTCATTGGCATTGCCCTTCTGGCAAATGTTGCGCTGTTCGTCGTGTTCTTCTTTGACCTCGACGGCAAGCTTCTCTTCAACGTCGTAGAGCCGTTCCTCAAGAAGCACTATGATAACATGGAGCGCAAGGATATGCTCAAGGCGCCTTACGAGATAGACAAGTTTCCCAAGTACGAGTACTGATTTACCACTGTAAATAAACTGGAGGAAAGAAAAATGAAATATTTCGGCGGCTGCGACGTAGGCTCCACCTACACAAAGGCAGTAATACTTGACGAGACCGGCAAGATCGTTGCCGATACCACCATCCGCAGCAAGATCAACTCCGAGCAGAGCGCTGTTGCCGCAATGGCGGAAGTCTGCGAGAAGGCAGGCCTGAAGGATTCCAAGGATCTCAGCTACCTCATCGGTACCGGCTACGGCCGCAACAAGGTCCCCTTCGCGGATGAGAACATCTCCGAGATCTCCTGCCACGCTATGGGCGTGCACGTGACCGATCCTTCCGTCAAGGCTATCATCGATATCGGCGGTCAGGACGTCAAGGGTATCAGCATCGATACCGACGGCACCGTCAAGAACTTCGCCATGAACGACAAGTGCGCAGCCGGTACCGGCCGCTTCTTCGAGGCAATGGCACGTTCCTTCGAGCTGAGCCTGCCCGAGTTCTCCAAGCTCTCTCTGACTGCTAAGAACGTCATCCCCATCACCGCACAGTGCACCGTTTTCGCAGAGTCCGAGGTCATCACCCTCGTCGGCGAAGGCAAGCCGATGGATGAGATCGCAGCAGGTATCGAGATGGCAGTTGCAAAGCGCTGCTTCGTCATGGCCAAGAAGGCCGGCGCTACCGACAGCATCACCCTGACCGGCGGCTGCGCAAAGAACGACGGTCTGAAGGAAGCTATCGAGCACGTTCTGAAGCTCAAGGTCGTCAACCTCAAGACCGACCCGCAGCTCATGGGTGCTCTCGGCGCTGCTGAGTATGCCCGTCAGAAGGGCATGGCCAAGAAGTAAGGCAAATACTACATAACCCAAAAAGCTCCGGGAATTATCCCGGAGCTTTTTCGGACTGTCAGAAAAGCTGCATCTCAGTTTTCGCTGAGATGCAGCTTGAATTTACTCAGAGCCTTCTTCGGGACTCTCTTCACTTGTGCTCTCCGGTTCTGCTTCCGATGGAGCTTCGGGCTCCTGCGGAGTTTCGGACGGAGCCGGTGTCTCCGTAGGTTCCGGAGATTCCGCCGCGGCCGGGGTCTCGGACGGCGCTGGGGTCTCCGTCGGAGTTGGAGTTTCTGTAGGTGCCGGCCTCTCTGACGGGGTCGGAGCCTCGTCCCCGTCCGGTTCGTCGGTGGGCTCCTCCTCAGGGAGGACGAACGGCTCGGTGACCTTCGGGTGCGGTATCTTGATAGTTTCACCAACGGTCAGTTCGGTGATGTTATTAAAGCTCAATATCTCCTCGGCGGGGACGCCATAATGCTCGGCGATCATTTGCATTGATCTGTTCGGTGCTGTTGGTTTTATCGCCGCCGTTTATCACGCAATATCCGGTCTCCGCTGTCCCGGTGGGGGTAATGGTAACTGTATGTTTATCATCAGCCGCGAGAGGGCAGGTATAGGTAACGGATCCAGCGCTGTCACAGGTCCCGATGCTTACGCCGTCGACCGTGATGTCCAAAGAATAGATTGCCGTGGTGATAGTCGCGATGCCCGCGCTCTGCGCGCTTGTGAACGACGCGAAGGTGGCGGAGCAGAACATGACGCAGCAGGTCAGGATAGTCAGCACGGAAAGCGCCGTTCTGGTTTTGAACACACGGGCTGATACCTCCGCGTGCTTCGGGACATAGAAAAACCGCTGATATATTTTTTTCAAACCGGCGAGCCTCCCTTCGCTGTTTTGCTCCGTATCCCGGGCGATCAAAAGGCACAGGCTCGGCTTATGCCCTTTGATCGCCCCTCCGCCCAAAGGCGGAGAGGGCTTTGAATTTTAGGTGTTTATGTAATCAGGGGTTAGGGATTTGACAGAGTGGGATACGTGGCATCGGCATCATAATCATGGCCATTGATATCTTCTTCAACAGTTGCCTGAGTTGCCAGGACAGTAATGCCCAAGCCTTTAAGAGACAAGCCCTGATATTCATTGCCGGCATCTTCTCTCATGTGAGCCTCGATGGTGAAAAGCGGACTTTCTCCAAGCCAATCAAGTTGATTGCCATAATCAGAAACATCCGGATAAATAATATATTCTCCTTCACTAAAATCGGACAGCGATATTTCCCTATCTATCCACCCGTAGCTGATATGTCCATCAATTGATGTTTGACCAAACTCTTTAAACTTGACTGTGAAGTCAATAGCTTTTAACAGTTTTGCTTCGTCAGTCTCTGAACTGCTGTCAAAACCATTGATCACGATTTTGCATTTCAGCGCAAGATTTCCGTTGTTCACGATCTTAAACGAGGGAAGCTGATAGGTCGCGCCGGGCTCCCAAAGTTTGGCGTTGTTTCCGCCCTTCCCTTCAAAGGGCATTTCTACACCATTAAGTGATTTGCCTTTTTCTGTAGTAATGTCCACATCCAGAGTACCCGCTTGGATCGTGTTTACTGTCGTGCTCGCAGTGTCGGTGAACCATGCGAAAGTAGTCCCAAGAAGCATCGCAAAGCAGAGGACCAGCGCCAGTGCACTGCCAAGCAAAGCTCTCTTAGTGTGTTTGCTATCCGCCATTTTTTTACCTCCTATAAATATTCATTTTCTTGACGAATGTATGTAAGCTCCTTCCGGAGTGCATACCGTTTTACGGCTCGGACTTTTCATCCGACTGCCCGGCAAGCTGTGAGCGGAGCGCTTGCAGCTCCTTCATCATCTCCGCCGACTGGCGGCGCTCCTCCGCCAAGGCGTCCTTTTCCGCCTGCAGCTGCGCCGCCTGCTCCTGCTTATACCGCTTGAACAGCAGGACGCAGTTCAGCCCGTTATAGCCGATCAGGAGCAGGAACGGGATAAGGATGCAGAGGACATAGCCGGGCGTGGTCTTGAGAAAGGCGAAGAAATTGCCAAGCTTCGGCAGCCGGCCGGTGTACTTACCCAGCACGAAGGGATAGGTTACAACGGTCTCATCGTCCGTGTTGGTGGTAGTACCGTAGGTGACGAAGCCCGGGTTCCCGTCCTTCGTCGTCACAAGGCTGCGGATCTTATGCGTGACGGTCCCGCCGAAGTTTGAGCTGTTCTGCGAGGTGTAGGCGATGATGTCACCCTCGCGCAGAGAGGCGGGGTCGACCGTCTTGACGAATATAATATCCCCGGCGCTAAAATCCGTCGCGCTCATGGAATCCGACCGGACGATAAAGAACTTGTACCCGAATACGCTGCGGTGGCTCTGATCAAAGGTATTTACAGAGAAGATGGTGAAGATCATCATCCCGACCGCCGCGAGCAGTATCGCCCAGACAAGAATGTTTTTTATGATGTTCAGTGCTTTTTTCATCTGCGGTCTTTTCCCTTCCGTCAGTCAAAGAGCATGCCGGGGTTGTTCTTGGTCTGGACCGCCTCGGCGCAGAGCTTGAAGGAAAGCGCCGCGGCCTGTGTGGCGTTCCCCGCGGTCTCAGGATAATGGAGATAAAGCGTGAGCTCCCGCTTCTCGTTCACCAGCAGAGGGGTATCGGCAGCCTTTGCCGCGCTTCGGGAAAGCTCCGCAGCTGTCCCCTCAAGGAGAACTTTTTCGCCGTCCTTCACCGTGACAAGCAGGACATCGGCAAGGCCGCCCGAGACTTCATCGAAATAAAGCTTGAAGTAGACCTCCCACGTGCTGCGGTTCTCGATAAAGAAATCCTTCGCCACCGTCATGCCCGGTTCAAAGATGAACTCATGCTCCTCGATGACGGGCTTGCCGTCGTTGAGGTTTATCTCCACCGTGCCGGTCTGAACGTAGTTATCCGGAACAGTGACGGACGCCGTGACAAGGGCGTAGGCGGTCAGGCATGGGCAGAATATAAGCACGACGACCGCAATGATGCTCGCGACCAGACGTTTGTACGTGGCACTGCTGTTACCGCTGTTCATAGCCGCCCCTCCTTTTGCCGCTTGCTCAGGAAAAGAAGCAGGAGCAGCAGGAACAGAGAAAGTCCCGCAAGGGACGCCCACAGGAATATCCCGCCCTCGTCGCCCGTCTTGGGCGGTATTAGGCCGCCCGGCTTTGACGGATCGTTCGGGCCGCTGCTGTTTTCATCGACCCACCAGCGGAAGTCCGCATACAGTTCCTTGCCCATGTATTCATTTCCGACGCTCGTGTCAAGATAAACGGTGATGTCATAATCAAGGCTCGCGGTCGTGCCGCGGCTCCGGGGCAGGGCGCGGGAAAGGCTCTCAGGCATGTCCCGCATCAGGCCGTCATAAAGCTGCGCCCCGTTCAGAGAGACTCTGCACATTAAAACCTCGGCCAGCTTTTCATACCCGGGGCGCACATCGGCACGGAAGTGAACGGTCACGCCGCCCTTGTAGGAGACCTCAAGGCGGTACTGCTTGCTCTCCGTGTCACCGGGGAACATGTTCACCACTTGAAGCGGCGTCGTGTCCTCGGCATGGCCGCGGTAGAGCCCCAGCGTGACGTTCCCTCCCTCCGCCGAGGCCACCGCACCGGTCAGCACCGGCTGGGTCAGCGCCTTGGCATCGGCGGTCTGCGCGGCGTGTACCGTCCGTCCGGAAAGCGCGGCGGCCCGCACCGGCTGCGCGGAGACGGACGCAAGCTTTTCCGGTGTTATGACATTATCGACGGCGGCCGTGGGAGACACCGGCGGCTGCGCGGCGCGGCTGTGGATGATTGCCCCGGCAAGGGCTGCACCGCTGAGCACGAGCAACGCCGCAAGCACGATCACCAACAGCGCTATAGGCTTTTGTCCGTTCTCCCTTTTCACTGCTCATCTCTCCCTTGCACGGTATTTCTCAAAAGGTTTTGTCGAAATAGTGTACTTTTTCGCAAAGCAAAATTTTTATGATTTCGAGTTATAATTTTCTTAATACCTACTTGAAAATGCGGGAAAAAGCGTTTATAATACAAGCAATAAATTAAAGGACGGATTTGCAGAATAGTACACCTTTCTGTAAATACCGTCCTTTAATGGTTTATTTTGATTTTTCATAGACCTCCGCCCGGTAGCGAAAGCTCGAAAGCGGCATGTTGCAGGCCTTGGCTGCCGCCGTACACGTAATCTCTCCGCGCTTCCAGTGCTGATACAGGCTGCGGAAGTTATCCGGTAATGGCGCGGGAGGTCTGCCGAAGCGGATGCCCCTCGCCTTTGCGGCGGCAATGCCCTCGGCCTGCCGCTGCCTGATGTAGGCGCGCTCGTTCTCGGCGACAAAGGAGAGCACCTGCAAAACAATGTCACTGAGGAAGGTACCCATCAGGTCCTTGCCGCGCCGGGTGTCGAGCAGCGGCATATCAAGAACCACGATGTCGACACCCTTTTCCTTTGTGAGAACGCGCCATTGCTCCAATATCTCCGCGTAATTGCGCCCCAGCCGGTCGATGCTCTTGAGATAGAGCAGGTCGTCTTTTTTCATTTTGCGCAGGCGCTTTTTATATTACGGGCGGTCAAAATCCTTACCGGACTGCTTGTCCATGTAAATGTTCTCCTCTATCACACCGGCTTCACGCATGGCGATGACCTGACGATCCTCATTCTGTTCCCTCGTGGAAACACGGATATAGCCATAAGCAGTAGATTTGATATCGTTTCACATCCTTTCGTCCGCCCACGATAGCATATACCGGCACCGCCGCCAACTCCGTATCAGCAGCCGCAAAAAGCAAAACCCGAAGCCGCAATGGCTTCGGGTTTTTACTTTTAGAAATATAGATCACTCTGCCGCTTCTCAGATACAGAACTTTGCTATAGCGGCGTCGATGTCCGCGGCGCAGGCGGAGGCAATGGCCTCGTCGCCCAGCTGGAGGGGATAGAGCGGCGCGCGCACGCTGCCGATATCCGGCGCTCCGCGCAGACGGAGGATCTCTTTTATCATGGCGTACATGTTCCCCTGCCCCGAGCACATCTTATAAATGATGTGGCAGCAGGCGTCCTGTATAGCGCGTGCGGGGATGATGTCCCCGGCGCGGACAAGAGCGTATATACG
>CAKTIH010000087.1 GCA_934565615.1 uncultured Oscillospiraceae bacterium | reverse complement strand
GTATTGCCGGTATTGCCGGTGCTGCTGGCAGTAATGGTAGTGGCTACAGGAATGTAGAAGGTGCTGCCGGCCTTGACCTTTGCGAGGTTGCTGGTGTTGTTCAGCGCCTTGAGCAGCTTGGTATTCTGGCCGTAGTCAATGCCGTAGCTTGCTGCCATGTTGTACGCGGTCTCGCCGGAAGCGATCTTATGCGCGACGACCTGATAGCAGGTAGTGCCGACTGCGGGAGCCTTGGGCGAAGGCAAAAGCAGAGTCTTGCCCGCGGCGACCTTGTTCCAGCTCGAGATGTTGTTGAGCTTCATGATCTGATCGGCATAGTTAGAGAAGCTGATACCCAGAGAGTTGCAGATACCCGCAACGGTCTCGCCGCGCTGGATCGTGTAAGGGATCAGATAGTAAGCGACGCTGTCGCTGCCCTTTGCGGCGCTGACGGTTCCCGCCGATGCCCCCGTAGAACCGGTCGAGCCGGTGCCGGTGCTGCCGCTGGCAATGATGGACAGCGCCGCGGCGTCAGTCGCAGGCAGCTTGATCACTCTGCCAACGGCCAGGAACCTGAAGTCATTTTCAGTTTTCAGCCCGTTGAGCTTTATAATAGCATCCTTGCAGGTGAAGTAGTTGATGCCCTGTGCCTGGCAAAGCTTAAGTACATAGTCGCCGGACTTGAGGGTGTACTCAACCACCTGAGGATTTTCGTCGTCTGCGTAGGCGCTTACGGACATCCCCGTGAACAGGGACATGACCATGAGCACTGTCAGCAGAGCACTGATTATCCGTTTCTTCATATTTGCTCCCCCTAAAACTACCCTTGCGGGTATAATGATTTACTGTGCTGTGGGTATTTGCTGGGTTTATCACGAACAGTTTTGAGAATATAGTAAAAAAACTGTTACGTTTCGGCTATAATATTACAACAAGTCTCTTCAAATTGCAAGCCCCAAAAACATAAAAATCTCAAAAAATTTCAAATTGTTACAGAAAATTATGTAACCCACTTGTCAACCGCGTGTATTTTCAAGGCTTTCAGCGTTTTACCGGCAATTCTTAATAATTCTTTGGCGTCAAAAAATTACAGATTTTCCTTATGTTTACTCCTTTGATAGAGACTTGTCCCCGTGCCTTTCTCTTTCTTAGACGCGTTTTCTCCGCAAAAGTTCCCACTGGAAGATATTTATTTGTTACAACTTCTATAATAAGTATATCCCGCGCGGCATGCAATTGCCTGTCGCAATATGACAGATGAAAATCGGCTTCAGCAAAAGCAGAAGCCGTTCGTTGTATCAAATCCCAAATAAGCGCCGCCCGTTCTCGTACGCGGCGCGCGCGACGTCCTCGACAGCGCAGCCCTTGACCTCCGCTATCTTCTCCGCGATGTATTTCAGGTTCCTTGAATCGTTCCGCTTCCCGCGCATCGGCACGGGACTGAGATACGGGCTGTCCGTCTCGAGCAGCAGCCTGTCCATCGGGCACAGCTCCAAAACTTCAAGCGCCTTTCTCGCGTTCTTGTAGGTCACCGGCCCGTCAAAGCCCAGGTACCACCCGCGCTGCAGCAGCTCCTTTGCCATCTCCGCCGAACCGGAAAAGCAATGGAACACGCCGCGCAGCTCCGGATAGCGTCTAACGGTCTCAAGGCTGTCGCCATGCGCCTCGCGGTCGTGGACGATCACGGGCTTGCCAAGCTCTATCGCCAGCTCTATCTGCCGCCTGAAAAGCTCCTTCTGCTCTGCCTTGTGCGTGTCGTCCCAGTAATAGTCAAGGCCGATCTCGCCTATGGCCGCGCACTTCCTGTCCCCTGCCAGCCGCGCGATCTCGCCGAGGTTTTCTTCCGTGAAATCCCCCAGTTCCTCGGGGTGTATCCCGACCGCCGCGTACACATGCTCATAGCGCGCGGCAAGCTCTATCGCCGCGCGGCTGCTCTTTACATCGCAGCCCGGGTCGATAATGAGCGTCACGCCGCCCTCCGGGAGCGCGGCGAGCAGGCTGTCTCTGTCCTCGTCAAAGGCCTTGTCGTCATAATGCGCATGCGTGTCAAAATACATTTGCTTCCCCTCCGTAATCTATCCTGCTTTTACTATATAATTATTCTCCGCATTTTACAAGCCCGGCGCTTAAACAGATACCGGAGCCGTTATGCGGCTCCGGTATCTGTTTAATTTAGTTGTTGACGACGTTCCATGTATTGCCGCCGGTAAACTCTGTACGCAGCTCTACCCCGTCCTCCGTCATCCTGAGGAAGACGCACTCCTTCGGGATATCGCGCGTGCCGCCCGACTGCCATGTGTCTATAACATCCTGACACACGCGGCATATACTGTCGATAAGCGGGGCGTTTTCATAACCCTGCCACTGGTTGGCCTGCTCGCAGACCTCCTTGATCGTGTCGGGATACAGTGCGCTGTCCACGCGGTTGAGCACACACCATGCCACCGCTCTCTGCACGTTCTCACTGTAATATGTAGCGCAGCCCGCGACGACCTTTGCGATGTACTCCGCGTCGGCGGAATATGTTGTCTGCTGAGTCGGCTGAGTTGTGGTTCCCGAAGACGCCTGCGACTGAGCCGCGGCAAGCTCGCTTTGGTAGCGCTGCTCTATCGCCGCTATCCTCTTCTCTGCCTGATCGTTAATGCTCTTCGTTCTTGCGTTTATTACAAGTACGCTGACCAGCACTGAAAGCAGAACTATCGCCGCGTCTCTCAATACCGGATTTTTAAAAATTCTTTTTATCCCATACCAAATGTACGCCAGAACATCGAGTATCATGTCCAGCACCTGCATAACTTCTACCCTCCTATAGGGATTTACGGCGGCATTATAACACGTTTTTTCATATTAGTCAAATCGTGGGGGGTTATTATGTAACCCTTTTTACGTCGAATCGTGTCAAAATTGCACAAAAATGTACGTTGTTTCAACTTTTTTGTCGCATTTTTCTGTAATGTTGTTTTGTGCTGCTCCACTTTAGTCACTTTTACCAAGCATTTTAGCGGCTGTATGTACAACGAAGCCCAAGCCGTATAGGCTCGGGCTTCGTTCTATAAAATAGTAAAATCAAAATAGAGAATCACTTGCATTCCAAATGAATTATGTTGCCTTATACTTTCCGCAAGAAACCTTGTTGGAACGCACCGGGGAATTGGAACTTCTTTTCTTCACCGCTAAAGGAAATCACGATCATACCTTTCTGTATGTTGACCACGGTTCCTGTCCCAAACGCCTTATGTACTACGTTGACACCGGGGGAAATGCTAGAAACATCCACAGGCACAGGCTCCGGCTTCTTCGGAGCGACTGGCGCGGGAGGCACATAGGAAGGACGATAAGTAGGCGCTGTATGGGTAGTCCTGCTTGGTATAATCGTCTTCTTGGGTTCTTGGCGAGAAGCAGTCTTTTTCTTTGGTGCTTCCTGAATTTCTTCGTCCTCATCATCCGGCACGGAGAAATAGGGTTTATCTGGCAGATCATCCTCACGGGGAGCAGATGCAACCTCCGAGGTCAAAAGCTGCCCCGCCATCATGTCGTAGTCCTCACGCGATACCACGGTGCTGTAAAGACCGACACCCTCACCGGCGTGGCGATCAATACCGGTATAGGAAAGGCTTGCGTCCTCATAGCGTTTGAACTTGTAAACGGCATCGTTCATCAACGCCTCATTGAACACGTTGAGGGATACTAGCAGCTCAAAGTCTTTCACATCAAGACCAGTCACCTTCTTAAAAAGCTCCGGTTCAAGCTGCGTGATAACATCTTTCAGGCTGTATGCTCCCGCTGCTTGGCTGCACAAGGCCAAGCAGCATCTTGAGCGTGGTAGATTTCCCCGCGCCGTTCGGTCCGAGGAAGCCGTATATCCTCCCCTCGCGCACCGTCATGTCGAGCTGCGACACGGCGCAGAAGTCCTTATACCTTTTTGTCAGCCCGTATGTGGCAACTATCTGATCCATAACTATCATCCTTTCCGCGGCAGACTTCCCTGCCGGCGTTCAGAATAGTAGCACACCGGGATTTCCTCACGCTTAAATGCAACTTAACTCAGCCTTAAATTTGCTTAAAGCGCGGGATATGTGTTCAATATCGGGCAAAAAATGTTACTATACGACCGGGCGGTGATCGCAATGAACGAACTGATGAACAAGAAAATACTGATAGTCGACGATGAAAAGGAGCTTCTCAAGACCGTGTCGGACGCACTGTTCAAGGAGGGCTTCTTCAATATCTATACGGCGGCAAGCTGTGAGGAGGCGCTGTCCGTGGCGGCGAGCCAGCCGGTCGCACTGATGCTGCTGGACGTAAGTCTCCCGGACGGCAGCGGCTTTGAGCTATATGAGCAGCTCCGTGAGTATACGGACGCGCCCGTCATCTTCCTCACGGCGCGCGGCAGCGGCGAGGATCGGATCACGGGGCTGCGGCTCGGCGCGGACGATTACATCGTAAAGCCCTTCCTGATGCGGGAGCTGGTGCTGCGCGTAAAGGCGCTGCTGCGCAGGACATACGCTATCGCCGCCGAGGAGCAGGGCGCGGAGATCGGCAGCTGCTACGTGGACTTCTCCCGCGCATGTATCAGGCGCGGAGACGCGGACACTCCCCTTACGGCCAAGGAGCTTATTCTAATAAAGAAGCTCTGGGAAAACCGCGGCAGGATCGTGAGCTTTGACAGCCTGTGCATGGCGGCGTGGGGCGAGGACTATTATGGCCACGAGAACACGCTGACCGTACACATCCACCGCCTGCGCGAAAAGCTTGAGGACACGCCCTCCTCCCCCAAATACCTGTTGACGGTGCGCGGGCTGGGCTACAGACTGGCGGTGCGGGATGAATAAGACCGCACTGAAATTTTTTCTGAGCTGTGCCGCCGTCGCTGCCGTCACGGCGCTGATACTGCTGCTTTTGAACCTTGCGGGCTTACTATATATAAGCTACGACAACGGCACCGCCGCGACGCGCTCAAGCCGGCGCATTATCGACCTCATGCACAGTGCCTATGAGTCGGGTGGGGACGCTTCAGCGCTCCTGCCCGAAGGCTATTGGTGCATCCTGCTTGACGACAGCGGGGACGTTATATGGTCGGCGGACATGCCGGGCGATATCCCGCAGCACTACACACTGCGCGACGTCGCCATCCTCTCTCGCTGGTTCCTATGCGACTATCCCGTTTACACTCAGGCGGAGGACTGCGGGCTGTTCATCCTCGGCCAGCCAAAAAACGCGGTCGGGAAATATCAGATAGTCCTTTCGATGGGCTGGTTTCATTCGCTGCCTGCGCGCATCGCGCTGGTGCTTGCGCTGAACGCCGCACTATCGCTCGTCCTGTCGCTCCTTACAGGCCGTCGGCTGTATAAGGGTGTGCGGACACTCACCGACGGTATCGACAAGCTGAGCCGCGAGGAGCCGCTTGAGCTGTGCGGCGGCGGGATATTCCGCCCTGCCTATCAGGAGTTGAACAAATGCTACGCTGTCCTGCGTGAAAAAAGCCGCGCGCTCAAGGAGCGCGACACCGCGCGGCGCAATTGGGTAAACGGAATATCGCACGATATACGCACGCCGCTTGCGGTGATAATGGGAAACGCCGAGGCCATCGTCTCATCGGACGCGGTGCCGGAACAGGCGGCGGAGAGCGCCGAGCGCATAGTATTGCAGGCGGGAAGAGCCGGGCGGCTCGTGGACGACCTCAATCTTATCTCCACGCTTGAGGGCGATATGCAGTCACAGCGCAGAAAGCCTGCGCGGCTGTGCCCAATCATACGCGAAGCCGTGACGGACGTAATAAACAGCGGCCTTGCCGATGGGCACGAGATCAGACCGGAGCTGCGCGACGAGTCCGCCGTGATCCTCTGCGACAGTGAGCTTATCGCCCGCGCAGTGTTTAACCTCATCTCAAACGCAATGCAGCATAACGGTGATGGCTGCACCGTGGAGATAGAGGAATACATTGACGGCAATAGTGCGTGCATCCTCATTGCCGACAACGGCAGCGGTATCGACGAAGCGGTGCTTGAAAGCCTCGGCACTATCCCGGACAGTACACACGGACTTGGATTGCCGCTTGCCTACAGAATAATAAAAGCGCACGGCGGTGAGATGGCCGTGCGCAACGAAAACAGGCTGAGAATAGATATATCCTTTCCGCTGTATAAAAAATGATCCCCTGCCGGGGGATCATTTTTTATATGACTGTGTGTATCCAGCCCTCGGGCGGGGTGATACGTCCCATCTGGATACCGGTGAGAGTATCATAGAGCTTCTGACAGACGGGGCCGGGTTTCTCCATGCCGCTCGGGAAGCTGATAAGGCGGCCGTGGTCGTTGATCGCGCCGACAGGCGATATCACCGCAGCGGTGCCGCACAAGCCGCACTCGGCGAAATCCGGCACCTCGCTGAAGAGCACCTCGCGCTCCTCGACCTTCATGCCGAGATAATCCCTTGCCACGGTCATGAGCGAGCGCCGTGTCACAGACGGCAGTATCGTGGACGACTTTGGCGTGACGAACACATTGTCGTGCGTGATGAAGATAAGGTTCGCGCCGCCGGTCTCCTCTACCTTCGTGCGCGTGGCAGGGTCAAGATAAAGGTTCTCTGCAAACCCGGCTGCGTGCGCAAGCTGTCCGGGGTAAAGGCTCATTGCATAAGTCAGCCCGGCCTTTATATCGCCGGTGCCGTGCGGTGCAGCCCTGTCAAAGTCGCTGACGGTAAGCGTGATGGGCTTAACGCCGCCCTTGAAATACGCGCCGACAGGACTGCCGAATACACGGAACATATATTCGTCTGCCGGCTTCACGCCGAGCGCCGCGCTCGTGCCCATTGCGAATGGGCGGATATAAAGCGTCGCACCGGAGCCGTATGGCGGGACGGAGTCCTCGTTGGCTCTGACGGTCATATCTATTGCTCTTATAAACATCTCGGAACTCACCTCCGGGATAAACAGTCTGCGGCATGAATCGGAGAAGCGCTTGGCGTTCAGATCCGGACGGAATATGACAATGTGACCGTCCTCAGTCCGGTATGCCTTGAGACCTTCAAAGCATGTCTGCGCATACTGGAACACCACAGCGGATTCGCTGAGCGTTATTTCGGCCTCGCCGACAAGTCCGTTCTCTATCCAGTGTCCGTCCTTGTATACAGCCTCGTATCTGCTCTTGAGCGGCGTATAGCCAAACGGTATGCTGCCCCAATCCTTTGTTTCTTTCATGTCTTTACCTCCGTTCAAACGCACTGTCCCCGCCCTCGGCGGGACTTCCAGAAAAAAGCAGAAAGGCGCATTGAATGATCAATGCGCCTTTGCATGTCCGAAGTTATACCACAGCCATGTCTTTATGTCAATGCAGACACGCAAAAAAACGGATGGTTTGAACCATCCGTTTTTTCATGTCAAACTTAGAAAATTTCAGGGGGTCGGCTCGGAGAGCTTCTTGTAGCCAACGTAGCCGCCGGCAGCAAGACCGCAGAGGACAAACAGGGTCTTGACGAACTTCCAGAGCTTGCAGCACTTTTTCTTTTCAGTCTTTTTTCTGGCCATTTTATTTTCCTCCATATCTTGAGCTGAAATCCGATCCAGCTTTTTCTTGTGTGACTAATTTATACCCTGTCAATATAAATCTCAGGTCAACTGTGATTCAACAATTGTTGATAATCACATCAGCGGTATCAGCAGCTTCTGCCCGGCCTGAAGCTTTGTCATATCTGCGCCGCCGTTATATTTGACCAGCGTGTCCTCCACGTCGTAGTAATCGTAGCCGTAGCTTTTGCAGACGTCATAAGCCGTCTCGCCTGACTTCATCACATGCGCCATGACCTTCGTATAGTTGTCGTTTTTAAGGTTCTCCTCGGTAGTCGGCAGATACAGGAGCTTGCCTACATATATTTTGTCGAGATTGGAGATATCATTAAGCGCCTTGATCGCGTCGAGGTAATCCTCATAATCCAGTCCCCAGCAATAATAAATATTCGCCAGCCAGTTGCCCTTCTCCATGACGTAGGGAATGACATAGTACGCGACCTCGTCTTCTGAGCTTTTGCCGCCGCTCTCGGTGCAGCCCTTTGAGGAGGTCGGAAAAAGCAGCGTGGAGCCCACCTTTATGGAGCTGAGCTCGGATTCCTTTTCCATCCCGTTCAGGCGCATTATCGTGTTCTTGCAGATATTATAATCAAGGCCGAGACTCTGGCAGATACCGTAAACCGTGTCCCCCTTCTTGACTGTCACCTTTGTCTGCGAAGCGTCCGCATACGCCGGGGCTGTCATGGAGAGACATATTATCACCGATATGACAAAGGCCCATATCCTTCTTGCTTTCATTTTCTGTTTCACCTGCTCGTGTTTTCTGAGCTGAGTCTATCACAGAAAAATAGTTATGTAAAGCTAATTATTGTTGAGTAAATTATTTCCAACTATTATCACTCGACACGCTTTTTCCTGATTCGACACAAAATATCCGGACTTGACATTGAAACACTTTCTACATTTAGGTCAATATATATAATGTGTCAAACTTTACGAGAAATTTTTGTCGATATTGTCGGAACGGCAAAGCAGATGCTTGTAATTGTTATGCAAACGCTTGTAACCTGCATTTATTTTTATGTTAACTCTTTTTTGTAAACTTGACAGCGACTGCCTCTCAACCTATAATTATGGTTGTATACTTCCGCACGAGCGGCAATTACGTAGGGGGATAAAATGATAAAGCAGAATCTGCATTGCCATACGACCTTTGACGACGGAGCGGATATGCCTGAGGCAATGGTGACCGCCGCGATATCTGCGGGGCTCACGTCGGTCGGCGTCAGCGCGCACAGCCCGGTGCCGGGAGAAGTATGGTGCGTCAGCGAGGAAAATGAACCGAAATTCAAGGCAGAGCTGCACCGGCTCAGAGAAAAGTACCGCGGGCAGATTGCGGTCTACTGCGGCCTTGAATACGACTCGCGCTCCGCGCGGCGCTTCGAGGGCTATGACTACGTTATCGCTTCCGTCCACGCACTCGCGGGAACCACGATCGACAACACCGTCGAGGAAGCACGGCAGGTCATTGAGCATTACGGCAGCGCGGACGCCGCAGCCTGCGCATACTATGCGCAGTGCGCACAGCTTGCCGACATCGCGCAGGTGGACATCGTCGGGCACTTCGATCTGCTGACGAAGTTTGACGAGCTGCACCGGCTCTATGACAGCGGCAGCAGGTCATACAGAGACGCCGCATTCGCCGCAATGGAGCGGCTGAACGCGGCGGGAAAGATATTCGAGATAAACACCGGGGCGATAAGCCGGGGGTACAGGAGCACACCCTACCCCGCGCCGGAGCTGCTGCGGCACCTGAGGGCCATCGGCGGCAGGATAACCGTAAGCTCCGATGCGCACTCGGCGGCGGCGATATGCTGCGCATTCGACAAGGCCGAAGCCCTCGCGCAGAGCTGCGGCTTCAAGGAGCTCTGGCAGTTTAACGGCAGCGGGTTTGAAGCGGCGGGGATC
>CAKTIH010000086.1 GCA_934565615.1 uncultured Oscillospiraceae bacterium | reverse complement strand
AGACCTGCTAAGAAAAGTCAAGTAGAAATTTTAAGATAATGCGGTGTGCAAAAAGGGCACAGCAAACCAAGCCGCTTCGCGTCTCAAATTTGAAACGGCGGCCAGCCAACGCTTTATGATAAGAGATTAGGCGGTGTGTTCTAGCGACTCCAGATAGGCTTTTACAGTGGCATAGTAGATCCGCAGAAACTTGTTGGCAGAGGCCATCATGTAGACGCGGTAGGGCTTACCCTCAGCGCGTTTCCTGTCCATGAACTGGTAGACTGGTTCATCCAGCGGCGCGGTCTGCAAATAAATGCTCATGACGAGGAACAGCGTCCGGCGCAGAGACGACGCACCAACTTTGCTCATGCTCTTGTGCCTGCCAGTCACATCGCCGGAATCGTTTGGTGGAGCATCCAGCCCAGCGTAGGCCACAAGCGCTTTCTTAGAATAAAAGCGGCGCACATCTCCAATTTCAGCTATGAGCTGCGGCCCCAAAGTTGGGCCTACCCCGAACATATCCATGACAACGGGATATTCCGGCAGCAGGGAAGCCAATGATTGCATCTCCTGCTTGAGAGCGGCAAGTGCCGCAGAAGTTGCCCTGAGCTGCGCAACAGCCTGTTCCACGAGCAGCTTCGTCGTTTCGGATTTCGGCATGACGCCAATGCGTCCGCTGGCTTCAGCGTGAATGATGTGCGCCTTTGCTTCACTGAAATTGTAGCCGTACTTTCTGCACCAACGCTGGTATTTGTTTGCGAATGCCTTTTCGGATTTATCACTGACGCAGCGGCAATGCCAAAACTCCGCCACGAAATCCACCCACTTTTCACTCCCGTCCCCGCGGATCGGGCTTGAAAACAGACGGTTGGCGTTTGGAAACACCGTATCCAGCAATGAGATCAGATTGTTCTTCAGAACTGTCTGCACCTTGGAATACTGCCGGTACTGGCGGTAGCAGTTCTTCAGCAGCAGTCGTGTATCTTCCTCTGGAACGTACCTCGGCAAAGTGAGCCAGCGGTCAAGACCGTAGTTTGCCAGTTTTACGGCATCCTTTCGGTCAGTCTTGACCCGCCTCAAATCGTTGTTCCCGTAGCCGTGCACCAGCTTTGCATTGACGACGGAAACATACAGTCCTGCGTCATGGAGCAGCTTTGCCACCGGCGCATGGTAGTTTCCCGTGGCCTCCATGACCACACGAGTCTCACCGTCCAGGCTTTTGAGCTGCCTTGCCAGTTCGCTCAGTTCACTGACGGTGTGACGGACTTCAAAGGGCGAGATGACGACCTCTCCAAAAGGACGCATAACTGCAACCGTGCTTCTGCCTTTGGAAATGTCGATGCCTACAGAGTTCATTTGCATTCCTCCCATCTGTGAATTGCAACCGGAATCCATCTTTTTCTCATTGCCGATTCAATCTATTGGGTGACGCGAACTCTATGGCTCAACCTGCTCAAATCGAACGCTGCAATAAGGGGATGGCTGACAGTCTTGATTACGGGCTTTTAAGCCCAAGGGTCAAATCGTCAACCAGTTGCTCCCCTTATTGTAGCTTAGGCATGAGACGGAAAGGAAGCCCAGCCGGATGCTGGGCTTCCAACCAAAACTTATTGTAATAGGATCAAATCGAAGTTCAAAAGCGGCTCGCCGCCCTGGAACTCAAAGGTGAGATTATTGGCAGGCGACTGCATTGCAACCTCTATTGCCTTTTTCCCGGTCTCAATATCCATGATCCCATCGAGTGTTGAACCGGGCGCTTTTGCCTGGCAATACACACAGTTTTGATTGCAGCGATTAGTGATCGCAAATATATGCAGTGCGGTTGCAGAGAACAAATATCCCTTTATGCTGCGCAAATCGCCAATTCTTTCGCTTATAAAAACATTCGGATCCTCGTCGGTCACAAAGCCTTTGCGTGAGAGAAGGGAGAATAATTCAGAGCCGCGCGGCACCTTGCCGGTAACGAAGCTGGCGAACTCATCCTTGTCCAGAAAAGCATAGTCACCAAAGTCATTCGTGATCAGGACCTCGCCGTTTTTCCACATGAAATTAAAGTGATTGTTCATACAGTATTACTCCTGCGAAACGATAGGGAATACCTCCGGATGGGCTATGCTCATTGCCGCAGTGAAAAAGCCGCCGCAAATTTCCTTAACCGCGCATTTGCCGCAATCGTGGTGATATACGTTTTTGTATCCGGAAATACTCTTCGCGGCTATCGGCCAGAAATCCTTATCAACAGCACACAGCGGGTAGTTATATAGGCCGACGTCATAGCCGGACGAGATCAAATGCTCGATAGCCGGCTTGCTCTTCATAAAAGAAGTCCTGTGGTCTATATAGACAGAATCAAAATTGAGCGCGCAGTTGCCGCGCGGTTCCAAGCCAATAAAATTGACGCAGGAAACTCTCGGAAATTTTGATGATATAAGCTTGGCGATCCCGAGCAGGTTATCACAGTTGGTTTTTGTTACTACTATTCGGATCTCGATTTTGATATCAGAGTTCGTCAGCCTGCGAAGCGCAAGAATGGTTTGATCGAAGCTTCCGGGGGCTCTGGTAATGTGATCGTGCAATTGCGCATTATCACCGTGGATAGGGATCGCGATCCTGAAATTGTTCGGGCACCGCTGGCACACCTGCTCGAACAGCCATTTATCGCTGAGAGAACGGCCGTTAGTAAGCAGCAGCACTTGGGTGTATGGGAACTTTTCTTTTACCCGTGCCAACGCTTCAAGAAACAGGTCCGTCTGCAGCGTTGGTTCGCCGCCTGTCATGACGAGATATTCCAGGTCGCAGGGCAGATAATCGATGTATTTCATAAGGAGCTCTCGACTGTACGAGAACCTTTTTTTTCGTTCCGCATCTCCGGCAGGGCACATGATGCAGTTTGAGTTACATTTTGCCCCGAGGAAAACCGTAGAGTCGGCTTCGTTATCGGCATAAGCCCGGTAAAGCAGTCCTGTATCACTTATCTCGACAATGTCATGATCACAAAGCAGATCAAGCCTGTCTGCCTTTACTTTACCGGCAGGATAAACACAGTTGCCAGGCTGAAAAATAATGCGGTCGTCCGTGATCCGCATGATATCAGCGCCGCGCTGCATCAACTGATCGTAAACATCCTCGCTCCTTGCCACGACCATCATTCTATTTCCATACGAATAATCGGGAAGAAATAAATTCATCCTGCCAATACCTCCCAAATCGCAAACAGCAATGTTCCCGCGCCGATAAAAACGGCAAACGGGATCTTACGGACGATCACTATTGTCTCCTGACCGTTTGCTGTTTTAGACCATCTGCAGATGCTGTCGACCTCGCCGGCAGACAAACGGGACTTAAGATCTTCTGTTGAGAAGGACGGAAGTCCTTTGACTCTTGACCCCGCAAATAACAAAATGCTGCCCATTGACAGGATCATTCCCGGCTTCAACTCAGAGACCGGAATTGTCTTATAGTTGTATTTACCGGCAAAAGTCCTGAACACCACCAGCAGGATCACTGCAATGTATATTCTCCAATCAATGCCGGAGGGGTCAAACCGTATTATTCGGCAAAGCAGCATAACGGCGTACACAGCAGCCATTGCTGAAACAATATACCAATTTGCCTTTTCTTCGAGCCGCGCTCCGATCAGTATTACGACGAAGTGGATCGCCGCCAATAACGTTCTGTCGATCAACAACGCGTCAGGCAGGAGGGCAAATAAAACTCCGTTGAACAGGGCCAGCATCAAAAAGAAGAACAAAAATCCTTTCAGATAGCCTTTCAGATCGAAATTCCTTTTCGGCAGTTTGAAAAGGTCCTTTTGCTTAATACCGACTATAAGAGTGTCAGCCACGACGTAGATAAACGCAATTATAAACACTATTGCAATAAGCAGAAAGCACGATGCCAGGCTTTGGCTGTTGATGCAGTACAGCCTTGCAGGGAAAAGCAGAACTGTGACAGATAACAGCTTGCTGTCTCCGGCTCCCCATATCCCCATAGCATACAGGAGGAGGCTGACGCCGATCCCTATAACAAGGTTTACTGCATAGGCGGCGAGGCAATCGGATGCAAAAAAGGCATAGTAGGGGAGCGCACTCAATGCTCCTGCGCCCAAAGCAAAAAGGATGCTCTTATTACTGACGATCCCGCTGCGAAGATCAGACAATGCAGCATTCAAAAATAATGCTGTTAAAACTGCAAGCTGAAATGCCTCAAGAAAAATCATATACCAGAGCGTTCTCCCTTGGAATTCAATAACTCGATCAAGTAATTATTGAACTCATTCATTACTAACCGCGTATCAACTGCGCATCGGCAAAATTCGCACCTATAATGCTCCGCTTCTTCCCGCAGCCTGATCTTGGCAATTTTCCTGTAGTCGTTTATCGCCAGGTTCAGCACTTCTTTCGGATAGAAGATTTTTGAATAGAGCTGTTCGTTACTTTTCATTCTTTTCAAACCAATCAGTCAGGATGCTGTCAAGCCCTTCAATACTATCCGGCAGCTCGTCCTTTTCCAATTCCGTATTGCTTCCGGTGATCGTTGATGACATTGCTCTTGCCATAAGGATTTCTCTTATGGTATGCGTTTGCAGATAAACCTGATAACGAACAGCCTGCGCAAGCATTTCATTTTCAAACTCTAATGCTATTGCGTTTGCGTCATTGCCGTCTTTGGCGGTGATCTCGATTACATATTCATCGCCGCAAATGTCCACGTGAATATAGCTCCTGTCAATGAAGTGATAGGCAGCCTTCATCACCGCCTCATGCGGATATAACTTTTCCTTGAATTTCAATATTGTATTTTCCACTGTCTCACCATTATCCTTCCAACTGACTTGCCGGCTGAAAACCATACAACTGCATTTTGACTTGAGGACTTAGGACCGCGCGTCTATTTATCCTCCGAACTTACTTTACAAATGACATTTTTACTGACGTCCTCATATTTTTCGGATAGCAGGCTTGCCGCTTCTTTCTTTTTGGAAGCGCTTTCTAAGAGTCTTAACAGTGAGGGAGCAGAGGTCGATTCGTGCGTAACTGAACAGTAATCTTTCACCATCGGGTTCAGCTTATTAGAAAGACCGGCTTTGCTTATTGAGTATTCCGCTTTAAACCGACCGAGCTGAATGCAGACATCAGTATAGGCGTATGTATCGGTTCGTGATTCATAGCTCGGATTATCTGAATATCTTAGATCAGGACCGCCGCTTTTGCGCTCATGCAGCCAGCTCGTTTTTGAAGCCCCTTGAGACACCAAAGCGGAATCCTTTGCAATGACCGGATCGGCATAAGACCATGAAGCGCCGCTGCGCCTTCGCATATAAACGCTTTTTTTCTGAGGCTTAAATGTGATTATCAGTGCCATTGGCTCAAAAGCGGTGACGAAAGAACCGGCCTTGTCATAGGCAAGTATAGCATCGGGGAGAAGAAAGAAATTATATGCGCCATAATCGAGCTTTACCGACGCCTGCCCGGAAACAAAAAGACTTCCCGGAATACTTGAGTTGAGTTCGATAAATGAAGAGAGCTCGATCCCGCTGCTGCCTGCGGATTTCATGCTGGAGCTAATTTCGGCAAGTGCGGAGTAAAGGCTGTTAAATGCTGCTTTGTCTTTTTCCAAAAGCACTATCCGGACTTTTTTCATTTCCTTAAGCGCCTTGGTATACTCAGCCTTCTTCTGTCGGAGTATTTCCTCTTTGCCGCTTATATAGCTGATCCTGTCTTTGTCTGTGCTGCATCCGGGACACGCAAGGATACCGTCCATTTCCGCCTTGATGGATCCCAATTTTTCCGCATAGTCTTTCCTTTGCCCGGCTGCTCTGTTGACGCTCCGCAAAACCTCAATGCACTGACACGACTTCATCTCATTTTGCAGAGGATCGATCGAGATCCCGACAGGGGGTATGCCGGGCACGCGGTATTTGGACTTCAACTGATTGAGCTTGCTGCGGTCCTGACTTGCTTCCTGCGCAGCCGCTGATGAGACCGGGGAAGTATCCGGCGTATCGGGCTGCCGCGATGGGAGCTGACTGCTTGGTACTTGCGGGAGCGTGTTGGCTGCCGGTCTTTCGGATATGGCTTTAATTATGGCCGCAGCGATGAATACATCTCCTATAATTATGCATATCCATAATAGAGGGGACGCATCAAGTGACCCATTAAACAGCGCTACAGTTCCGAGAAAAAACAGTATTCCTATTATCCATAGCAAGCCGCTGTTATTACTGCCATGATTACGCGCCATATTCACTCATTCTCCATTTTTGCAGTTCCTCGTGCTTGCCAAGAGTGATGAGCCAAGCCTCAAACTGCGCAGACAAAGTTCCTGTTTTATCTATTATTTGATCGCAAAGCCCGTTAAACTCTGCCTCCGACAAAGCCAGGAGGCTGTGCAGCGTCCGGACCAGCTCGTCCACTGAGCTATATACATTTCCGTTCAGAAGATATGTGCGCTGCCCGGAAAGCAAATATCCGGTCAGGTAATATGCAAGCTCTTTTTCACGCTCGTCAGAATGATGTTTGATAAAGCGTTCTTCGAGGTCACGAACGGCGTTGATTAGCTGCTCGTTTTTTTCATCGTTTATCGTGACGTATTCCGAAATGACCCTGCTTGATAAGATCTCATCATACAGTCCGCAATTGTTCCTGTCGTCGCTTCTCAAATGCACCAGGATGCTGTCCCCAAGCTCGGGAAGGCTCTCAAAGCGGCTTCCTTTCCAGTAAAATGTGCGCATTGCAGGACTGAGCTTATAGATGGTCCGGAAGAACAAAAGGTCGGCATTGCCGCCCTTTGCCTGCGCTTCCTCTGCGTCAATGCAAAAGCCGGCGATCTCCGGATCCACGCTCCTTAAGAAACCTGAGAGTATGCCGCGGAACAACTGCTTCTTCCCGTCGTTCCAGTTCATCGCCAGCGCATCTGCCAAAGCGGACATGTCTGTGTACTTTTGGCGTCTGAATGTATATGCGGGGATCTGATTTGCCGCAGAAGCGGCAGCTTCACCGGGGAGCTGCTGATATTTCCCGCTGCACCAATTTGCTGTTTCCTCATAGGTCCAGCGCCGATTGGGATCAGCTTTATTTTTTCTGTTCGTAATGTCGTTGTAAGTCAGGCCGGCGATCAAATTACAAAGCTCCGTCGGCATGTTGCTCGGAAACGGGATCTGCTGAGCTGATACGTATTGCTCGAGCTCTTCGGGATCCATATTGCTGTACGGAGTATGTCCGCAGAACAGCTCATATATTGTGATGCCGAGAGAATAATAGTCCGACTCCTCCAAGAAGAGATTTCTGAATGTTTCTGCCGCGGAGTATTCCGGAGCTATGCCGGGATTTGCAGCAATGACCGCGTTTGAGCCGTCCCGGATCGAGCTGATCCCGAAGTCGATTATTACAACGTCCTCTTCGTTGTCACAAAGCATAATGTTGGAAGGCTTCAGGTTTTTATGAATTATTCCGTTTTTGTGAAGAACATGCAGCCCTTCATTGAGAATCGGGATGATCCGCTGCTTCAGCTCATCAAATGAAAAGGTCCGTCCATGAAGGCTTCCCTGCGCGTAATAAGGCGTAATTTCAAAAGGAAGGCCATTGTAGATACCCATGTCACAGAGCGTTGCCGTATAAGGAGACGAAATGCTCTTCAAAGCTTTTGCGGCGTCCTCCCTTATAGCAGCATCCCTCCGGTAAAGCTTCGCGGCGTACTTTTCTCCGTTATATTCGCAAATGAAGAGAGCGGCCTCTCGGCCCACGATATCCAGTTCACTTACGACTTTGTATTTGCCGCATAAAACAGTCCCGGCAGGGATCCGGCTTAAGCTGTACAGCGCTCTGTTTATGATACCTTCGGACGATGATGCGCTGCCCGCGGCTGCATTATCTGTTTGGCTTGCGGACTCATTAACGCTGCTGTCGATCATGGTTTCTTTTTCCATAACAATTCTGATCCTCTTCTGTTTATATCCGTAAGGACGCCTATATCATCGTAAGATAGCCTGCAAAGGCGGGGGGATTATTTCCATATACAAATTCAGCATAGCATATGAAACAAATGATTTCAAGATGTCTTCACAATTTATCAAACCGGATATGAACGGCAAGGACGGCGCTGACAGGCGGCAGACCGAAAAATAGAAAAACAACAAGGCGGCAGCAGTATGTTTCACTGCTGTCGCCTTGCTCTTGATGTTTGCCTTATGTGCGGCAGAATATTGACTCAGGTGTTCGGATCAGCCCTGAAAGCGGGAGATAGTCCCGGTGCATTCATCCATCATTGAATCGATGATCTCTTTGCAGCTCAGCACTTCGTTTATGAGACCTATCGTCTCGCCGAGGCAGATGACTCCGGTGCCGTCAACGTCGCCGTTCTCGAAGAACATTTTGCACGCCGTCGTCCCGGCAACATACTCGCGGATGTCAGCAAATTCGCAGCCGCGCTTCTCCTCCGCGAGCACCTTCTGCGCCACGGAGCTGTTGTACATACGGGTGGAATTTTTGAAGCTGCGCAGAAGAATGCAGGTGTCCATCTCATTGGCGTTCTTCGCGAGATGTTCTTTTACCGAGGGGAGAACCGGGCACTCTGCCGACTCCAGAAAACGCGTGCCAAGGTATACGCCCTCTGCCCCGAGCATAAGCGCCGCTGCCATCTGCCGGCCGGTGCCGATGCCGCCTGCCGCGATGACCGGGATATCCAATGCCGCAACGCATGCCGGCGTGAGCACCATAGTGGTGATGTCGTTCTCGCCGGGGTGTCCCGCGCACTCGCAGCCGTCGGCCACTACCATATCCGCGCCGATCGACTGAGCCTTCAGGGCGTGCTTGACAGTGGTGCACTTGTGTATGAGCGTAATGCCCGCGCCTTTTATCGCGGCGACCATATCGTCCTTCGGCGGGCGGCCCGCCGTCTCGATTATCCTGACGCCCTCCTCGGCGCAGACCTGTATGTAACCCATATAGTCCGGGACGACCAGCGACGGCATGAGCGTCAGATTGACAGCGAAGGGCTTGCTTGTCAGCGCCTTTACCGCTCTGATCTCTTCGCGCAGGGCTTCCTTATCCCTAAACGTGGAGGAGGATATGATCCCAAGGCCGCCGGCCTCCGACACTGCCGCGACGAGCGGAGCACGCGCGATCCACTGCATGCAGCCCTGGATGATGGGATATTCTATGCCTAACTTTTCGGTTACGGCTGTTTTTATTGTCTTTGCCATTCTCATTCTCCCGCTCAGAACATGCTGCCGACGGAAGCGATGGTCTCCTCGGCCTCTTTCACCATCCTGTCGAGCAGCTCCTGCACGGGAACGACGTCGTGTATGAGGCCCATGCCCATACCGGTGCAGAAGGTGGCGCTGCCGACATCGCCGTTTATGAAGGCCGCTTTTGTTTTCTGGCCGCTGATGACGGGCATCTGCTCTTTGAGTATGTGCGCGGTATCGTATCCGTTGGCAAGGCCGCGGGCCTCGATCTCATTGGCGAGGAGGGCGGCATTGTTCTTGGTTATGCGCATCATGGAGCCGATCGTTTTCTGCGCAAGAACGGTGTCCTTCTCCGTATGGTCGATGATCCACTGCTGATGATTATGGTGTATCGGGCACTCCGTGGTGTTGACG
>CAKTIH010000085.1 GCA_934565615.1 uncultured Oscillospiraceae bacterium | reverse complement strand
ACGGAGGAAAACATGCCCGAATACGCCGTGACGATGGGCATCAAGACTCTGACCGAGGCGAGGAATATCATCCTGCTTGCCGAGGGCGAGGATAAGGCCGCGGCCGTTTTTGAGATGGTTTATGGCAAGACCATTACATATATACCTGCATCTTTTTTGCAAATTCCTACGGAGGTCACCGTGTATCTTGATACCGCGGCGGCATCCAGACTCTAATTCAGGAGGAAACAATGGGTAAATATTTCGGAACTGACGGCTTCCGCGGGGAAGCAAACGTACATCTGACAGTCGACCACGCCTTCCGCATAGGCCGCTATCTCGGCTGGTACTACAGCAGCAAGGCGCACAGGGCAAAGGTAGTTATCGGCAAGGACACCCGCCGCTCGAGCTACATGTTTGAATCGGCGCTCTGCGCAGGGCTCACCGCCTCCGGTGCGGACGCGTACCTGCTGCACGTCACCTCCACGCCGAGCGTGTCCTACATCGCGCGCGCGGATGATTTCGACTGCGGCATCATGATCTCTGCCAGCCACAACCCGTATTACGACAACGGCATAAAGCTTCTCAACGGCGACGGCGAGAAGATGGAGGAGTCCCTGCTCGACAAGATCGAGGAATACCTCGACTCCGATGAAGCTCTGCCCTACGCCCAGCGCGAGCAGATCGGCTGCACGGTGGACTATGCCGCCGGCCGCAACCGTTACATAGGCTACCTCATCTCTCTCGCGACGCGCTCCTACAAGGGACGCAGGATCGGCCTTGACTGCGCAAACGGCAGCACATGGCAGATGGCAAAGAGCGTGTTCGACGCCCTCGGCGCGGACACCTACGTGCTCGCAAACAAGCCTGACGGTCTGAACATCAACGTCGACTGCGGTTCGACGCATATACATAACCTCCAGAAGTTCGTTGTCGACAACGGGCTTGACGTCGGCTTCGCCTTTGACGGCGACGCTGACCGCTGCCTTGCTGTCGACGAGAAGGGCAACGAGATAAACGGCGACCATATCATGTACGTCTGCGCAAAGTACATGAAGGAGCGCGGCACTTTCGGCAACTCCAAGGTCGTCACGACTATCATGTCCAACATGGGCCTGTACAAGGCGCTTGACGAGCTGGGCATCGGCTATGAAAAGACCGCCGTCGGCGACAAGTACGTTGCTGAGAACATGCGCCAGAACGGCCACCTGATCGGCGGCGAGCAGTCCGGTCACATTATCTTCGGCCGCCTTGCGAACACCGGCGATGGCCTGCTGACCGCAATCAAGGTCATGGAAGCCATAACCGAGACTAAGGAGCCGCTCTCCGTGCTTGCCTCCGGTATGACCATGTACCCGCAGGTACTGAAGAACGTCATCGTCACCGACAAGGACGAGACGCTCAACGACGAAAAGGTCAAGGCGGCGGTCGCAAAGGCCGAGGCCGAGCTTGGCGACAACGGCCGCGTCCTGCTGCGCAAGAGCGGCACCGAGCCGCTGCTGCGCGTCATGTCGGAAGCGTCCACGCACGAGCTGTGCGAGGAGAAGGTAGACGCCATCATCGCCGCAATGGCCGATGCGGGCAAGCTCGTCAGAGTCAAGTGAGGTAAGGAAAATGGTTGAAATAAAAGAGCTTCTCGATCTTGATAAGACCATCGCTAAGGAACTGTTCGACGGCAAGACCTACCCTTGGGAGGTGCTTGACGGGATAAAGGATTTCATCCTCAAGCTCGGCCCCACACTCGACCCGAACGAGTTCGATAACCCGAGCGAGGGCGTATGGGTGGCGAAGGACGCAAAGGTGTTCCCGTCGGCCTACCTCGGCGCACCCTGCATCATCGATCACGGCGCTGAAGTCCGCCACTGCGCATTCATCCGCGGCAGCGCCATCGTCGGCAAGAACGCCGTCGTCGGCAACTCTGTTGAACTCAAAAACGTTGTCCTGTTTGATAACGTCCAGACCCCGCACTATAACTACGTCGGAGACTCCGTCCTTGGCTACAAGGCGCACATGGGCGCAGGCTCGATAACCAGCAACGTCAAGAGCGACAAGACCCTTGTCACAGTCAAGGTCCCCGGCACGCCTATCGAGACCGGGCGCAAGAAGTTCGGCGCGATGCTCGGCGACAACGTCGAGGTCGGCTGCAACAGCGTCCTCAATCCCGGCACGGTCGTCGGCCGCTGCTCGAACATTTATCCGACCTCCTGCGTGCGCGGCGTTATCCCCGCAAACAGCATCTATAAGGATAAGGATCACATCGTTGCTAAGAAGTAAATAAAGCAAGGCTGCACGGCAGGAGGACATTGCCGTGCAGCCTTTATATAATCAGGAAAACCTGTTTTCGTTATTTATTTGAGCACACTGCCGTCGGCGAGAGTGATGGTGTAGCCGTTAAAATCAATGGTACCGTTGTTGGTAAGGCTCGTCACTGTGCAGTCACCGGTGAGCTTCCATGTGCAGCCCTTGCCGATGGTTATGACGGCGTTGTTCTCAACGGCAGAGCTTCCGGTGAGGTTCGCCGCAATACTGATCCTGCCGGTGAAGCTGCTGCCGTTTGTGAGCGTCATGTCAAGGGTAGAGATGCTGTCAACGATGATATCGCCGCTTATATTCTGCCCGTCCGCAGTGAACTCGACCTGCGCGCCGTTGGAGCCGGACTGACCCCAGCCGCGGCTGCCGCTGTTGCCGCATACGCGCATGAAGCAGCCTTCGCCGTCGGCGTCGGTGATCTCAACACCGGAGAGCTTTATGATGCTGTGGGTGTTTGTGACGTATATCACATCGCCGTTATTCGAGGTGAGGCTGCCGCCGGTCATTGAAAACTCGGAGGTGCCGACATCGGCGTCCCCGGACATGGACTGGTATATCATCACAGAGTGGACATTTTCATCGGAGCTTGCGCCCTCGGTGTCACTCATATTGCCGGAGACGGTGCAGTTTTCGAGGGTGATGGAGTTCTTGCCCTCAATGACAAGAGCTTCGGAATTGTTAGCGGTAAGGCCGGCGTTCTTCACGGTGATGTCCGCCGTGGAATAGACGGCGGGGGAGTTATAGCCGTTCGAGGTATAGCTGCCGCCGTCGACGTTGACCGTGCCGCCGCCGCGGTCGGAGCGGATCGCCGCGGAAGAATTGCCGACAGTCGTGACGGTGAGATTGCTCGCGTTCGTCGTGCCGCCGCCGGTGGTCTGGATGCTGCCGGAGTTATCCGCGGTGGTGTTGATGGTCGAGTCGGATATATTCACGGTCGTGCCGCTGCCGTAGCTGAACACGCCGTTTCCGTTCTGCGCGGAGGAAGAGATATCGGAATCCTTTATATCCACAGTTGCGCCGTTTGTTGCGAGGATCGCAGCGTTGACGCCGTAGAAGTCGCCGTTTTCGGGGTTGGAGCTGGTGCCGGCGGACTTGTTCACCGTGACACCGGAGAGCGTGACGGCAGCGCCGTCGATGCGCAGGGCGTTCTCATCGTCGCCGGTGGAGCTGTAGCTTTCACCGGAGTATTCGCCGTCAGTGCTTATGGTGTTCGCGCTGCTGCCCTGAGTGAACTCACTGCTGCCGCCGAAGCCGCCCGGCGCTCCGCCGGGGGCAGAGCCGGGAACGGCGTCGTTTTCGATATAGCTCAGTTCGGCGTCCTTTGCTGAGACGGAGACTTTATCGCCGACGGAGATATCTTTGACGGTGACTTCCGCGCCGTCGCGTGTTATAATCGCATTGGAGGTATCGACGGTCACAGTTCTGCCGCCGGGCATCTGGCCGTTCGGAGCCTGACCGTCAGGCATCTCAGGCGGCTGACCGTTGGATGCGTCGCCGTCGGGCATTTCGGGCATCTGTCCATCGGGGGCTTCGCCGTTGGGAGCCTCATCCATATCAAGAAGGAGCGTCAGCGAGCTGTCGTTTATTTCGAGGACTTCACCGCTGATGACTGTATACTCGCTTACCGCCGCGGCTGCCGCTGTCGCGGTCGGCTCGGTGGTTCTCGCTGCTGAGCCGAGGGAAAAGAAGGCGAGTATAGAAGCAATGATTTTCTTCATATTGATCGTATCCTTTCGGAGCGTTTTGGGTCGCCTGACCCTTGCTCGGCTATAATATATGCCGCAAAGCTTAAGGCAGCTTAAAGCGCAGAGGAGAAATTTCTTTAGGCAAGCTTTAAGAAGAGAGCATACAATTCATTTATAAATTATTATAAGTACAACGGGAGAACGGTATGAAGCTCTTGATCGCGGAAGACGAAAAGGACCTCGCCGAGGCGCTGAGTGTCTTTCTGGAAAAAAATCTGTATACGGTAGATACCGTGCATAACGGCGCGGACGCCTATGAGTACGCGTCGACAGGCGCGTATGACGCGATAATTCTCGATATAATGATGCCGAAGCTGAACGGACTTCAGGTGCTCAGCCGCCTGCGTGAGGACGGCGTCGCGACGCCGGTAATGCTCCTGACCGCAAAGGGACAGAAGGACGACCGCATTGCCGGCTTTGACGCAGGTGCGGACGATTATCTGCCAAAACCCTTCGCGCCGGACGAGCTGCTCTCAAGGCTGCGCGCGATGCTGCGCCGCGGCGGGGAGTACCGCCCGCAGCGGCTGACGGTGGGCGATTTGAGCATGGAGTGCGGCAGCGGAATGCTCTGCTGCGGCACGGAGGCCGTGCGCCTGAGCGGGCGAGAGTATCAGGTGATGGAGCTGCTGATGCGCTCCCCGGGAGTTATCTTCTCCACGGATAAGATCATGGAGGGCGTCTGGGGCTGGGACAGCGAGGCCGAGGTCAGCGTCGTGTGGGTGCATATCTCGAACCTCAGAAAGAAGCTCAAGGCCATCGGCTCCGCAGCGGCTATCCGCGTCATCCGCGGCATGGGATATGTGCTGGAGGCGGCGAAATGATAGCAAAGCTTCAGAAAAGGTTCGTGCGTATAGCGATGCTGTCGGTGCTGCTGGTCATGCTGCTGCTGAGCGTGATAGTAAACGTGACGAGCTTGGTGTCCACAAACGCAAGGCTCAATGAGGTACTGAGCTTCATCACCGAGAATCAGGGCAGTTTTCCCATCCAGCAGCGGGGAGATCACCCGGAGGGAGAGCGCCCCGAGCGTCGGCCGAACGACCCGATAAATATCGAAACGCCGTTCTCTACGCGCTTTTTCGTCCTGCGTTATAATGACGCGGGCGAGCTCGAAGACGCCGACCTCAACAGCATCGCGGCGGTGACAGAGGAGGATGTGGATCATTACCTCGCACTTGCGCTGAAGCATGGCGAGGGTTACGGCTATGTGAGCGGGTATAAGTACCTTGTGGTGCGCACGGGCGAAGACCGGAACATGGCGGTATTCCTTGACTGCTATCAGGATCTTCTATCCATTAAAGGGCAGCTGACGGGTTCTGCCGCGGCGATAGTATTCTGCACACTGATGACTTATATGCTGCTGCGGCTGTTCTCGCGCCGCGCGATAGACCCGGTTGTGCGCAGCGCCGAGCAGCAGAAGCAGTTCATTACCGACGCGGGGCACGAGCTGAAAACACCGCTCACGGTAATCACGACCTGCCTGAGCGTACTTGAAATGGAGACCGGCAAGAACAAATGGATAGATAAAATACAGGCGCAGACGGATAAGATGCGCGACCTCGTGAACGACCTTGTGACGCTCTCGCGCATGGACGAGGAGCGCCCGCCGGTGATAATGGCGGACTTCGATATCTCGGCGGCGGTCGCGGAGACGGCGGATTCCTTTGCGGATTCGGCACAGGCGGCGGGTCTCACCTTGGAGCAGGATATTGAAAGCGGCCTGAGCTACCATGGGGATGAGGCGCAGATACGCCAGCTCTGCTCGATACTGCTGGATAACGCCATGAAATACGCGCTGGATACTTCCCCGGTGAGGATCGGCCTCAAAAAGGAGAAGTCAGGAATCGTGCTGCGCTGCTCGAACGCCTGCGCGGAGCTCCCGCAGGAGGAGCTCAATAAGCTGTTTGACCGCTTTTACAGGCCGGACAAGTCGCGCGCATCTGAGACGGGCGGCTTCGGCATAGGGCTGTCCATCGCGCGCAGCATAGCGCAGGCGCACAGAGGGACGATAAAGGCCGCCGCACCGCAGCCGGGGATAATAGAATTTACGGCAATATTGAAATGAAAAGCGCGCGCCGTACCTTGATGCAGGTACGGCGCGCATTTTATGGATATGTATATTACAGGCTCTTGAGAATTTCGTGCAGCTCATGAACGTCGGCAAGGACATAGTCCGGCTTGCGCTCGGCCTCGTCGACCATCTTCTGATCCGTCTCGCCTGAGAGGACGAGCACGGAGACGGAGCCCGCGTTCTGCGCAACGGCAATGTCGGTATACAGTCTGTCACCGACGGCGCATATCTTCTCATTGGGGATGCCGGTCATGGCGGAAATAACGTCTATCATGTTGCGGTTGGGCTTGCCGATGTAGTTCGGCTTCACGCTGCTGGAGGCGGTGAGCAGGGCGCAGATACTGCCGCAGTCGGGCAGGACTTCGCCGCGCGGCATGGGGCAGACCCAATCGGGATTGGCAGCGATGAAGTGCGCGCCGCGGCGCAGGAAGTGGACGGCCTTGTCAAGCTTTTCATACACAAGCTCGGTATCAAAGCCCTGCACCACAACGTCGACGTCCTCGGCCTCGGTGTGCCCAAGCTCGTCATTCACGAGGTCAATGCCGTAGCTGACAAGCTCGCGGTAAAAGGCCTTCGTACCGGCAAGGTACACCTTGGCGCCAGGGTGGTGCTGGTTGAGGTACATGCCCGTTGCCATGCCGGAGGTAAACACGTTCTCGCGCTCGCACGGGAAGCCGAGGCGGCGCAGACGCGTGATGTAATCCTCACCGGCACGGGAGGAATTGTTTGTGAGGTATATGTATTTTTTGCCGAGGCGGGGGAGATCCTCCATCAGCTCAACGGCGCCTTCATAAACATTGTCGCCCAGATAAAGTGTACCGTCCATGTCGAAAAGGAACAGCTCAGTATTTTTCAGCTTGTCGTAATTCATTGCATCCTCCGATTTTCAATAAGTTTTGCCCAAAATTGGTACAATTATTATATCATAGATTTCCCGAACGTCCAGCAGAATAATTGAGGATGCGTGTATAGACATAAGACACAAAGCGTCGCAATGTAAAAACCTGCGTCCGGTTTATGACTTGAACCGGACGCAGGATGTTTATTTCTTTTTCACGGGCATGGGGAGCTCGGCGATAAGCGTCGCAGCGATCATGAGTCCGCAGCCGAGAAGCTCGCGCCCGGTCATGAGCTGGCCGAGCAGCAGCGCGCCGAACACAGCACCGAAGAAGGCCTCAAGGCTCAGCAGCAGAGAGACGATCGCGGGGTTGCCGCCCTTCTGTGCGAGAATCTGGAAGGTGTAGCCAAGGCAGCTTGAGAAAACGGAAATATAAAGCAGCGGCCAGATGCACGAGCGCACAGCCGATACGCTTATCTCCTCGAACGGCAGCGCCACGAGCGCCGACAGCACGGAGACGACGAGGAACATTCCGCAGCTGAGCACAAGCCCGTCGACCCTGAAGCTGAACCTGTCGACAGAGAGGATCTGAATAGTGAACAGGAAAGCGCACAGCAGCAGGATCAGATCGGTGGAGGATATCGAAAACCCATCGGTGATGCAGAGAAAATACATGCCCGTGACGGCGACAGCAACGGCGAGCCAGTGGCGGGAGGGCAGGGTGTGCTTAAAGAAGATCTGCCCGACCGGGACGAGCACGATATACAGCGCCGTCACAAATCCGGCCTTGCCGGCGGACGCGCCCATATTGATCGCAAGCTGCTGAAGATTCGCGGCGGCGAAGAGCGCCGCGCCGCAGATGAGACTGCCGACGATTATATCGCGTCGGGAGCCGACCTCGGCCTTCCTGCGCAGCAGGCAGACGATAAGCAGAACCAAAAAGGCAATAATAGAACGCAGAGCCGTTATCGTGAACGGCCCGAGATACTGCGCGCACATGCTCTGAGCGGAGAAAGCGGCTCCCCAAATGATCGCGGCAAGCAGCGCATACAGTGACTGACGGCGGTTGTTCTTCATGGCAGACTCCTTTCACGACTGAATAAAAAACATTACGAGTATAAATCCTGTTAAGAATTAAGTCAATAGAAATTTCCTCGCATCCCCAAAAACTCCTTGACAAGATGATACCTATATGTTAACATAGCCTAACGTTAAAAGGGAGTAATTGCAAAGGCATGGTCAACATTCTCCCGGAAGAGATTCCGGTGGTCATGCGCCTGTTAGATAGGTAATGAGACTTTTAGCACATCACATTTGCTGATCGTGCGAAAGTCTCTTTTTTTGCACGTCAGATGGAGGGAGATCACTATGGGTATCGATTTTACCGGAGGGAACCTTTTCTTTGTTCTGCTGCTGTTTGCCGCGGGACTGCTGTGCATCATCAAGGGCGGAGACTTTTTCGTCGACGCCGCGACATGGATCGCCGAAGCGTCGCGTATCCCGAAGTTTATCATCGGCGCGACGGTCGTGAGCTTTGCAACGACTATGCCGGAGATGATGGTGTCGGTGTTTGCAGCCTTTGAGGGCAACGCGGATATCGCCGTCGGCAACGCTGTCGGCTCCGTCACGGCAAACACCGGGCTTATAATGTGCCTGTCGCTCGTGTGCCTCGAGTGCATGATGCCGCGCCGCCAGTATGCGGTAAAGGCCTGTCTGCTGCTCGGCTCGGTCGCGGTGCTGTGCGCCTTCACGCGGGACGGGCAGCTCTCCATCATCGAGAGCGTTGTGATCCTGCTGTTTTTTGCAGGCTTCATGGCGGACAGCCTCATTTCCGCAAAGCGTGAGCACGGCGCGGATAGCGATGAGATAGTGCAGGTCGACACCAGCGGGAAAAACATACTCATAAATATCGGCAAGTTCCTCCTTGGTGCGGCGGCTATTGTGCTCGGTGCGCAGCTTCTTATCGATAACGGCACGGCGCTGGCAAAGCTGCTGCACGTTCCCGATTCCATCATCGGCGCAACGATGATTGCAATAGGCACCTCTCTGCCGGAGCTTGTGACGACCATCACCGCCATTAGAAAAAAGCAATCTGACCTCTCCGTCGGCAACATCATCGGCGCGAACATCATGGACATCACGCTTATCATGCCGCTGTGTGCGCTGCTGCTCGGCAAGCCCCTGACGGTCGAGAACCAGGGGATGCTGCTGGATATTCCGGCATGCCTTATCGTCTCGGCCGGCGCGCTGGTTCCGGCACTTATCTGTGGGCGCTTCAAGCGCTGGATAGGCTTCTTCATCGGCGGACTTTACATAGTCTACCTCGTGATAATGTTCGCCTGCTTCGGCGTGTAAACAATAAAAACTCCTGCCTGCGGATGAAGCCGCAAGCAGGAGTTTTTTTAGTTGTAATTTAGTTGTTAAGCCATTAGGCTCTGAGAGCGCGTATCGCGTTGAGCACGGCCAGAACCATAACGCCGACATCGGCGAAGATCGCGGCCCACATGTTCGCGATACCGAGCGCACCGAGCAGCAGGCACGCAAACTTGATGACGAGCGCGAACACGATGTTCTCATGCACGATGCGGATACACTTACGGGATATCTTTATGCCCTTGGCGATCTTCATCGGGTCGTCGTCCATGAGGACGATGTCGGCTGCCTCAATGGCGGCGTCGGAGCCCATCGCGCCCATCGCGATGCCGATATCCGCGCGGGAGAGCACGGGCGCGTC
>CAKTIH010000084.1 GCA_934565615.1 uncultured Oscillospiraceae bacterium | reverse complement strand
TTTGAATGCTTTCAAAATGCTCGGCGGAAAGCGCGGTCAAAAAAGTCCTCACAGGACTTTTTTGACAAGCTGACCTGATAGTTAAAAAATTTTAACTATCAGGTATTTTTGATTTACGGAAACGGAGATGCAGATAAACCATGAATAAGATCGCTGTAGTCACAGGCGGCAGCGGCGGCATAGGCCGCTGCACGGCAGCTTCGCTCAAGGCGGCGGGCTGCACCGTTTATGAGATATCCCGGCGCGATATCCCGTCCGACGGCATCATACATATGAGCGCGGACGTCACAGATGAGGCGCAGGTGCGCCGCGTCATAGACGAGATCGCCGGGCGCGAGGGCAGGATCGATATCCTTGTCAATAACGCCGGCTTCGGCATATCCGGAGCGGCGGAGCTGACGGATAGCCGCGATTCGCACGCGCAGCTCGAACTGAACGTATTCGGCACAGACAACGTCACGCGTGCGGTGCTGCCGCACATGCGCGCACAGGGCGGCGGCAGGATAGTGTGCATGAGCTCCATTGCCGGTATAGTGCCGATACCGTTCCAGCTCTGGTACTCTGTCAGCAAGGCGGCAATAATCGCCTACGTCCTCGCACTCCAGAACGAGGTGCGCCCCTTCGGGATAAGCGTCTGCGCCATAATGCCGGGCGATATCGCCTCGGGCTTTACCGATGCCCGGCGCAAATCCGCCGCCGGGGACGATGTCTACGCCGGGCGCATCGAGCGCTCCGTCGCCGTCATGGAGCATGACGAGCGCACCGGCATGACGCCCGAGTACGCGGGCAGCTTCGTCGCAAAATACGCGCTGAAGAAGAACTCGCGCCCGCTCGTCGCGATGGGCTTTGCCTACAAGGGCGCGGCCGTGATCGCAAAGCTGTTCCCGCGCCGCCTGTCCAACTGGATCGTCGGGCGGATATATGCAAAGTAATGTAATAGAAAACGCTTCGACATGTTCTATTTGCATTGAGTGGTGATTTGTGGCATAATACAAAGCATATCTTATGTGTTTGGAGCGCGCCCGGAATGAAACTAAAACGCAGATCGTATATCATCGCCGCCGTATTGCTGCTTGCAGCTGCGGCGGCTGTCGGGATATTTGCGCATTTCCGCCGGGACTATCGCAGCCGTGCCTATGAGCTGCTTTCCGCGGGGGATTATTCCGCCGCCGCGCCGTTGTTCGAAAAGGCGGGGGACGGCAATGAGGCCGAGCTGTGCCGGGCGCTTATCCGCGAGCAGAGCTATACGGACGCGCGCCGTGCCCAGCAGGCCGGGGACTATGAGACCGCGCGGCGGATGTTTACGGAGCTCGGCGATTATAAGGACGCGCGCAATCTTGAGCTTGCCTGCCGCAGCCTTGAAGCGAGACAGCTTATGGACGGGGGAGAGCTGTTCGCCGCGCTGGAGATGTTTGAGTCCCTCGGAGACTATCCCGGCACGGAAGCCGGTCTGGACTCCGTAAAGGAGCTGCTGTATCAAAAAGCGCTTGACTGCGCGTGCACAGGGGACTATGAACAGGCCTGCGGGATATGGCAGCGGCTTGAGGATTATTCCGACAGCCGCGTGCTCGAATGGCGCTGTGAAAAAGTGCTCGAATGGAGCCGGGACAGCTCCGCCGCGCCGATGTTCAGCGAGGAAAACCGCTTTAATAATTCATATACGCATGAGGTCTATACCTGCGACGTGGGCTATGTGGTGCTGCCGGAGCAGTGTAATGCGGACACGCGCTTTTTCATATACTTCCCCGGCGGGCGCGACGCGCAGATATCCGTGGACTTTCTCTACTATTATATAATGAACCCCGCGCCGAATACGATAGCGCTGTTTCTTTACACGAACGGGCTTGAATATATGGAGGAGAAAACCAAGCTCGCCGTGGAGGAGCTAGACCGCATAGCAGCGGAGTGCGGAGTGTTCGCGCATGACGTCATGGTCTGCGGCTCGAGCCTCGGCGCGTATCCCGCGATGCACGCCGCCATATACTGCAAGGAGGACTTCGGCATCACCGTGCCCTGCGTGCTCTCTCTTGACGCCGGGAGCGACTGGCAGGAGACATGGTATACGCTCAACAGGGAGGAGTGCTTAAAGACCGCACAGCTCGGTACGCAGTTTTATCTGTTTGAAAGCCCCTTCGTCGGCATGAACCGCGACCCCATAAAGGAAATGGTGCTGACCGGAAACGACGTTACGATAGTCGGCTGCGTGTATGACCAGCATGAGCGTATATCCTTCGACGCGCTCGGCATGGGCGTCATAGACTGGGCACTCGGCGACCGCAGCGAACCATATATGTCCGATATATACAGTTTTACTAAGCTGACCCCGTGATTTTTTTGACGGAAACTTCAGCCAAATAACAGATTGCTGTATTGACACGGATGCGGAATAAATGTATAATATGTTAAAATTATACTCATGACGACGGATGAACAACAAAAGGCTCGCGCGTAAAAACAGGGCCCTGTTTTTTTACACTTTGTTCCAAAGTGTAATGGGTCTTGCCTTTCTGTGCGGCCGGACGGAGGCATCAGGCGTCGGGTATAAAAATTTTAAGGAGGACAAACATGAAGAAATTTATCGCACTGCTCATGGCTCTCTGCATGGTATTCGCTCTGTGCGCATGCGGCGGGTCTGCTTCCGACAATGCGACCACTGCTCCCGCAGCCGATACCGCAACGGCTGATGACGCCGCTTCCACCGGCGCTACTCACATCGGCATAGTCACCGGTTCCGTCTCTCAGTCCGAGGACGACCGCCGCGGCGCCGAGGCTTTCCAGGCGATGTACGGCGAGGATATGGTCAAGCTGGCCATCTACCCCGACAACTTCACCGAAGAGCTCGAGACCACCATCCAGACCATCGTTAACCTCTCCGATGACCCCGACATGAAGGCCATCATCGTTAACCAGGCTGTTCCCGGCACCACCGAGGCTTTCCGCCGCATCAAGGAAAGCCGTCCTGACATCATCTGCATCGCAGGTGAGTCTCACGAGGACCTGCCCGAGATCGGTTCCGCTGCTGACCTCGTCTGCAATAACGACTTTGTCGCCCGCGGCTACCTCATCATCCGCACCGCTCATGAGCTGGGCTGCGACACCTTCGTACATATCTCCTTCCCGCGCCACATGTCTTACGAGACCATGAGCCGCCGTGTCGCCATCATGCAGGCTGCATGCGATGAGTTCGGCATGGAGTTCGTCCTTGAGACCGCTCCCGACCCCACCTCTGACGTCGGCGTTGCAGGCGCACAGGCTTACATCCTTGAGAAGGTTCCTGAGTGGGTCGAGAAGTACGGCCAGAAGGCTGCTTACTTCTGCACCAATGACGCTCACACCGAGCCTCTGCTCAAGCAGCTGCTCGAGTACGGCGGCTACTTCATCGAGGCTGACCTGCCCTCTCCCACCATGGGCTACCCCGGCGCTCTGGGCATCGACCTGACCGCTGAGGCAGGCGACTACGCAAAGATCCTCGCAAAGGTCGAAGAGGCTATCTGCGAGAAGGGCGGCGCTGACCGCTTCGGCACCTGGGCATTCTCCTATGGCTACACTGTTTCTGCCGGTCTTGCTCAGCATGCTCTGAACGTCATCAACGGCGAGAGCGAGCTGTGCGACATCGACGATATCGCAAAGGCTTACGAGGTCTTCTCCCCCGGTGCTGCTTGGAACGGCTCCAACTACACCAATGCCGAGACCGGTGTCAAGGCTGAGAACACCTTCCTTGTCTACCAGGATACCTACATCATGGGCAATCCCGGCCACTACATGGGCTCCACCTCTGTTGAGGTCCCCGAGAAGTACTTCACCATCAAGTAATAAAGCATAAGTCTATAACAAAGGGGGAGGAAAAATCCTCCCCCGACGTTTCATTTTTTATTCCGACAGCGAATCGACTGCCCCTTGCGTAAAATGACGGGAGCGCTCAGCGGAAGCGGCGCTGCTTCTGTGATCTCCCGGTTAAGTTAGGATTTGAAAGATATGATAAATGCCAATGCTCCATTGCTGGAGATGAAGAATATCAAGAAGGACTTCTTCGGCAACCAGGTTCTGACGGATATCAACCTCACGCTCATGCCCGGCGAGGTGCTCGGCCTCTGCGGTGAGAACGGCGCCGGTAAGAGCACGCTGATGAAGATACTCTTCGGTATGGACGTCATCAGAGAAACAGGCGGATACGGCGGAGACATTCTCGTTAACGGCGAGAAGGTCACCTTCAACACGCCCTTTGACGCGCTTGCCGCCGGTATCGGCATGGTGCATCAGGAGTTCTCGCTGATCCCCGGCTTTACCGCGACCGAGAATATCCTTCTCAACAGAGAACCCAAGAAAACAAATGTGCTTTCTCAGGTGTTCGGCGAACGTCTGGACACCCTTGATTATAATGAGATGAACGGCCGCGCCGCGGCCGCGATCGACAAGATGGGCTTTTCCATTGACCGCAGCATGGTCATAAACGATATGCCTGTCGGCCACAAGCAGTTTACCGAGATCGCCCGCGAGCTTTCAAAGGACAATCTCAAGCTCCTCATCCTTGATGAGCCTACCGCTGTCCTCACCGAGAAGGAAGCGGAAGCTCTGCTCGATTCCATAAGAAGCATGTCCGAGAAGGGCATCGCCGTTATTTTCATCACGCACAGACTGCATGAGATCCTGTCCGTGTGCGATACCGTTGTTGTCATGCGCGACGGCTACGTTGTCAAGAACGTCCCCGCGAAGGACACCAACGTCTCCGATATCACGAAATGGATGGTCGGCCGCAATGTAAGCAGCGCCGCCAATAATGATATAAGGACCCTGCCGGATGCAAAGACCATCATGAGCATACGCAAGCTCTGGGTCGACATGCCCGGCGAAATAGTCCGCAACGTCGACCTTGACATCAAGGAGGGCGAGATCCTCGGCATCGGCGGCCTTGCCGGCCAGGGCAAGCTCGGCATCCCCAACGGCGTCATGGGTCTGTACGAAGCCGGCGGCACCGTCGAGTTCGAGGGCAAGCCCATTCCCCTCAACAGCCCGCGCAGCTGCCTTGATGCGAACATCGCCTTCGTCTCTGAGGACAGGCGCGGCGTCGGCCTCCTGCTCGATGAAACGCTTGAATGGAACGTTGCCTTCCCTGCAATGCAGGTGCAGGATAAGTTCCTCAAGAAGCTCCTCGGCGGGCTCATCAAGTGGAGAGACGAAAAGGCCATCGGCGAAGTCACCGATAAATACATAGAAGAGCTTATGGTCAAGTGCACCGGCTCCAAGCAGAAGGCGCGCGAGCTCTCCGGCGGCAACCAGCAGAAGATCTGCCTTGCCAAAGCCTTTGCTCTTGAACCGAAGTTCCTCTTCGTTTCCGAGCCTACGCGCGGTATCGACGTCGGCGCAAAGTCGCTGGTGCTCGAAGCGCTCAAGAAATTCAACCGTGAGTCCGGCGTCACCGTCGTCATGATCTCCTCCGAACTTGAGGAGCTGCGTCAGGTGTGCGACCGTATCGCCATCGTGTCCGGCGGCCGTATCGCGGGCATACTCCCCGCTTCGGATTCCTCCGAGGACTTCGGCATGCTCATGGTCAGTCAGGTAAAGTGAGGTGGAAGGATGAACAGACAATTATCCGGCGAGAACGCCACATTCATGGACAGGCTCAAAGCTGCTGTCAATTCCTTCGGCCTGCCGAGACTCATCATCGCGGGCTTCCTCCTGCTCCTGTTTATCGCCGCCCCCTTCGTCGGCGCGGACTTTGCAACCCAGATCACCAACACAGTTAACCGCTTCAGCTGGAACGCGATCCTTGTTCTCGCGATGGTGCCGATGATCCACTCTGGCTGCGGCCTCAATTTCGGTCTGCCGCTCGGCATAATTTCCGGCCTTCTCGGCGCGACGCTCTCTATCGAGTTCGGTTTCACCGGTCCCATGAGCTTTGTCATGGCCATCGTTATCGCCACTCCCTTTGCCCTGATTCTCGGCGCGGGCTACGGCTGGCTGCTCAACAAGATCAAGGGCGGCGAAATGATGATCGCGACCTACGTAGGTTTCTCGTCCGTCTCCTTCATGTGCATGATGTGGCTGCTGCTGCCGTATAAAAGCCCGACGATGGTCTGGGGCTTTGCCGGCAAGGGTCTGAGGACCACGATCTCCCTCGAAGGCTTCTATGACAAGGTGCTTGCAAACTTCCTTCAGATCAACATCGGCAACCTCTCCATCCCGACCGGCACTCTGCTGTTCTTCGCGCTGCTGGCCTTCCTGATGTGGGCTTTCCTCCACACCAAGACCGGCACCGCCATGACCGCCGTCGGCTCGAACCCGACCTTTGCAAAGGCCGCGGGCGTCAATGTCGACAAGATGCGTATGCTCTCCGTCATCATGAGCACCTGGCTTGCCGCTGTCGGCATCCTCGTCTATGAGCAGGGCTTCGGCTTCATCCAGATATATACCGCGCCCTTCTACATGGCGCTGCCCGCCGTCTCTGCTATCCTTATCGGCGGTGCGTCGGTCAACAAGGCGTCCATCGCGAATGTCATCATCGGTACCTTCCTGTTTCAGGGCATTGTCACCATGACGCCGACCGTCATGAACTCCATGATCCACATGGACATGAGCGAGGTCATCCGTATCATAATCTCCAACGGTATGATCCTCTACGCTCTTACCAGAAAAACGGAGGGCTCGAAATGAAAAATAAAAACGTAAACAAGGAAGCCGTCCCCTTCGGTAAGAGAGCTCTGAGCTTTGTGCAGAACAACTCTGTGCCGCTCATGTTCGTGCTTATATGCATTGTCTGCATCCCTATCTCCGGCTTCTCGGTCGGCTATCTTATAAATGAGATCGTCACCCGTATGGGCAGAAACATCTTCCTTATCCTCTGCCTGCTCTTCCCGATCATGGCCGGTATGGGTCTTAACTTCGGTATGACCCTCGGCGCAATGGCCGGTGAGATCGCGCTGATCTTCGTTGCCGACTGGCAGGTGTGGGGCATCCCCGGCGTCGTGCTGGCGATGATCCTGTCCGTGCCGTTCTCCGTCCTCCTCGGCATGCTCTGCGGCAAGCTCCTCAACATGTCCAAGGGCAGAGAAATGATAACCAGCTATATCATCAGCTTCTTCATAAACGGCGTGTACCAGCTTATCGTGCTGTACATGATGGGTTCCATCATCCCCATCAAGCACTTCTCGCTCAAGCTGCCCCGCGGCTACGGCATCAGGAACACCGTGTCGCTGCTGAACATGCGCCAGTGCGTAGATAACCTGCTCGCCGTGAACATCGGCGGCGTCAAGATCCCCGTGCTCACCTTTATCATCATTGCGCTGTTCTGCCTGTTCATCGTCTGGTTCAGAAAGACCAAGCTCGGTCAGGACATGCGCGCTGTCGGTCAGGACATGGAGGTCGCGCGTGACGCCGGTATCAAGGTCGAGCGCACGAGGATAATCTCCATCGTCATGTCCACCGTGTTCTCCGGCTTCGGCATGATAATCTACCTCCAGAACATGGGCAATATCGCTACCTACTCCTCGCACTCGCAGATCGGCATGTTCTGCATCGCGGCTCTGCTCGTCGGCGGCGCGTCCGTTGACAAGGCCTCGATCGGCAATGTGTTCCTCGGCGTCATCCTGTTCCATACGATGTTCATTGTCGCGCCCTCTGCCGGTGCGAAGATAACCGGGGACTCGATGATCGGCGAATACTTCCGCGTGTTCGTGTCCTATGCGGTCATCACTGTCGCGCTCATCATGTATGAGACGAAGAAGCGCAAGCAGAAGAGCCAGCTTGGCCAGCAGTTAGCGCGGGAACAGCTTGAGGAGGAGACGAAATGAACAAGACAAAAACCCTCCTTATAAGGATCATTACCGTTGTTTTCTTCGTGGCGCTGGCAGTGCTGATGTACTTCCTCGGCCGCGGCCACACCGTGTATATCGACAACAAGAAGCTCGAGTATAACGGCACGACCTACGACACGCCGTATAAGGTCGAGGTCTATGTCGGCGGTGAGCGCATCGCGAAGCTCTATGACAAGGAGCGCGGCGCTTCCACCTGCATCGGTGCGAACTTCTCCATGGATCTTGTCGTCACTCAGGAAAAGGGCGGCAGCGAGGAGAGCTATACCTACTCCATTAAGCTGCCCTATGACAAGGACGGACTCATCGTCAATATCCCCGGCCTGATGGCGGGCCTTGGCGAGGACGCGTATATGACCGAGTTCATCTCCACCGCTCCGGAAGAGACGGTCGATGAAGAGGTCGTCACCGACGAGTTCGGCATCACCATGGACGAACCCTCCACGGACGAAGCTGCCGCAGGCTGAAAAGAATAAGCATTAAAAATACGACGGGGCATAGCTCCGTCGTATTTACATACTTGCAAAGAGAAAAGACAGTCGCTATAATAGTATCACTAACGGTGAAAGGGGAAGTATCATGAGAAAAAGATCAAAGCATACCGCGCTGCTGCCGCATCAGTCAAAGCAGGAGAAGACCAATGCCCTGAGCCTTGTCGCCCCGAAGGGGATAGCCGGCCGCGCCGCGATGCAGGCGATAAAGAACATCGACGCGAAGAAGGCCGCGACCGTCGCCGGCGGAGTGGTGCTCGCAACAAGCGTTATCAGCCTTGCCGGGAAGTACAGATTCTATAAGGGCATCGTCGCCGGGGAGCTTAAAAAGCAGCTTAACGCGGTGAACAAAAAGCTCGACGCGCTCCAGAAGCAGAATGAGGAGCTTCAGGAGGAGATCGCCGAACTGAAGGCCGAGCAGAAAAAGCAGAACAGATAAGTGCATCTTACCACGTACCGATTTTTTCGGTACGTGGTATTTAAATGATTGACACCGCAAATGCGTAATGCTAAAATGACACGCATAAAAAGGAAGTGTTGTTCTATGCTCAGCGGAAATATCAGCAGAGACCCCGGCGGCGTGCTACGCTTTGCCGGTCAGGACACTGCAAAATTAGCGGAAAAATACGGCACCCCGCTGTATCTCATGGACGAGGGGCGCATCAGGGACAATTGCCGCATGTACCTCGACGCGTTCAAGGACGCTTTCGGGGAGCACGGCAAGGTGCTTTACGCGAGCAAGGCGGCGTCCTTCAAACGGATGTATGAGATAGTCGCCGAGGAGGGGCTGAGTGCCGACGTCGTTTCCGCGGGTGAGATACGCACGGCGCTGAAGGCCGGCTTCCCCATGGATAGGCTATACTTCCACGGCAGCAGCAAGACCGACAGTGAAATTAGCTATGCCGTCGCATCGGGCGTTGGCTGCTTCGTTGTAGATAATGTTGAGGAGCTGCACGCCGTGAACCGCGAAGCGGGCCGCGCCGGTATCCGCCAGCGTGTGCTGCTGCGTGTTACCCCCGGCATAGACCCGCACACCTATGACGCTGTGAGCACCGGCAAGGTCGACTCCAAGTTCGGCGTCGCGATCGAGACGGGGCAGGCCAAGGCGTTTGTGAGTGATGCCCTGCGTCAGGAGAATCTTGAGCTGCGCGGGCTGCACTGCCATGTCGGCTCGCAGGTTTTCGACGAGGACGTCTATGAGCGCACTGCGGATATAATGCTCTCCTTCATGGCGGAAATACGGGACGCTTACGGCGTGACGCTGCCCGAACTTAACCTCGGCGGCGGCTACGGCGTGCGCTACCTTGAAAGCGATAAGCATGTCGATATCCCCGCAAGGATCAAGGCCCTTGGGGAGTATATCAGGGTGCTTGCCGAAAAGCTCTCTTACCCCGTGCCCGTGATCCTCATGGAGCCGGGGCGCAGCATCGTCGCTGACGCGGGCATGACGCTCTATACCGTCAGCTCCGTCAAGCGGATACCGGGCTATAAAAGCTATGTCGCGGTAGACGGCGGCATGACAGATAACCCGCGTTACGCTCTCTATGGCTCGAAGTATACCGTGCTCGATGTCACGGCTCCGCGGAAAACGGAGATCTTTGACCTCGTCGGCCGCTGTTGCGAAAGCGGCGATATCATCCAGCCCAAGGTCAGTTTGAACTCGGAGATAAAGCGCGGCGACCTCGTCGCCGTATGCACCACCGGCGCGTATAACTATTCCATGGCCTCGAACTATAACCGCGTTCCGCGCCCGCCGATCGTAATGCTCGGCGAGAGGGGCGACTACCTTGCCGTCCGCCGCGAGACGCTCGACGATATCGTGAGCATGGATGTGTAATAAATGCAAAAGGCACAGGGGACTGACTCAATAGAAAAACTAAATTCCGGTTGGAGCATAAGTCCGTCTGAATTTAATCATGCAAAAATGTACCCGGAAG
>CAKTIH010000083.1 GCA_934565615.1 uncultured Oscillospiraceae bacterium | reverse complement strand
CACAGCAAAGGCGTGGGCACCACGCCGCCCACGCCTCTACTGCTATTTTTTGCTAAGCTCTACCCCAACTATTGACACAGAGCCTCTTTTTATAAACAGCGCCCCACCACGTGGGGCGCTCGTTTTTTTCTATGTAAAGGATTTCTTGTTGACGGAACATTCATCTGAGGATATACTTTGGTCAACACGTGAAAAGGAACACACTATATGTTGAAGATAAAAAAATTCGCCGCCGGCCTTATCGCGGCGCTGTGCCTGATATCGGCACTGTGCCCCGCCGCGCTCGCCGCTCCCGCGGAGGACGACGGAAGCTGGGATAAAATAATCGAGGGCTTTCTCGACAAATATGAGGACCGCAACAAGTCCTGCTCGATGACCCTCGGCTACCGCAATCTTGTCACCGGCGAGGAGCACTTCTACAAGGGCGGCGAGTACATGATGGCCTGCGACATGTATAAGGTGCCGCTGAACATGTATTTTGCTGAGAAGATATATAACGGCGAGATGGACAAGGATGCAGAGATCGGCGGAGTGAAGTATTCCGACATCCTTGAGGAAACCATCATCGACGCCGTCAGCAGCAGGGCAGAGCTGCTCGTCAACGAGATCGGCAGCTATAACGATTACCGCCGCGCGATATGCCGGTACATGGGCGTAGACCCCGACAAGGCCGCCGATAAATACTACGAGAACACTCCCTCCGGAAACAACTTCTTCACCGCCGAGCAGATGATATACTGCCTGCAGACGCTCTACGAAAATCAGGAACGGTTCCCCGGACTTATCGACCTTCTGCTTGAGGCCGAACCGGAGCGCTTCTTCAACTACCATGAGCAGGAATACGACGTCGCCCACAAGTTCGGCTATATGGGAGACCCGGCCAACGGCATACGGTACCAGAACGACTGCGCCATCGTATACACCGACGAGCCTATCGCGATCGTCATCTTCACGGACAACACCCCCGACAGCGACAACGCCCTCGCGGATTACTGCACGCTGATGGCGGACTATGCGCAGGGGCGTCTCACAGCTCCGTCCGAGTCCGCGGGAGAGCACTCCGTCTCGCCGACGCCCGCTCCGACCCCCGTGCCGACGAAAAGCCCTACCTACGCGACGGGCAAAAAGGTGGCGGATTTTGCGCTGCAATACGTCGGCTATAACTACCTGTACGGCGGCAAGGACCCGGAAACCGGCTTTGACTGCTCCGGACTTGTGTACTACACCTACGGCTGCTTCGGCTATCAGCTCGACCGCACCGCCGCGGCGCAGGCGCAGAACGGCGAGCATGTGGAGCTTGACGCTCTCGAGCCGGGCGATATACTGTGCTTTTATAACGGCGGCTCATGGATCGGCCACGTCGGTATATATATCGGCGACGGCGAATATGTCCACGCGCAGAACGAAGCGACCGGCGTTATCATCTCCGCCGTGAGCGAGGTCAAGTGCAAAATAGAAGCGCGCAGGATACTGATCCCCGGCGCGGAATTATAAACACATAACCGGCACGACTTTTACCGTCACGCCGGTTTTTGTAAATGGCATCTACATAAAGAATATGCTCCACGCGATGAGCAGCTGCGCGGCGTAATAGGTCGCATGGATGCCGATGTTCGCGCCGAAGCGGCGCTCACTGCCGAAGCTATAGGCGCAGAGGATATTGTCGCTGATGATGAAGAGCACGCTGCCGACGGCAAACAGCACTGTCGATATTCCCGGCGCGTGTATCGCGACGGAGACAGCGAGCGCCCCCATAAAGGCGACGACCGCCATGTATATCATTCCGGGTACCTGCATGTTCCCGGCGTTCGTGTCCTTGCGGTAGTTATATACGCCCGAGAGCGCGAGCGCCACAAAGCCGATGGCAAGGCCGCCCAGCAGTATGCCGGGCGCGCGGTGCGACAGGGCGATGATATACAGCACATGGCCGACGGCGAAGCTCGCGGCGCCCGCGGCGAAGAACTGTATTTTTTTATTCACGCATATAAAGCGCAGCGCAAGAAGCTGATCGCCGAGCAGACCGAAGATGAGCCCCGCCGCAACGAGCCACGCGCCCGCCGGTGCGGCTCCGCCGGTACCGAGCATGCTGCGTATGTTTGCGTCGGTGCCCAGCAGCCCGAGCACGACGAAGCACAGCCCTGCCGTGCCCTTGTAGGCGAAGGCTCTGCGGTAGTCCTTCCGCTTGCAGAATACAAGATAGATACCCCCGGACACTGCGCACAGCGCTGTCAGCACCACTGCGACGAGCCGGACATTTGACGCGGTAAGCTGCATATTTGTCCCTCCGTTTCTTATGTGTTTATTTCCCGTTAAGATTCTACTCAGATTATATCAAAAAAGAATTTGACTGTAAACATACAGTAAGGGGAACTTTATTCGGAAATCCGCGTCTTTGTAGTTGAAGACAAACTTGTAAATAACTGTAAAATAAAATGATGAAAGGAAGCAGACAAAATGAAAAAACGGATAGCCCTGCTGCTTGCATTGCTCATGACCCTGTCCCTCTGCGCCTGCGGCAGCTCCAGCAAAAGCCAAATGGCCAGCTCCACCGAGTCGGCGGCATACGATTCCGCGCCGATGGCATCGGAACCCAATGCGTCGCGCGCCTCTGGATTTGCCGCGATGGACAGCGTTGCGTCCGCCGGTGAATACGGCGAATATGACTCCGGCACCGATGGCGGCGACGTGCCCGACGAAAACCCGGAGAAGATCATCTACTCCGCCGACGCGACCGTTGAGACTACCGAGTTTGACAAGACCCTTGAGGAGCTTGCCGCGCTCATAAAAGAATACGGCGGCTGGGTACAGTCGAGCAGCATAAACGGCGCAAACTATTACAGTATCTCCCGCGGCAGCAGCTATAACCGCAGCGCGGACTACACCATCCGCATCCCGAGCGACAAGTTCCAGACCGTCATGGGCAGTCTCTCTACTCTCGGCAATGTTCCCTACAGCTACACCTACACCGAGAACGTCAGCGCGCAGTACTACGACGTGCAGTCACGGCTCACCGCTTATAAGACTCAGGAAGCGCGCCTGCTCGAAATGATGGAAAAGGCGCAGACCGTCGAGGACACGATAACGATAGAAGAGAAGCTGACAGAGCTCCAGTATAAGATAGACTCCCTCCAGTCGAGCCTCAACAACTGGGACAGACAGGTGAATTACAGCACTATCTCCCTGAGCGTCCAGGAGGTCGGCGAGTACACCGAGCAGCAGGCCGTTACCATAAGCTACGGCCAGCGGCTGCTGAACGCGTTCACGGATTCGCTCAAAGGCGCGGGGCACTTCTTCAAGAACCTGCTGGTGTTCCTCGTCTCCGCGCTGCCGACGCTTGTGATCCTCGCGGCGCTGTTCTTCGCGCTGCGCCCGCTTTTCAGGAAGCTGAGCGCCAAGGCGAAAGCCCGCAAAGAGGCGAAAAAGAGCACTGTGACGAATAAAAACAAGGCCGAATAAGTCTAAATACACAATAAAGCTAACAGTTCCGCCCGCGGGTCACGATCCGCGGGCGGAACTGTTTATTAACTTTCTATTAAAATTATTTAAGCATTTGAATTGACATAACACCGATTCAGTGGTAGAATAACACGAATGATATTTTAGGGGACCATGGGGAGGTCTCCGATAAATATTTTTGTTCGATTCGACGGGCGCGTTTTATGCCCCGTCTTGCATATGTGTGCGGGCGCTGCTCCGTGCGCGATACCATTGACAGGGTCACATAGAGTCCTGTCAGCTTATGGTAATAACAAAATATTCAGCAGCTAAACCCACCGCAAAATTCTTAAAGAATGGAGGTGTGTTTACTTACTATGCCGGTAATTCTATGGATCTTGATAGCCGCTGCGGCTTTGATAGCGGGATTCTTTATAGGCTTCGGCTACCGCAAAAAGGTTGCCGAACGCGAAATATCCAGTGCTGAAGAAGAAGCCAAGCGCATAATTAACGAATCTATAAAAAGTGCGGAGAGCAAGAAGAGAGAAGCTCTCCTTGAGGCAAAGGAAGAAATACACAAAAGCCGCTCGGAATACGAGCGGGAGGTCAAGGAGCGCCGCGCCGAGCTGACCAAGCAGGAGCGCCGCTACCAGCAGAAGGAAGAAAATCTTGACAGAAAGCTGGACGCCGTCGAGAAGAAGAACGACGTTCTCAGCAGCAAGATCGCCGCTGTGGAAGCACAGCAGCAGGAAGTCGCTCTGGTGAAGAAGAGCCAGCTCGAAATGCTCGAGAAGATCTCCGGCTTCACCATCGAAGAGGCCAAGAATTATCTGATCGCCAGCATCCGCGACGAGGTCACCCACGAGATGGCCGTCAAGGTCAAGGAGGTCGAGGCGCAGTATAAGGACGAGGCCGACGAGCGCGCAAGAGAGATCATTGCCACGGCCATCCAGCGCTGCGCCGCAGACCATGCAAGCGAGATCACCGTCTCCGTCGTACCCCTCCCCAACGACGAGATGAAGGGCCGCATAATCGGCCGCGAGGGCCGCAACATCCGCAGCATCGAAACGCTGACCGGCTGTGACCTTATCATTGACGATACCCCCGAGGCGATCACCGTCTCGAGCTTCGATCCTGTCCGCCGTGAGATCGCGCGGCTGGCGCTCGAAAAGCTCATTCAGGACGGCCGCATCCACCCGGCCCGTATCGAGGAGATGGTCGCCAAGGCTCAGAAGGAAGTCAACGCGACTATCAAGGCCGAGGGCGAGCGCGCCGCGTTCGAGACAAATATCCACGGCCTGCACCCCGAGATCATCAAGCTTCTCGGCCGCATGAAGTACCGCACCAGCTACGGCCAGAACGTGCTCAACCACTCCATCGAGGTCTCCCACCTTGCCGGTCTTATGGCCGCGGAGCTGGGCGTCGATGTGAACGTCGCAAAGCGCGCGGGTCTGCTGCACGATATCGGTAAGTCCATCGACCATGAGGTTGAGGGCAGCCACGTCACCATCGGTGTCGACATTGCGAGAAAGTACAAGGAATCCGAAGCCGTTATTCACGCCATCGAAGCCCACCACGGCGACGTTGAGGCGCACAGCGTTGAGGCCTGTCTCGTTCAGGCGGCAGACGCTATCTCCGCTTCCCGCCCCGGTGCACGCCGCGAGAATATTGAGAACTACGTCAAGCGTCTTGAAAAGCTCGAGGAAGTCTCCAAGAGCTTCCCCGGCATCGCAAGCTCCTACGCCATTCAGGCCGGGCGCGAGATACGCATCATGGTCAAGCCCGAAGAGGTCAGCGAGGATCAGATGGTTCTGCTCGCAAGGGACATCGCCAAAAAGATCGAGGATGAGCTTACCTATCCCGGTCAGATCAAGGTCCACGTCCTCCGCGAGACGAAGGCCGTCGACTACGCAAAGTAAATCAAGTTTAGTACAGAACAGGCGTCCGCATCTGCGGGCGCCTGTTTTTCAGTCTGTCATTTCGCTTGTTCCTGTATGTTTTCCACCTGATACACAGCTCGCATGATGTCGCTGAGCTGTTTTTTTATGTCCTCCTCGGGACGCTTTTTGCCGCTTGTGAACCAGCTGCGCAGACTTTCGGAAATACCACCGGCGAAGAATGTCGCCATGACCTCCGGGGACGCTGGCATGCGGCGGCCGCGGGCCTGATCCTGCTTCAGCTTCTGGCAGATATCCGGCGTCACCTGCTTGGACATGATATTGAGCAGCAGCACAAGGCTGTCCGAGCGGATGGCGGAGCGGATCAGTTTCTGGTTCGCCTTTGCAAATTCAAATACATAATCCAGCATCTTGTTATAGAAAGCCACCGGGTCATCCGCAGGGCTGTCCTGCCGGATGCGCTCATTATAATCGTTGATGACCTCTTTCACAATGAATGCCAACAGCTCGTATTTGTCGGCGAAATGCTTGTAGAAGGTGGACTTCCGGATCATGGCCCGGTCGCACAGTTCTTTGACCTTGATGTCCTCAAAGGGCATCTCCTCCATCATTTCAATTAACGCCTTTGTCACGGACATATAGGTCTTTTGAATTCTCAAATCAAGTTTTTGTTCCATGCTTCCTCCTATTGGGAAACCAATTTTGTACTCTGGTAAGATATCCTCGCATTCAGCAAAGTCGGAACACGGTGCTGACCGCGCAGAAAATAAGAACCGCTGTAAGCAGAAAGACGGCAAATATTTACGCTCATGTCATGGAAGAAGCCGATCAAAAGAACGCCGATATACTCGCAGGAATATTCCTAAAACAAGCGTAAAAAATAGCGGGAGTTGAATTTTCCTCCCGCTCGCTCTTTTTAATTCGCCAGAAAAGTTATGAAAAGCACCGTTTCAAGTTCTGAAACGGTGCTTTTAGTGGTTGCGGGGGAAGGATTTGAACCAACGACCTCCGGGTTATGAGCTGCGGTCAGTTATTAAATAGGCTGCTTTTGTGTCGGTTTGCTGCTGTTTAGCCCTCTTTTGTTTCACCAAATTGCTGCCGTGTACTGCGCCGTACTGCCCGGTGATTTCCCCGTATGGGTCAGCGTTTGGGTCAAACCCGTTTTTGCGTCTATACTGATGCCGTTTTTCGTTGCAGACTGAAAGGTCTGCTTTTTTGCTGCCATAGGGTCAAAATCTGCACCGCTATATTCAAAGAATAAGGCTATGCGTTGGCCTGCTGGAGATAGAATTCGCTTTCGGCCACTCGTGTCACGAAATCATATTCGAGTCGAGTCGCTTTCGACGGGTTAATGTTATACCTCTTAAAAACCGAGCGGAAGTACTTGATAAACTCCTTGTCCTCTGCTGACGAAGGAGACACCCAGCCCGTCGCAGCACCAAGGTCTTCAATTTTTTCAAGCTCGGAAAAATTCATTTTCGACATTTAGATGTTCTCCACAACAGCTCGTTTCAGATGAATAGCATGCAAGTTTGTTCATCTCCTTTGTGTACGCAGTTTAACATTTTTATCGAGGGTAATCAAGGTGTTTTATCAGTATTGAACGGTCAACAAAAACAGAAACGGAAAACACAAATTGAGTAGTAATGAATCTAACGCGGATCCAACACGTTTAACGCGTTGGATTCGCGTTAAACGTGTTAATAATACTCATCTTGCGTTATGAACATCAGTTTTTTAAGCAGCCGATGGGCACGACATATACACCGTCCTGACGGCGATAGGCATAATCGCCGGTGCCTGTCAAAACCATAAGGAACGACGGTGCATTCATCTTGTCAGTGTCAATTTTAGCTTCCATCGCCTTTAAGCTCTTTGCACCTTCTTCAATAAGTCTATCTCCGCCCAGCTTGATCTCAATCAAACCGTATTTCCCGTTTCTTAAATGAACAACGGCATCGCATTCCTGCCCGTCCCTATCACGATAATGATAGACCTCGCCGTTCAAGGCATCCGCAAAAACACGCAGGTCTCTGATGCAGAGCGTTTCAAACAGAAAGCCAAAGGTCTTGAGGTCGTTCACAAGGTCATTTGGCCCGATGCCCAATGCCGCAGCAGCAATAGATGGGTCAATATAATATCTGGTGTCAGAAGAACGGATGGCAGTTTTGGAGCGAAGATTCGGATTCCACGCCGGCATATCCTCGACGACGAAAATCTTGCGGAGTGCGCTGACATAAGACGCCACTGTTTCATCGCTCATAGAGACTTCATCGTTTGCGGATACGTCCTGCGCAAGCACTGTATTCGGTATCTGACTGCCTTGATTTCTGGCGTAGGAACGCATTAGCCGATGCACTTTTTCGGAATTTTTCTGCACACCGTCGGCACGGTTAATATCAGAACGCACCACGGCATCATAGTAATCCATTGCCTGATCCAGAGCAATCTCGTCCCGCATATCCACTGCCTGCGGCCAGCCGCCGCGGCACACGAGGAATGCAAGACGGTCAATGTCGAGTTCGGAAGCACCGTCGATCTCCGCTGCTCCGTCAAACAAATCCTTCAGGCTGACTTCACCTGTGGAGTCGCCGGATTCATAAAGACTCATTGGCCGCATGGTCAGCCATGTAAAACGACCCGTGCCGGAGTGGGTGATCTCCTTGGTATCAGCAGGAACGGCAGAGCCGGTAAGCACAAACTGTCCCAGCTCTCCACGATGGTCGACCTCAAAGCGAATGGCATCCCACAGCTTCGGTGCAATCTGCCATTCATCGATCAGTCTTGGTGCCGCACCTTTCAGCAGACGTTTTGGATTCAGTTCGGACATAGTGATGTTCTGTTCTTTCTTTTCAGGCTCATCCATATACAGAATGCTGGCAGCGATCTGTTCCGCCGTGGTGGTTTTGCCGCACCACTTCGGCCCCTCGATCAAGACAGCGCCTTTACCCTCCAGCTTCCGCGTCAGTATTTCATCGGCAATTCTTTTCCGATACTTCTTCATTCAGAACACCTCAATCCTTAGCTCAGTATCCTTAGTATACCTCAGAACCATAATTAGTTCAAGGTTTTTCGGAAGATTGGCGGAAAATTTTTCGGAAGATTAGCGGTTGATTGGCTGGAAGCTTGGTGCAATGATGTTCCTGCCGTATTACTGCCCATGCTTTTTTGCTTTTCAGATCAATAAAGATAGTATACATGCGGTTGTTTGACTCAGACGATTGACGTCAAGATTCTTAATACGCAGAAATGCGTATTTCTTTTTTAGTCAAAAAATGAAAAAATTTTAACACGTTTATGGGAACCATCTCGTTTGGGAGGTCATGGCATGATTGCAGGATTACCAATACAAACATTTCTTTGGGTCACGATCCCGCCGGTGTTGGGACTGGTGATGGCGCTTGTCTATGGTATAACGTTTAAAGACGACAATAGGTGGCTGGCCTTTGAGGACATTTTCAGAAGAAAAGCCAGCCGGAAGGAAAAAGATGGCAATGAATAACTCAACTGCAATTACTATTGCCCTTTCGGCAGTTTATTTTGTTGTTATACTCGTGATAGGATATGCGGCAGGAAAAAGGACAAAAGGAATAAGCGACTTTATGGTCGGCGGCAGAAATCTCGGCGTATGGATAACGGCGTTAGGTATAATGGCGGCTGTTATGAGCGGCTGGACGTGGATAGGAAATCCCGGCGCAAGCTACGCAGTGGGCTACGCTTCAATTGTGAAGCTATATTCCATGGGGCCGTTCGGCCTTGCACTGAGCTACATAGTTCTGGCAAAGCCGGTGAGAATAATCAGCGAGAAAAAAGGCTGCTATACCCTTCCTGATATCCTCGCTGCTCGCTGGGCCGGGAACCGCACCATAAGAATACTGAGTGCGGTGATCATCCTTATCGGCTGTTTTACCTATCTTGTTTGGAGTATTATATAAACTTCTTGAGACAAGTGGGTGAAATAATGCAAAGCAATTTCTGTTCGGCTATCCTAAATTCACATTGCTGTAAACCGGTCAGTTCACCTTGCCAAATTGACCGTGCAGAGATTTACAGGATTCTGAATGAAAAAGCAGGAGTGTTTGCTGTATGTGCGCCCGCCGGTTATGGAAAAACATCTTTGCTTTCTGGATGGGCGGAACAGACAAATGCAAAAATCTGTTGGCTATCGCTGGATTTTGATGCGAACAACTATCATCGTTTTTGGACGTACATGATAACCGCTTTTTCTCTTGCATACAAGAAACACCCTACCGAGCAGTTATTGCGAGAACTTAATGAGAAAACAAGTCAGGAGTTTATTATTGCTTTTCTAAATTTACTTGCGTCGAACACCGTAATAATTCTTGACGATTTTCATTATGTACACGACAGCAAAGTCATCTCCTCTGTACAGACTTTATGCAGTGAACTTCCCGCAGACAGCAAGCTTGTTATCAGCAGTCGCGATAAGCTTCCCTTTTCATTTGCTAAGCTTTACGCACAGCGGCGCTTTCACACTGTTTCAAAAGAGAACCTCAAGTTTTCTGTGCTGGAAATTGCAGAAGCAGCAAGAGTAGAGAATATCAGAATAAAGGCAGCCGAGGTGGGTGCTTTATGGCAAAGGACAAGCGGTTGGCCGGTTGCTGTACAGCTTTATCTGTTATTGCTGAAAGAGCACGGAAAACCAAATCTGGCATTACTACCTGATCCGGAGGGTATGCATTGAGAACGGACACACGTCCATAAGTCTACCACGATTAACAGTTGACTGTATGTTCCAACAAGTACATCCATCGCCAACTGCCGCATAAAAGTAAAGACAGTTGTGGGAAGCCGCATTGAGTATGAAAAGTCCTCCTCTGTCAATTTAGGAGGACTCTCATGCGTTATGCTTTGCTGATCGCGTCAATCATAGAGGGAATAATTTTC
>CAKTIH010000082.1 GCA_934565615.1 uncultured Oscillospiraceae bacterium | reverse complement strand
GGTGTGGCCGTCATCATCGGTCTTGATCGCCGCGACCTTGATCTTGCCGAACTCTACGCCCTTGGCATCGTCCTTGATGGTGATAAGGCGCTGATTCGTGATGACATACTCGACCTTGCGGCGGACAGTATTGGCATGCAGGAAGGGGCTGGCGAGCGCGTATGCCATGACGGCAAGGATTATAACGACGATAGCCGGCTTAACTCCAGCGCCGTTGTTGTTAACGGTCACTATGTAGGCGATGATAAGCGCGAGAGAAACAACAAGCTTTATTATCTCGCCCTTGACTATCACGGGCTTATGGGTCTTATCCAAGGTATCAAAGGCTTCGGGCTTACCTCTCCAAAGGACTTCTTCTCCGGTTTCCAGAACCGAGCTCAACATATCTTCCATACTGATCCTCCACAATTCACTATAATTTTTTTGCGTATTCGGGGACTGATGCGTCCTCCTGTTACTGATTATATGATAGCAAATTTCAGATAAAATCAGTGCAAAGAACTAAACACCCCGCGTTAATTTTTTGCAAACCGGGAATGTCGCTTTGACAATAAAAAAACCGCCGACGACGAACGGCACGGGTGACGCTTGGCGCAGTTTGCCAAAAACGTCCCGTACCGCCGTTGGCGGCGGAAAAAAAGAGGAAGGAAAAGAAGCAAATTTGTAGGGACTAATCCCCCGTAACTCCGAGCAGTACCCAGCGAAGCGGTAAAAGGAAGAATAATGCCGTCGGTCGATGCCGTGCCGTTTGCGGCGCGGCATGACCTTACGGTGTTATTCTGATGTCAATCCCCTTCTATCATGCGGTAGCCCACACCGACCTCAGTGAATATGTAATGCGGCTCAGCGGGGTTCTTCTCGATCTTGCGGCGGATATTCGCCATGTTGACGCGCAGGATCTGGTTGCTGCCCTTGCTCTGCGGCCCCCACAGCTCCTTCATGATGAAGTCATAGGTGAGCACCTTGCCCGCGCACTTGCCAAGCAGCGCGACGATCCTGTACTCATTCTGCGTGAGGTGGCAGTTCTCGCCCGCGATAAGCACCTGGTGCTTGTCGTAATCTATGGTCAGGTCGCCCGCGACGAATTTGCCGGTGTTGACAAGCGCCTCGTTTGAAAGCCCGGAGCGGGTGTGGCGTATCGCGACGCGCACTCTCGCGAGCAGCTCCGCCGCGCTGAAGGGCTTGGTGACATAGTCGTCCGCGCCCATGTCGAGCGCCTGCACCTTGTCGCGCTCATAGCTGCGCGCGGACACGACGATGATCGGCAGACTTGTCCAGGAGCGCACGGCCTTTATTATATCCATCCCGTCCATATCCGGCAGGCCGAGGTCGAGCACCACGAGGTCCGGGCAGTGCGAGCTTATCATCGAGAAGGCCTCGTTCCCTGTGCTTGCCGTTATGACGTCGTAACCGTTTGCGGTGAGTATCGCTTTTATAAGGCCGGAGATGCTTTTTTCGTCCTCCACAACGAGAACTCTATCCTTGATTGTCATAGCTTGTGCCTCCTAACGGTAAAGTAAAGGTAAACATCGCGCCGCCCTCCGGGAGATTTTCGGCGTATATATCTCCTCCGTGGGCCGCAACTATGGTCTTGCATACGCTCAGGCCGATGCCCATGCTGCGCGTGGTATCGGCGGATTTGTTGCCGGAGAGCTGAAGGCTGCCGTCAAAGAGATGGGGCAACGTGTCCTTATCTATGCCGCGCCCGTTGTCGGCGACGCTGACTATTGCCTTGCCGTCCTCCTCGCGCGCGTTGATCTTTATCTGGCTGACGCTTCCGCCGTGGACCACTGCGTTATCCATGAGGTTTATAAGCACCTGCTCGATGAGCATCGCGTCCATCGGCAGAAAGATCATTGTGTCCGGAACGGAGACGGAGACGGGGACGTCGTCATGGCGCTTTTTGAAAGCCATGACCGCTTCACTCAGGACTTCCTCGAGGATCTCGTCGTTCTTCGTGATGCCGCCCATGTCTGCGCCGTTCATGCGCGTTATGGACAGGAGGTTTTCAACCATGCGGCAGAGCCATTCGGCGTCCTGCTTTGCGTCGAGCAGCAGCTCGTTTTTCTGCTGCTTGGTCAGCACCTCGTCGCCCTCAAGCACTGTCGATATCGAGCCGCTTATAGCCGTCAGCGGTGTGCGCAGGTCATGCGATATCGCCCGCAGGAGGTTTGCGCGCATCTTCTCTCGCTCCGATTCCATGCGCAGCCGTTCCTGCGCCTTGAGGCGGGCGGTGAGCGTCGAGGTGGCAAAGCCGACGGCGAGCATAGTCATGAACGTGAGCGGGTAGCCGTAGATGGTGAAGTCCAGCTTCAGGTACGGAAAAGTGAAAGCGAAGTTAACGAACACGACGCTGACAAAGGCCGCGAGAAAGCCGTAAAAATAACCGTCGGTCGACAGGGAGATGATGAGCACCGCCAGCACGAATATCAGCGGGACATGCACGTCCGAGGTCGTCGTGCGCATGAGCATGGCGCATATCGCGGAAGCGACGCCCAGTGTCGCGAAGAATATCAGCCAGCCCTTGAGGCTGGTTTTTATGTACTCTTTGCACAGAGAATTGATTTTTGAAAAGAACGCACCGATTTTTTTCATCGTTTCATATCTCATATTCTTTCTTTGTCTCCATTATAACATGTTCGTCCGTTAAGACGGCGCTAAGAAATTAACGAGGAAGAAAGATCTTTCCCGTTGATTTCTTTGCTTGACAGTCAAAAAACGTACCGATGCCGACGCTGAGTCAGCACTTGCGGGATACAGAAAGGCTCCCCTTGCTTCTCAAGGGGAGCTGTCAGCCGTAAGGATGACTGAGGGGATAAAGCCCTGAGTATTTGCCGCGACGGGAATAGCAGCTAAACGTCCTTTGACCCAACTGCGGCAACAACCCCTCCGGCTCGGCTTGCGCCGACCCACCTCCCCTTACACAGGGGAGGCAAGTAAGCACAGCGGATTTTGCCAAGCTGCATTATCTATAATTGTTGTTATCGTCGTCGAAGAAGTCGCTCATGTCAATGTTCGCATCGAAGCGCTCGGAGGGATCGACGGTCGAGTAGCCGCGCGGGCCGTTCTCCTCTTGCGCCTGACGCGCGCGCCTGCGCTGTTCGGCGCGGCGGCGCTCCTCAAGGTGCTTCCTGCGCAGCCTTCTGTAGCGTGCGACGAGCACCGTGTATATAAGCGTGAACGCAACGACGATTATCAGCAGTGCGATGACCCAGCCCTTGCTGAATATCTCGCCGAGACGCTGCCTGAGATACGCGCTCTTTGAAAGCTCGACGTCCGCGCCGGTTATCAGCTTGACCGTGCCGTAGGTCTCACCGTCGGCGGACAGGCTTATCTCACCGAGCACCGTACCCGCAGGCAGCGGGGCGACAAGGCGCTGGTCGTATATCGTGACGTTGCGCGTTATCGCGTCGTTGGAAATTTCATTCGGCATGAGCACGTTCAGGTTCCCCGCGGGATAGAGCATGACCGTCCCGTCGCCCTCAGCCATCTCGACGTTCACCTTCGTGATAGGCTCGGTGGAGCTGAGTATGCTGCGGTAGGAGAAGTTATCAAAGGCCCAGTCATACAGTGTGCGGCTGTCGACGAAGTTGTAGCATTCCTCTATCTCCGCATTGAGCGGGCCGTCGCAGCCCATAGCCACGGCGAGGATGCGGACGCCGTTGCGCTCGGCGCTGGAGACAAGGCAGTAGCCTGCGGCGCGCGTGTAGCCGGTCTTGCCGCCCTTGGCGCCGTCATAGAGATAGCGGCCATTGTAGGAATAGATGGAGGTTATGTTTATAAGGGCGTTGGAGTTACCGATGGGCTTGCCGTCGTTTATTGCGGTGTTCTCCGGCTGATAGCTCGTGCTGTCGATGATCTCGCTGAAGAGCGGGTACTGCAGTGCCGCACGGAAGATAAGCGACTGGTCGTAGGCGGAGCTGTAGTGCCCTTCGGCGGGGAGCCCGTTGGTGTTCATGAAGTGCGTGTTCGTGCAGCCGAGGTCAGCCGCCTTCTGGTTCATCTGCTCCACAAAGCCGCTGATGCTGCCGCCGAGATAGCGGCCGATGATGTTGCAGGCCTCGTTTGCCGACTGAAGCAGCGCGCAGTAGAGCAGGTCGCGCATGGAAAGCTCCATGCCCGGCAGCAGACCGGAGGTGCTGCTGTCGTCGCTCATGCCGTCGCGGCAGTCGTTCTGCGCGGTGACCATAGTAGTCAGGTCGCAGCGGCCGGAGTCGAGCGCTTCGAGCGCGAGCAGCGCCGTCATGACCTTCGTAAGGCTTGCCGGGGCGCGCTGGTCGTTCTCATTGTAGCCGTAGAGCATTTTGCCGCTGTCAAGATCGATCACGACGGCGGCTTTGCCGTTGAGCTGCGGCGCTTCCATTGCCCATGCTGCCGGCGCGAAGGCCGTCATCATCAGGCACATGAGAAGAAGGAGCGGAAAAATTTTTATTTTTTTCATTTTGTTCTCCCGTTTTTTCAGGAATATGTTATAGTAATATAGATAGGGTGCTTGCCGTAATGCAGAGATATTATCGATAGGCAAAGCCCGTAAATTGTATTATATCTAATTATTCCTGCCCCGTCAAGCGAATGGGCGCATGGCAAAAAACGGAGAGCTTAATGAAAATTCTTGTAGTTGATGATGAAAAGCTGCTTGTCAAGGGCATCAAGTTCAATCTTGAGAACGAGGGCTACACGGTCGATTCCTGCTATGACGGCGAGACCGCCGTCACGATGGCGCGCGACGGAAACTATGACCTTATAATCCTTGACCTGATGATGCCGAAGAAGGACGGGCTCGAAGCCTGTCAGGAGATCCGCAGCTTCTCCACCGTGCCGATAATCATGCTCACCGCGCGCAGCGAGGACGCGGATCTGCTCATGGGCTTTGAGTCCGGCGCGGACGATTATGTCACAAAGCCCTTCAACATCCTTGCCCTCAAGGCGCGCATCCGGGCGCTTTTAAGGAGAGCGTCGATAGCCGCCGCGCCTGCCGCGGCCGAGGAGAAGAGCGGCACGATAAGCCGCGGGCACATCACCGTGGACGAGGCCAAGCGCTGCGCGATGAAGAACGGCGAGGAGGTCGAGCTTACGATGAAGGAGTTTGACCTGATCCTGTTTCTGATGAAGAACCCCGGCAAGGTGTACAGCCGCGAGGCGCTGCTCGACCTCGTGTGGGGCTATGACTATCAGGGCGATACGCGCACTGTGGACGTGCATATCCGCCGCCTGCGTGAGAAGCTTGAGCTCAATCCCGCCCAGCCGGAATACATCATCACCAAGTGGGGAGTGGGGTATTACTTTGCAGATTAAACGCTGGACATTCCGATCCGGCAGCATCCGCTTTCAGTTCTTCTCATTCTTAGCAATGCTGCTGCTGATCCTGCTTCTGCTGCTGAATGTCTATCCGCTCATCTCCGCGCGCGACGCCGTGTTCCAGGAGAAGGAAAAGGCTATGGAGAGCCAGGCCGCGACGCTTGCCTCCGCTCTCGCGAGCCTTGATAATCCGGATCAGGAGAGCATTGCCGAGGTGCTGCGCTTTCTCGACATTCAGGGCTATGACAGGATAATCGTCGCTGGTAAGACCGGGGATATAGTGTACGATACGCAGACGCACGCAGCTCCGCAGACCGCCGCGGGCGATCTGCTCTCTGCCCTCGGCAGCAAGACAGTGTTCCGTTCCTCGCAGGAGGACGAGGCTTTTTCCAGCAGCTACGCCATCCCAATCAGCAGCCAGAGCACCGTCACGGGAGCGGTGTACCTGCATGAGACGGACGCCGAGCGCGGCCGCATCATAAACGACCTCCAGGTGCAGATACGCACCGTCTCCCTCATAATTGCTCTTGCGGCGCTCGTGATGGCCGTGGTCTATTCCTCAGTCGTTCTCCAGAGGCTGAACGACCTTGCCAATTCCATGCGCATCGTTGCCGGCGGGGACTATAAGCACCGCCTCGCGATATCCGGCACGGACGAACTCAGCGAGCTCGGGCGTGAGTTCAATACGCTTACCGAGCGACTTTATGATACCGAGCACCAGCGCCGCCGCTTTGTCTCCGACGCGTCGCACGAACTCAAGACGCCGCTTGCGTCGATACGCCTGCTCTCGGACAGCATCGTGCAGAACGAGAACATGGACGCCGAGACCGTGCGCGAGTTTGTCACTGACATCGGCAACGAAGCCGAGCGTCTCCAGCGCACGACCGAGAAGCTGCTTGACCTCTCGCGGCTTGACGACGATATCCAGGTCGTCCCGGAGCCGGTCGATGTAAAGCAGGTGGCCGTGGACGCGATGGTGCTGCTGCGCCCGCTTGCGAAGGAGCATGACGTGAAGCTGCGCTGCGAGCTTGAGGATGGCTGCGTCGTCATGGCGACGGTGGACGATATGTTCCACATCATCTTTAACCTCGTTGAAAACGCGATAAAATATAATGTCCCGAACGGCAGCGTCACGCTGTCGCTGAAGGGGACGGACGACAGCGTCCAGTTCACCGTTGCTGATACCGGCATCGGCATTCCCGAGGAGGAGACGTACAACATTTTTTCCCGCTTCTACCGGGTCGATAAGGCGCGCTCGCGCGAGGCCGGCGGCAGCGGGCTTGGCTTGAGCATCGTGCATGACGCTGTCAAGGCGCACGGCGGCTCCATCGCCGTCGGGCAGAATAAGCCGCAGGGCTCACGCTTCATTGTGACCTTCCCGCGGCCCACATCGGAGGAGACAGGTATATGAATAACGTAAAAAGGATCCAGCAGGAGCTGCACCGCCGCAGACTTGACGGCGTGCTCGTCACAGATGAGAAGAACCAGCGCTGCGCTTCGGGCTTCCCGATAACGGACGGTGCGGTCGTCGTGGGCTTGGAGAAGTCGTGGCTCATAACGGACTCGCGCTATATCGAGGCCGCCGAAGCCGCTGTTGACGGCAGTCTCACCGAGGTCGTCCTCTATGACCGGGAGCACCCGCTCACCGGTATCATCCGCAGCGTGTGCTCCGGTATGGTGCGCCTTGCCGCCGAGGATAAAAAGCTCAGCCACGCCGGCTATCTCGGCTATGAAAAGGCCCTCGGCCGCGAGCTGCTTCCGGCGGGAGACCTGTTCGAGACGCTGCGCGCATCAAAGTCCGAGGACGAGATCGCCTGCATGGTCGAGGCGCAGCGTATAAGCGAAAAGGCGCTGGAGACAGTGCTGCACGTGATCAAGCCCGGCATGACCGAAAGACAGGTCGCCGCGGAGCTTGTCTATAACATGCTCAAAAACGGCTCCGAGGGCAATTCCTTTGATCCCATCGTCGTCACCGGCAGCAAGACGAGCCTGCCGCACGGCGTACCGGGGGACAAGGTGATACAGTCCGGGGACTTTGTCACTATGGACTTCGGCAGCATAAAGCACGGCTACTGCTCCGACATGACGCGCACTGTCGCTGTGGGGGGCGCGAGCGAGGAGATGCGCAATGTCTATGACACAGTCCTGCGCGCGCAGCTCGCGGGCATCGCAGCGGCGAGAGCGGGAGTGCCCGGCAAGGAAATAGACGCCGCGGCGCGTAAGGTCATTTCGGACGCAGGCTATGGGAAATATTTCGGACACGGCTTCGGCCACAGCCTTGGCCTTGATATCCACGAATGGCCGAACGCGAACCCCTCCGGCGAAGCTCCGATGCCCGCGGGCGCTGTGTGCTCGGCGGAGCCGGGTATATATATTCCCGGGCGCTTCGGCGTGCGCATAGAGGACGTCATGGTCATCCGCGAGACCGGAGCCGAGATCATCACCAAGGCCCCCAAAGAGCTGCTGGTGCTGTGAGGACTACGGGAAAACCTTTGCTGCCTTACAGTTTCGCCGCTGATTTCTCATTTGACGCAGTATCTCATGGAATAGCCCTATACTGCTGACAGAAAGGTACATATTCACTATGAAAAAGAACGCCCCGGCCTTTGATGTCGGTCTCGATATAACAAGAATATTCGCGTTTATATGTGTCATCTCAGTACATTTCTTCCTGAAAACAGGCTACTATGGCAAATGGTACGAGCAGCCGCTGATGTATATTGAAGTAGTTTTACGCGATTCTCTTATGGTATGCGTCCCTTTATTTGTTATTCTTACAGGGTATTTGTATATCGATAGAGATATTGAGCTTACCACTGCCTCATATTGGAACCATGTAAAGAAGTATTTCAACATTTTTTTGACTTGGATATTGTGCAGTATCGCTATTTTTGCTTTTCAAGTATTCTATTTACATGAATATGACCTGTCTGACATAAAATACTGGCTGCTTTCCCTTTTTGGTTTTGGCAGCTACGCGTGGTACATTGATATGTACTTTGGACTTGTTGTTATCATTCCGCTTCTGAACAGGCTATGGAAAAGTGCAGCCGCTCAGGAGAGCAGAAAACTGATACTTGTAGCAATTGTGCTGATCTCCATTGTGCCGTCTTTATTTAACGGATTTGACCTAATCACTCCGGGCGCTTTCCTTAACAATTCTCTCTCAAAAACCGCAACCCAGTTGTTTCCGTATAGGTGGATTGCTGTTTATCCAATAGCGTATTATTACCTCGGCGCATATATCCGTTGCTATGTTGACATGAAGAAGCTGAACAGCGCGGTAATTGCCGCGCTCACTGTAGGTGTCTTTCTTGTTCTGGGAATAGTTTCCTGTCTTTTTAAGAGACTGACAAAGCTGACCGAGTATGAGGGCGTTTTTACTTTTATAAAGAGCGGCCTTATTTTCCTGTTTATCAATTCCTTCAGTTATAATCTTAATGCTCAAGTATCAGGCGTTATCCACTATATTTCAAGGCTGACTTTGCCCGCATATCTCGTTTCATATATTCCGGACTGTGTCCTGTATTTGGAGGTCAGGGAGAAGGAATATCTTGAATTTATGCGTTTTCGGTATTTTCCGGAAGTCGTTTTCAAGAACATTGTTATATCTCTTGCGATTGCGGCCGTTATTCACGCAATGCAGTCAGGGTTTATTGCCGCATACAGATACGCACGAAAAGAACTGGGGGGGCGGCGCTCACCGCAGTATCCGGGGCGCTGACTATGGCATAACGCTCCACATTTTATAAATAATGCTTGCAAAATTCGCGGAGATACTGTAAAATATCAAAGATAAATAATAAATTTTATTTTGGGAGGTTCCCATATATGGCAACTATTACCGCAGGCGATTTCAGAAACGGCGTTACCTTTGAGTATGATAACGATGTATGCCAGGTCATCGAGTTCCAGCACGTCAAGCCCGGCAAAGGCGCAGCCTTTGTCCGCACCAAGTACAAGAAGATCATGACCGGCGCTATCCGTGAGGAATCCTTTAACCCCACCGCAAAGTTCGAGGCCGCAACTGTCGACCGCATGACTATGGAGTACAGCTACAATGACGGCAACCTGTACTACTTCATGAACCCCGAGACCTATGAGCTCGAGCCTGTCGACGCAAGCGTTCTGAGCGACAACTTCAAGTTTGTCAAAGAGAACATGGAATGCACCATCTACTCCTACAAGGGCAAGGTATTCAATGTTGAGCCTCCCTTCTTCGTGGAGCTTGAGGTCACACAGACCGATCCGGGCTTTGCAGGCAATACTGCGACCAACGCGACCAAGCCCGCGACCGTCGAGACCGGCGCGGAGATCAAGGTCCCTCTGTTCATCGAGCCGGGCGAGAAGATCAAGATCGACACCCGCACGGGCGAGTATCTGTCCAGAGCATAATTCAAGTCTATAAGCGGGGGAAGATCAGCGGTCTTTCCCCGTATTTTTTCTAAGGAGGTTTTCAAAATGACAGTAGTGGAAAAGGCGGCATATCTGAAGGGGCTGACCGAGGGTCTGGGCATCGCTCCGGATTCCAAGGAAGGCAAGCTGTGGAACGCTCTCAATGAGCTTCTCTCCGACATGGCGCATGAAATAGAAGACCTTCATGCATGCTATGACGAGCATGACGAGGCTCTCGACGAGGTCTGCGATGAGCTGAACTATCTCGAAGAGCTCACCTGTGACCTTGACTTTCCCGAGGACGACGATGAGTATGACGACTGGGACGATGAGGACGATGATGACTCCGCCGGCTGCTGCGGCTGCGGCCGCTGCTGCAGCGATGACGAGGACGAAGAGGACGGCGAAGAGCCGGAGTATGACGGCGTGATATATGATGCCACTTGCCCCGTCTGCGGCGAGGAGATCAGCTTCGACGAGGACACTCTCACCGAAGGCTCCATCGAGTGCCCCAACTGCGGCGAAAAGCTTGAGTTCGACCTCGGCGACGACGACTCGGACGAGCCTGATAAGGAATGATCGATAAGCAAAAACCGGTTCTATGTCAATAGTTGGGGTAGAGCTTAGCAAAAAAAAGCAGTAGAGGCGTGGGCGGCGTGGTGCCCACGCCTT